>JBIJCX010000189.1:0-15364 GCA_044344465.1 Opitutaceae bacterium
TGCGAAGCCTGGAGCCAAAACCACCGTCAGCTCCGCGGTCTCGTCCGCAAGCTGGAGCAGCTCTCCCTCAAAAAAACGGATCGGATCCTTGGCGCGATATCACGTTCCTAGAGTGCGGAAAGTAAGACCGGCATCATAGACGCCGAGGGATTTGGGGATGAGCTCGCCGAGTTCGACGCGCTGCTCCGTCGCCTCGACGAGCGCCGCAGCCGTAAAGGTGGCCCCGGCATGGCAAGCGGCGCAGCGGGCTTTCTTGTTGAACAGTCCCAAACCCTGCAGTTGGAGGGGCGTCAAAGCCTTCGTATCCCCTTCGGCATAACGGTCGATCGGCGCGTCGTTCGAGACCAGGGTCGACTCATAGATCTGGATCGCCAGGCCGAAAAAGAGGCTGAAGTTCGCCTCCATTTGGGAGTAGGTGGAGAAGGAGGAGGTCGTGAGAAACTTGGCGTCGTCGTCGTCCAGTTTGTCGAGTCCGTTGGCGGAGGCCACCCGGCGGCGCTCCTGCTTCTCGGACTCAAGGACCGAGCCGTCGTCGCTAATCACGCCCGTGCCCTGCCACCATTCCGGGCGAAACGCCGCGCGTACCAGCTCGGCATAGGTGGCGGTGGTGAGGCCGCCCCGGGTGGCCGCGAGGGACGCGAGGACGCTGTCGGAGGCGTGTACCTGCTGATTCGCGAGGGGCCGCGATCGAAGGAGGCGTTTGCCCAGATCGGGAAATTCCCGGCCGGCCGACGACATTTCGAAACTGGAGAGCGCGGGACCGACGGCCTGCGAAGCCAGACTGGAGCGGTCGAGGGCGATCTTGACCTTGGCGAGCAGGCCCGGGACGGACGCCCGCCAGACGGTCGCGCCGGCGTCCCGCCCACCCCACGAGTTGACGCCGTTGAACACGCGCTGGGCCCGGCCGTCCCAGAAATTGCGCACATTAAACACCGCGTTGATCACGCTCGGCGCATTGCGCGGAGTGACGCGGCGCAGGTTGCTAGAACCCGACGTGAAAACCTTGTCATTCACGGTTACGTTCAACTCTTCGATAGCGCCTTTTTCGGAGACGAGCCTGGCGTATCGAGTATTGGACACGCCCTGCGAGCCTACGACGTCATTCGAATCACTCAGAACCGTTGAATTGCGGTTATCGGGAGCGAGCAGCTTGTGAAAGGGAAAGTCCTCGGGCCGGAGCTGGCGGGTCGTGGTGCCGGACTGAAAGGTCGTATCCGGGCTGCTCATGCCAGTCGGGGAAACGCGCAAAAGCCCGGGGCTTAGTTGGGCGCGGGAGCGGTTATCGGCGCCCGCGTGGAAGTGGCAGCTGGCACAAGCCATCACGCCATCGCTGCCCACCTGCATGTCCCAAAACAACGCCTTGCCCAAGACGAGGGCGGCCTTCTCGTCGGCGACAAAATCGGCCAAGTTCGACGGCTTGGGCACCGGCACCCGGCGGAGGGACAGTTTCCGCGCCTCGAACGGTTCATCGGCCGCGAACTCCGGGGCATCCGGCAATTCGACACCGGGGCCGAGATCGGGAAGCAAAGCGCCTTTGGGTCCGAAAATTTCACCCGAGTCGGTTTTGACATTCGTCTTGAGCGTCGTGGGGTCGGCCGGGAGCGCGGGCACGAGCTTGACCGGGGTTTGGGCGAGCCCGATTTGCGCGAAAATAAGCGCAGACGCAGTGAGGCTGAGACGAAGCAAGGACATGATGAAAATTGGGGTAATCGAGCGCGCCCCGTCGCCTGACGGGGCGCGCTCGGGGTTGCGGCGACCTCAGGCGGAGGGTTTGCCGAATCCGGCGTATTCTTGCAGCGAGGTAGTCCGGGCGGTGCGCTCGAACAGATTGGCGATATGAATCGGCTCGGCCGCGGCAGGGATGCCTCCCCAGCGATTGGTGGTGTCGTTGCCGAGGATGAGCACGCCAGAATGAGTGTTCAGTTTACGATCGCGCTCGGGATTGGGGTCGATCAGCCGCAGGGAGCGGCGCAAGGCGAGCGTGTCGGCAGGGGAGGCGACGACGAACTGCCAGTTCTCGAACTGCGCCGCTTGGTTCTTGGCTGCGTAGCGGTGGAGATCGTCGGGCGTGTCGCGCTCCGGATCGATCGAGAGCGTGATCATCCTGAACGGAGCTTGTTCGCGCTGCTCGAGGATCTTGCGTGCCGCGAGCATGTTTCTGGTCGTCGTCGGGCAGATCCCGTCGCAGCGGGTGTAGATCAATCCAATCATCACGCGCTGATCCGCAATCAGATCAGACACCAGGCGGTAGGAGGAATCGAGGTGCCCACGCACCACGCAGTCGGGAAAGCGCCGGCTGGTGCGATCATGCGTCGGAACGCCGCCGGGCAGGGTGGTGGTGGGCCCAAGAAAGCGCGCCGGAGCGACGGTTGCGGAACGGGAACTCAGACCACCACGGAAGAAGTCGCGGCGGCTGAAGGAAGCGGTTGCAGGGTTCATGCGACGATTAATAAAATGTAAATCAAGAGCGACAACTTTGCAGGGTTAACGACTTTTTGTCGCAAGGATCGCCCCCGCCCGCAAAGGCGCGGGACCGGGCAGAGGATATTGCTTACTTCGAATTTTTTCGGGGGAACGGACCGGCAAACGCAGGGCACGATCCGAAGGGGGCGGCGCATGTGGTCTGTGGTAATGATTACCGAGAAATTACGGAAGACGGCTTTTCGCGAATGCTGGAGCGAGCAGATTTTGGAGCATGGCGCGCAAATTGCGGATGGAATCGGAGGCTGGTGTCTGCATCTCGGAGCCCGGGACGAAGTGAGTCGTAATCTGAGCGCTTGGCTGCGCAGCCAGAAGTGATTTCCGAGCACAGACCACATGCGCCGACCCCTTCGGTTTGTCCCCCATGTCACTTCCAACGACCCTCAGGGCCTGAGCATTCCCATTCAGCGGGGACTGGTCTTGCCGTAACGTTGCCAGATTTCCGCAAACTCGCGATCGGGCAGCCAGTTCAACGTTGACGCGTCGCCGGCGAAGGCGGCGTAGGGTGCGACCGGCAGTTCCTGCTGACCGCCCACGCGGCGATCGTACCGGCCACCGAGCCATCCGTTCGCGATCACGACGGGCCGCAGTTGGTCGCCGTCACCGAGCCGGCTGCGCATGGCCGCCCGGCAGAACGCGACCACGAACTGCCACGTCGCCACCGTATCCACGGGACCGTGACCGACATTTGCCTCCAGCATCATCCCCACCGGGGCGTTGCGCTGGCGGCGCAAGTTTTGAACCGCCTGCTCCTGGCCGTTATCCAGCCAGCGATCGAGGTGCCCGTGCATGACCAGTCCCGGGGCCTGCTCCACCCCTGGCAGTAGCAACTGCCAGTCATAGCCGGAGTGATAGGAAATCCAACCGATCAACCGTTCCGGACGCCCGGACGCATACACCGTCGCAAATCCGGTGCCGTTGGAGTGGCCAAAGGTGAGGACCGGAACCGTGGCGAGTTCGGGGTGCCCGCTCAACTGGCCGAGCCGTTGCAGCGGCTCGTCGAGCAGGTTCAACGGGTAACAGCCACGCTGCACGGGCGCGCCCTCCACCCCAACCAAGCCCACGGAGTCCTCGTCCGCAAACCGTCGCAGGACCGGGTGATCGATGGTACCCATGCCGTGCCGCGAAATCAGGAATGCCGCTTTCAGGCGCCGGACCTCTTTCGGCATATAAGCGTGGAACCGGGCTTCGGCCGTGGCGCCGTCATGCCGGGCGGCGATCGTCTCCAGCGCGGTTCTTAGCCGCTCCGCCGAAAAATCATTCTGGGGCCCGGGGCCGAGCAGGCGCGGCATACCATGGATCGAGCCGGACACCGGCATGAGCACGGTGAAACCAATCGTGTCAGAGGCAGCCGGGTTTCGCTCCATCTTCTCCACCACCGGCCGGACGAAATACGTTGCGTCCTTGATCTCGATCGCCCGCCCGCGAAAACCGTCCTTCTTGAGTTCGAGGACATCCAGCGTCCCGCCCTTGCCCGCCGCCAGCGGCCCCTTCGCCGAAAACCGAAGCTCGAACAGGCCGTTGGCATCCGACTTCGCGACCACACCCGCGTGGCGCAACGCCACCGTCACGTCCGGCAGCCAGTTGTCGCTGGTATCCATGATGCGACCACTGAGCTTATAAATGGTCTCCTGCGCTCCCAACCGCTCCGGAGCGAAAGGCGCCAGCGCCAGCGCAACCGCGAGCCGCAGCAGGTTAATGAATGAAACGGTGTCTCGCATGGACCAGTTGTCGGAATGCGGCGCGACCGTTCGCTTGCAAGGGCAAACCAACGGCCCTTCAGGTCCGCTTTCTCGCTGGTTCCGGGATAGGGCCGTCCGGCCCGAAGCCGGACGACGCCCCCCACAGTCCCGTACGAGCGCGATTACCGCCTATGCCGGGTTCCGGACTATGCCGGGTGCTCGATGGGGTCAGGTTTCACCCGGCACCCCTTTTCAACCGAGCCAGGAGGGTGCTCGATGGGGTCAGGTTTCACCCGGCACCCCTTTTCAACCGTGCCAGCCAGCGCGCATCTCTTGCCGTCTTCCGAAATCCGCTAAGGCAACACAACGGACGAGGGGGCATTACCAATCGGCTACACCGAGAAAATCGCGTGGGCCACAAGTCAAGTTCTCTGTAACAACCCAGTCCGTGACCAAAGTGCGAGGCTCCGCATGTTTGCCCACTAACGCCCACCCGACCCAAATTGACCGGCCGGGGAGGTGAAGATGTCGCGCATCGCGACCGCAACACCGGTTTCTTCGCGTTGGCCGCCAATCGGAGGTAGAAGGCGCGCCGGCAGGAAAAACGGGGCCAGGCCGATCGATGTTCGGGGGCGTCTTGAGCGGGGAAAATGGAGTCTCGATCGTCGATCGCCCTGACCCTGTCCGAATCTTGCGCGCCGCGCGGAAACGCGCGCGCTGTTCGAGCTGCCGCTCTGTCGGTTTCACGCGGGTCAGATCCGGCCGGCGCGAGGCGAAGGTGCGGCCCTTGAGGTTTCGAAACACGAGGTCGCCGACGCGTCCTCGGACATTGTTAATGAAGGGAGGAAGGATTCCTCTGTCCAAGGGAGGGCGCCGGCGAGGCTGGCGCGTTGAAGGTTGATAGGAGTTGGGCGGGTCGAGTTGAGCATTGCGGAGAGATGAGCCGCCGGTGGATCCTTGCCGACGGCTCAACTAACCTTCGTTCACGCGTGCGGCGTGAGCGACGCCTCGGTGACGGCACGCTGGCCAGGGCGATCTTTGGCCGTCGCCGCGATCGTCACCGCCAGCCCGACGGGCAACGCCGTCTTGCCGGTATACGTCCACGCTTGATCAAGCAGCGTGGCTGGACCCTCCTCGATGATCGCGTTGCTCGCGGAACGAATCTGGATCGTCACCGCGACGATTTCGGTATCGTCCGTCGCAGACACGTGGATCTGGTCGCCCACCCGGCCGCGGTAATCAGCCAGGTTGAGCGGCCGGATGTTCGGCGGACGCAGCCAGTCGCCCATCGCCTGGGCGAGCGGAGACGTCCCCTTGCTCTTCGCGACGCGCTCGTAGACGGCGCGCGCCGCCGGGTCGCGGAGGACACGCGTGGCGTAACCATTGGCCTCCTTGAACTTTTCCCGCACGTCGAGCTGAGCGGCGCTGGGTCCGCGGTTGGACGGCGTCGGCCGGCGCGACGTGAAGGTCCGGCCATGGAGCGTCTTTACCACGGCGTCGCCATGGGCACCGCGCATTTCCTCGATGAATAGACCATTGAGTTTGAGCTTAGACATGGTACGGCCCTCCGTTCTGCGGACGGGCGCTTGGGCCCCGGGATCCTTTTATCATCCCTTTATGATCCTTCGGTGAACCGCCGACCCGGCGGCTGGGAACCGAAGCCGGGAGAACCGTCGCCGCGACCGGGCGTTAATTGATAAAGGGAAACGATCGTTTCCCTGGAGGAAAGAGGCCCCTACAAGCGCAGTTTCGGGGCCATCCGCACTCTCCGCAGTTAAATGTCTTGGCTGATCGTTTGGCTGCGGCCTTGTGCTGCGGTGGGCTACTATCGATCTACATTGTCCACGGCTGAGACGATTTTGATGGCCGCAAAAAAAGCCCGAAAAGCACCCGTCCGGCCGACGAGAATTGACCGTGCGCCTTGCGGGCCACAATCGGCCTCCGATCTTTGTGCTCCGAATGCCTCGGGGCTTGCCCTGACGATTGGTACTTCCGATCCTTTTCCCACGCACCCTATGAAACGCATTCTGCCCCTCCTCTCGTTCGCGTTGCTGACGTGTTTGCCCGGCCGCGCCGCCGATCAACTACTAATCGAGGCCGAGAGCTTCCAAAATCCAGGCGGCTGGTCGCTTGACACCCAGTTCATCGACCTCATGGGGTCGCCGTATCTGATTGCCCACGGGCTCGGCCAGCCGGTCAAGGACGCCTCGACCACCGTGCAGTTTCCCCGGACGGGCACCTATCGCGTTTGGGTGCGCACCAAGGACTGGGTCGCTCATTGGAAGGCGACGGGCACGCCGGGAAAATTCCAAGTGCTCGTCGATGGCCAGCCGCTGGCCGAGACGTTCGGCACGAAGGGCGCAGACTGGTTCTGGCACGATGGCGGCACCGTCAACATCACCCAAGCGCAGGCCACGCTCGCGCTCCACGACCTGATGGGTTTCGACGGCCGGTGCGACGCCCTCTATTTCACGACCGACCTGCAGGCGGCCCCGCCGAACGACACGGCGCCGCTTTCGGCCTGGCGCAAGGCCTCCCTTGGCCTGCCTCCGGCGCCTGACGACATGGGCGAGTTCGATCTGGTCGTCGTCGGCGGCGGCTACGGTGGCATGGGCAGTGCGATTTCCGCCGCGCGCATGGGCCTGAAGGTGGCGCTGATCCAGAACCGGCCCGTGCTCGGCGGCAATGGCAGCTCGGAGATCCGCGTGTGGGCGATGGGCCTCATCCGCCGCGGCAAGTACCCGCACATCGGCGAGATGATCGAGGAGTTCGCCGACAAGGCGAAGAACTCGCCCGGCACGTATGAGGAATTCGGCGACGCGCAAAAGGAGGCGCACGTCCGCGCCGAGAAGAACATCCGGCTCTTCCTCAACGAGCACGTCTACGCCGCCGCCACCAAGGACGGCAAAATCGTCTCGGTGACCTCGCTCAACACGGTGACCAGCCGGGAGAAGAAATTCCGCGGGCAGTTCTTCGTCGACTGCACCGGCCACGGCAACCTCGCCCACCTCGCCGGCGCCAAGTATGAAATCGAGCTCAAGGATCTCATGGGCATGAGCAACATGTGGGTCTGGAGCCACGCGGAGACGCCGCGTTCATTCCCCCAGACGCCCTGGGCGCTCGATCTGACGATGGACGATTTTCCCTACCCCAAGGAGGGTGCGGGCACCGGATTGAACGCGGCCAAATTTGGCAAGGGCCCATGGTTCTGGGAGAGCGGCTTCAACAAGCATCCGATCAACGATCTCGAGACCATCCGCGATTGGAACCTCCGCGCGGTCTACGGCGCCTTCAACGCGATGAAGAACCGCGACGGCGCGGCCGAGCACCCGAATGCGAAACTCGACTGGGTCGCCTACGTCGGGGGCACGCGGGAATCGCGCCGCATCGTCGGCGATGTGATGCTCACACAGGAGGATGTCGTGACCAAGCGCGACTTCCCCGACGGCTGCGTGCCGAGCACCTGGAGCATCGACCTGCATTTTCCGAAGGCGGAGTTTGCGACGAAATTTCCCGACAATCCGTTCATCTCCGTCGCGCGGCATGACGGCAGGGTCGACCGGACCTTTGGCTATCCGATTCCCTATCGCTCCCTCTACTCGGTCAACATCGAGAACATGTTCATGGCCGGTCGAAACATCAGCGTCACCGACCAGGCGCTTGGCACCGTGCGGGTGATGAAGACCATCGGCATGATGGGCGAGGTCGTGGGCAAGGCCGCGGCCATCGCGGTTCAGAACCAGTGCACGCCGCGCGACGTCTACCTCAAGCACTGGAAGAAGCTCGATGCCCTGCTCCAACTCCCGGGTCGCGCCCGCCGGGATGCGGTCGAGGACTCGTTTCAGCTGGTCGGACCCGCCCCGGGGCCGGTGGACGACACGGGAGGGCGCCCGGTCGCAGCCAACCGGGGCGTCGATCTCGCCTCGCTCAAGGGCGTCGTCGTCGACAGTCGCGCCGCGAAACTCACCGGCCAGTGGTCCCACGGTGCCGGGCTCGACCACGTCGGCCCCGATTACTCCTATGGTCGCGGAGCGGGGATCAAGGCGGTTTTCGAATTTTCCGTGCCCGTGGACGGCCGTTACGAGGTTCGCTTCGCCACGGCGCCCCACGAAAACCGCGCCAGCAACACGCCGGTGATCGTCCGCAGTGCAGACGGCGAGACGCGGGTGACGGTGAACCAGAAACTGGCCCCGCCGATCGACCGCTACTGGGTGTCGCTCGGCCGGTTCCGTTTCGTTGCCGGCCAGCCCGCCTCCGTCGAGGTCAGCGCCGAAAAGGCGGACGGCAACGTGCACATTGATGCCGTGCATGTGCTCCCGGTGAAGTAAGCGCGGTTTTTCGTTTGTCATTCTGCGCGCAACGGCGATTTCAGTAGAGCGTGCGTTCCCCACAAACGTATCGCTTCAGGTTGCTCGTTCTCATCCTTGTTTTTGCCCTCCGCACGGTCGCGGCGGAATCGGGCAGGGTCACCTTCAACGAGCACATCCGGCCGATCCTTTCGGCCAACTGCTACAAATGCCATGGCAGCGATGCGGAACATCGCGAGGCCAACCTGCGCCTCGACACGGCGGCGGGAGCAACGGCGGAGCGCAAGGGGGTGAGGGCAATCGTGCCGGGCGACCTGGAGAATTCGGAACTGTGGCATCGTGTCACCAGTCCGCATGAGGACGAGATCATGCCGCCGCCGGAATCGCGCCGCGACCCGCTGCAACCGGAGCAACGGGAACTGATCAAGCGCTGGATCCAGCAGGGCGCGGAGTATCAGAAACATTGGGCCTTTGCGCCCATCGCTCGACCCGCCGTGCCGACGATTCCAGATGGTGGGATCGAGAGACAAAGAGACGGAGAGAAGAAATCTGTTTCCTCCCGCTCTGCTTCTCTCCCTCGCTCCCTTTCCACGTCCCCCGCCACCGCGCAACACCCCGTCGACGCCTTCGTCCTCTCTCGCTTATCCGCCCGCAAACTCACCCCCGAGGCCCCGCGTGAAGTCTTGCTCCGGCGCCTGACGCTCGATCTCACCGGGTTGCCGCCCACGACGGAGGAAATCGATGCCTACCTCGCGGATCGGGGGCCCGACGCCTACGGGCGCGCGGTCGACCGGTTGCTCGGCTCGGTGCGCTACGGTGAACATTTTGGCCGCTATTGGCTGGATGCCGTCCGCTATGCCGACACGCATGGCATGCATCTCGACAACGTGCGCACGATCTGGCCCTACCGCGACTGGGTGGTGCAGGCGTTCAATGCCAATCAACGCTTCGATCAATTCACGATCGAGCAAATCGCGGGCGACCTCCTGCCCAGCCCACGGATCGATCAGCTTGTGGCCACCGGTTACAATCGGCATCAGTTAACGACCTCCGAAGCCGGTGCCATCGAGGCCGAGGCCGAGGCCCGCAGCACGGCTGACCGCACCGACACGACGGCGGCCCTTTGGCTCGGGCTCACCGCGAATTGCGCGTCGTGTCACGACCACAAGTTCGATCCTCTGACCCAGCGGGAATATTATTCGCTGGGGGCGTTTTTCAAAGGCCTCGCCGACCGGGTCTGGGATGGCAACATCCCGCGGCCCGGCCCGCTCGTGTGGCTGGCGGATGCGACGCAACAGCAGCGCATCGAAGCGATCGCCGCCGCCTTGCCCGCGTTGCAGTCGGCCCTCACCGCCCGCGCGGATCAGGTTGGCGACATCGAGCCGGTTCCCGTCAACGCTCCCGTGGACACCGGAAGCGAGGCGATCAAGCCGGCCGATGCCGACGCCGCGCCCGCCAAGAAACCCGCGAAAGCCGTCTCCTACGAGGTCGTGTGGGCCGAGGATGGCGACGTCCCGACGGCGACGAATTATTCCGCGCCGCCGCCGCCGGGGCAGTGGCGGACGGGTCCCGCGGTGCCGCTGGCGGGCGGTGAGCGGGCGCTAAGGCTCGAGGGAAAAGTCGAGCGCCCGGTCACGTTCGCCACGGGTGAAGTTCCGATCCTCATGCGCAGCGCGGCGCGGGCGTTTGTTCATCTCAACTGTGATCCGGCAAATCCGCCGCGCGCCGTCAGCCTCGAACTGATCGCCGAGACGAAGACAAAGCGCGTGATTTGGGGCGACCCCGAGGCTTTTGGCCCGGAGATCGTCAAAGACGCCATCGTGGCGGGCCCCATGCCGCTGGCCGGTGTCTACACGCGCCTGGAGCTCGATGCCGCCACCGCCGGCCTCGCGCCGAAAAAAACGTACACCGGCCTGCGGGTGGCTCAGAGCGGCGGCGCCGCGTGGTGGGATCGGATCGGGGTGACCTGCACCAGCCCCAGCGCCGCCGACGATCCGCTGCTGACCAAGGGCGCTTGGATCAAGGCGCTGCAGGAAAATGTGCGATCGATGAAACCCGTTCCCCTGCCGCACGACATCATTTATCTCCTCGGCGTCTCGACCACCCAGCAAAACGAGGGGGAAAAGAAACGGCTCGCGACGTTTTACCGCGATTACATCTACGGTCCGACGCGCGGGGCGCTCGAGCCTGAGGCCCATGCCGCGCGGCGGCTCCTGGCCGAGCAGATGCACTACGAAATGACGCTGCCCGCATCGCTGATCGCGCGGGAGCGGGCCGAGCCGGACCCGACGCATGTGCTTGTCCGCGGCCAGTACGACAAGCCCGGCGAGCGCGTGGAGCCCGGCACACCGGCGTTTCTCCCGCCGCTCACGACGCCCGGGCGCCGCGCCAGTCGCCTCGATCTCGCCCGCTGGCTGGTCGACGCGAAGAACCCGCTGCCGGCCCGGGTGACCGTCAATCGATTTTGGCAGCAGTTGTTTGGCGCGGGGCTGGTGCGGACGCCGGCGGATTTCGGCGCGCAGGGCGACCCACCGACCCATCCCGAATTGCTCGACTGGCTGGCGGACGAGTTCATGCGCTCCGGGTGGGATGTGAAACAACTCGTGCGCCTGATCGTGACATCGCGGACGTATCGGCAGGACTCGCGCGTGACCCCGGATCTGCTCGAGGTTGATCCGGCCAACAAGTTGCTGGCCCGCGGACCCCGGCTGCGGCTCGACGCCGAGGTGTTGCGCGACCAGGCGCTCGCGCTGGGCGGATTGCTGCGACCGGAAGTGGGGGGGCCGCCGGTGCGGCCCTACCAGCCGGTGAACGTCTGGGAACCGGTCGCCTATGGGGGCAGCAACACCAAGACCTACGTGCAGGATCACGGCGCCGCGTTGTATCGGCGCAGTGTCTACACGTTTTGGAAACGCACCGTACCCGCGCCGTCGATGTCGACCTTCGACGCCCCCTCGCGCGAGACGTTTTGCGTGGTGCGCACCCGCTCGAACACCCCGCTGCAGGCGCTCGCGCTGTTGAACGATGTGCAGCACTTCGAGGCGGCGCGCGCCTTGGCCGAACGCATCCTCACCCGCACCAGCAGCGAGCCGGACCGGCTCGAGCACGCGTTTCGCAGCGTCACGGCGCGTACCCCGACGGCGACCGAGCGAAAACTGCTCGCGGAGACACTCGCGAGCCACCGGGCGCATTTCGCGAAAAACTCCGAAGCGGCGAGCCGGGTGCTGGCCAACGGCGAATCGAAGCCCGTGGCGACGCTGCCGGTCGGCGAATTCGCCGCGTGGACGATGGTCGCCAACCTGCTGCTGAACCTGGACGAAACGGTCACCCGCAATTAGGCGCCGGTCGGACTTGCAATGACTTTCATATCTTCGTTCGAAAATCTCAGGGCGTTGCCAGGAGCCGGCTTCGACCGGCTCCGAACTTCTGGCACCGTGAAAGTACCATGATACGGCTGCAGAGCTCATGCGCCCCAACGGGGCGTGATATGACAGCCCAGGGCGAAGCCCTGGGTATTCATCGTGCAAATTCGATAAGCCCTGAAGGGGCGCGACATTCCGGTCAATATGTCGCCCTTTCAGGGCTCGAATTTTGGGCACACAAAAACCCAGGGCTTTGCCCTGGGCTGTTATCTTTCCGCCCCGTTGGGGCTCATAAAGATTCCGCACCGAAACAATATTACCGGCGGAGTCGAGGATGTCTGAGATTCCGAAATCAGCGCTCCGCGCTGCGAAAACCGATCCTGTCCGTCGAATTTTCAGCGCTTCGCGGTGGATTCAGGAGCTTGCCCGCCTCCGGCGGCACCATAGGCGGTCAGGGTTTGTTGGTCGCAGCAGGTTGCCTCGCGGCGAAAGTTTCGAGTTCTCTCCGCCCATTCACGCGTAGTCCGGCAAACTCATAGCCCATGAACCCCTGTCACGATTATCTGAACCACCTGACCCGCCGGCAGTTTTTCTCAGGCGCCGGGCTGGCGATGGGTGGCGTTGCGCTCAACTGGCTGGCGCCGCGCCTTTCCGCCGCGGGCCTTTCCCGGGATGCGCTGCCGGCACGGATTCATCCAGCGCTGACGGGCTTCCCGCATTTCGCGCCCCGGGCCAAGCGGATCATCTACCTCCACATGAACGGAGGTCCGTCACAGCTCGACACCTTCGACTACAAGCCGGGCCTGCAGCCGCGCTTCGATCAGGAGCTGCCGGAGTCGATCCGGAAGGGGCAGCGGATCACCACGATGACGAGCGGGCAGACGCGATTTCCGGTCGCGCCGTCGCTCTTCAAGTTCGCGCAGCATGGGCAGAGCGGCACGTGGGTCAGCGAGCTGCTGCCCTGGACGGCGAAGCTCACCGACGACATCGCGGTGGTCCGCAGCGTCCACACCAACGCGATCAACCACGATCCGGCCTGCACCTTCCTGATGACGGGGAGTGAGATTCCCGGGAAGGCCAGCCTGGGCTCCTGGATTTCCTACGGCCTGGGCAGTGAGAACAACGATCTGCCGGCCTTCGTTGTGCTCACGCCGAAATTTTCGCCGAAGGTTTCGGCGCAGGCGTTGTTCACGCGGATGTGGAGCAGCGGCTTCCTGCCTTCGTCCCACAACGGCGTGGCCCTGCGGGCGCAGGGCGATCCGGTGCTTTTTCTGGAAAACCCGCATGGGGTGGACGCCGGCACGCGGCGGGCGATGCTCGATTCGCTCGCGAAGTTCAATCACCTGGCGCAGGCGCGTCATGGCGATCCGGAGACGCTGACGCGCATTGCGCAGTACGAGATGGCCTTTCGGATGCAGACCAGCGTGCCTGAGCTCACGGATTTTTCCGACGAGAGCCCGGCGACGCTCGACCTTTACGGCGAGGACGTGAAACAGCCGGGCACCTTTGCCGCGAGCTGCCTGCTCGCCCGCCGGATGGCCGAACGCAATGTGCGCGTCGTGCAAATCCTGCATCGCGGCTGGGATCAGCACGGCAACCTGCCGGGCGACCATCGAATCCAGTGCCAGGATACGGATCGGGCGTGTTACGGGCTGGTCACGGATCTCCGGCAACGCGGTCTCCTTGACGACACGCTCGTCATCTGGGCGGGCGAATTTGGCCGTACAGTTTACAGCCAGGGCACGCTCACGACGACCAACTACGGGCGCGATCATCATCCCCGTTGCTTCACCGTCTGGCTGGCGGGCGGTGGAGTGAAGGGCGGCATCGTCCATGGCGAGACCGATGATTTTTCGTACAACATCGTGCGCGACCCGGTGAGCCTGCACGATCTCAACGCCACGATCCTGCACTGCCTCGGCATCGACCACGCGAAGTTCACCTTCAAGGCCCAGGGGCTCGACCAGCGCCTCACGGGCGTCGAGCCGGCGGAAGTGGTGAAGGCCATCCTCGCGTGACGTGGGACGGTTGCCGGCGTCTCCGTCCAGGGCATGTCTTCTAATCCGGCTTTTGGAGGGTTGCGAAACAGGGCGGATTCGCGCTCGGTTCGTTTGGCGATGAAGCGAGCTGCCCTTCAACTCTACCGGTTCGGCATCGTCTGCCTGATTGCCTGGCTGATCCGGGACCTCGCGGTGCGGCAGCGCATCCAGGGTGATTCGCCGGTGACGGCGGGCGAGGTGGTTAAATTTTTGCCGGCCGCGGCGACGCTGCGGCCGGATGACTCCGCCCGGGACGGTCTCTTTGTCCTCGACCGTGCGGGCCGCGAACTCGGCTATGTCGTGCGCACGCAACCGCGGTGCGCCGACATCATCGGCTACTGCGGGGTCACCGATGCGCTCGTCGTGCTCGATCGCGACTGGAAGATCCTCGGACTGAAAATCCACGCATCCGACGACACGCGCGAATACGTGGAGAATGTCGCCCTTGATCGCCGGTTCCTGCTGAAATGGAACGGTCTGACCTGGAACGCCGCGGCGGAAATGGATCTGGCCGCGGCCGGGATCGAAGGCGTCTCCGGCGCGACAATGACGAGCATGGCGATCGCGCGGAGCGTGAAGGCGCGCCTGCAGATGAGCCGGGATGAGATCGTCGCGCGTCCGCCGCTGCGCTTTGGCTGGCGGGATTGGGGCATGGTGGCGGTCGTGGTCAGCGCCAGTCTGATGGCGTTCGGCCGCCCGGCGTGGCGGCATCGGTGGAAGCGTCCGTATCAGGTGGGGCTGGTTTTGTACGTCGGGTTCGTGGCCGGTGATCTGGTCGCCGTAAAGCTCCTCGCGGGTTGGACGCGGTCCGGCATCCCCTGGAGCACGGCACCGGGTATGATGCTTCTGGTGACTGCCGCCTTGCTTGTGCCCTGGGCGACACGCGTGCCGTTCTATTGCCATCACATCTGTCCGCACGGTGCCGCGCAGGAACTGCTCAGCCACTTCCGGCCTGCGCGGTTTCAGATCACGCTCCCGGCCAGCGTGGTGCGGGGCCTGGAATACCTTCCGGTCGGCTTCTTGCTGCTGACCTTGATTGTCGTCTTGTTCGCGCTGCCGCTGGACCTCGCGGGGATCGAACCATTCGCCGCGTACGTTGTGCGGTCCGCGGGCTGGGCGACGCTGGCGGTGGCGGGGATTGGTCTGGCGGCGGCGTTTTTTGTACCGCAGGCCTACTGCCGGTTCGGTTGTCCGACCGGTGCCTTGCTCAACTACGTCCGCACCCGCGGGGCCACGGATCGCTTCAGCCGTCGCGATATCGTGGCGTTGCTGCTGGTCGGGCTTGCCGTCGTGCTCAACTGGAAATACCTGCCCTTGATCATTTGGTTGAAAGGTCTGCCGTGAGGGTGGCCATCCAGCACCGCAGAGGAATTTCGGGGACGCGGCTTAGCCGTAACCATGCAGTCGGAGCGTTTTCTCCTCTGTCGTGCGGAAGCCAAGAGGTGGGGGGGGGGCGGCCCCCACGGGCCCCGGCCGCCACGCCACCGCCGCCG
>JBIJCX010000528.1:0-4563 GCA_044344465.1 Opitutaceae bacterium
ACCCAGCCGGCCGAGCTGCGTGTGGCCCATCACATAGGCGGCAAACACCGCTTCGGATGCCCGGCGGTCGGCCACCAGTCGTTGCCTCAGCGTGTTCACTTTGTTGATCGTGAAATACTCCGGTTTGGTCTGCCACTCGTACACCAGCGTGGGGATATGGAAGAAGCGCACGCTGGGCATGGTTCCGCGCAAGGCCTCCGGCTGGTAAGTATAATATTGGTCGAGGAAGCGGGCGAGTTGGGCCCCGGCGGGGCCGACGTAGTTATAGGTCTCGGGCTGGCTGAACGATTTCGGCGCCTGCGCGCGGAAGCGAAATCCGGTTTTCAGATAGGTGGGCGCTTGCAGCGCGAGGGTTTTGCGGAGGTTGGCCTGCCCTCCGATGATTCGATCCTCCTTGGGGGTGTCCGTGAAGCCGACCGAACCGACGGTCATGTTGGCCGGATCGGTGATCGATCGTCCGCTGATTTGTGAAAACGTGGCGCCCGCCGGATCGTCAATCGTCGCCCCGCGATCGAAGCGAATCCCAACCCCCGTCACCTGCGGGGTAACATTTGTTCTCTTCTCATACCCCTTGGACGGCGAGACGTTGAAATTGTAGTCGAGCGTGGCCCGGGCAAATTTTTGCTCGCCGCCGAGATGGATGTTATAGGTCCGGACACCCCGCCAGCGATCCACCTGCGCCATGCCGTAGGTGATGTTTCGGGTGTCGGTGACGAATTCCGTCCAGCCCGGAACGATGCTGGCCGCGTTCACGCCGGAAAAGCTGTTGCGGCGGCGAAACAGGCGGTCGTGGGTCTGCGAGAACATCACGTTCAGATAGACGGTGGAATTCTCGTTCAACTTGTAGTCAAAGCGCACGCCGAGCCCGCCGCGCTTGTGTTCGAAGTAATCCTCACCGGCGGTGGACAACGTGAAATACGCCGGGCGGCTGGTGTCCGTGGTTGCTTCCCAAGGTCCGAAGATCGTGTCCCGCGGGTTGCTCGCCCAACTGTAGTTTCCGGTCACCATGACGCCAAGATTCCGGTTCTTACCCACGAGGTCGGAATACATGAAGCTGCCGAACGGGCGAATCGTCTTGCGGCCGGTGCCGTACGAGGATCCCACCTTGAACGTGACCACACGGCCCTTCTGATTGAGGGCGCTTTTCGTTTTTAGGTTCACGCTGCCGCCGATCGAATCGGCATCCATGTCCGGCGTCGGTGCCTTGGTCACTTCGATCTTGTCGACGAAATCCGCCGGGATGGTGTCGATTTCGAAACTGCGCTCCAGCCCCGCCCGGGTCCCGCCGTTCGACGCCCGCGTCCCGTCGACCGTCACCGCGTTCAGAGCGGAATCGATCCCGCGAATCGAAATATACGTGGCCTGGCCTTCCAGCACTTCCGCGGTGACGCCTGGCACGCGTTGCAGGAAGTTGCCGATGTTCTCATCCGCCACATTGCCGAAGGCGTCCGAGGACAGCACATTTTTCACGTTGACCGCGTTCCGCTGTTGCGTGATGGCCAGCGAATTTCCCTCGCGCTCACCCGGCACCACGACCGCGTCGAGCAGGTAGATGCCCGAGGTGAGGCCGACTTCCGGGACCTCGGTGCGCGGCCCCTGGACGTTGACGGTCACCGTCTGGGAATCGAGACCGGCATAGGTGATGGTCAGGCTTCGCTTCCCGGCCGGCACGCCGGTGATCTGGAAATTCCCATCGTGCGAGGTATAGGCGACGCGATCGGTGCCGACGGCCTCGATGCGCGCACCTTCCAGATACACACCAGTCGCCTGGTTCAGGACGCGCCCAACCACGGGGCCGATGTTGGCCCCGGTCTGACCTTGCTGCGCCATTGACAACCCGGCGGTGAGGAAAAACGCCAACAGCGCGGGGACCCAGCGGCCTCCGAAGGCCGCGCATTTCTTCGAACTGAACGTCGATCGTGTCTTCATTGATTTATGGGGGGCCTTCCCGGCGGATGCCATGAAGCGGCATGTGACCGGGTTTGGGTGGAGTTGGGCTGGCTCACACCACCACCGGAATGGAGCGTGATGCCTGCCCCCATCATCGCCGGGTTTTCAGTGCGGGCGAAGATTTTCCTCTGATATGCTATCACGGGTTGGAGGCGACCGCCGGCCATCACCGCTGGTGGCCTCTGGTGGGGGGGACTATCCCGGCCGCCGCCGGGGTGCGTTCCTGCGTCCGGATTGAGTTGAAAAACGGCCCGTCGCTTCGTTTGGTTTCCCGCATGCCACGCCCCGCGCGAATCAACGGCCTTTATGCCGTCGCCCGCGCCGCCGACGTCTCGCCGATGACGGTGTCGCGAGTTCTGCGCGGGTCGCATCACGTTTCGCCCGCCACCCGGGAGCGGGTTCTCGCCGCGGCCAAAGGCATTGGCTACAAACCGGACCCGCTTTTTGCGCGGCTGATGTCCGTGGTCCGCAGCACAAAAAAGATGGGCGTGCACCCGGGCATTGGCATCGTGCGCGACGACATCATCCAGGACGACCTGCATGATCCGGCGTACCAGTATGTCTCGACGCAGGATATCCGGAGCCGCGCGGAACGGCACGGGTATTTGGTCGAAGAGTTTTCGCTCGGACGCAGCGGTCTGACTCCGCGAAGGCTGACGGCCATTCTCCGCGCCCGGGGAATCGACGGCCTGATCATTTCCCCCCAATCATCCCGGATGGATTGTTCGGCACTCGACTATGGCAATTTCGCCACGGCGACGTTCGGCTATGGCCTGCAATTGCCCTATTTGCACCGCGCCTGCACGAACATGTGGCAGGGAATCTTGGGCGCGGCCGAGACCCTCAGGTCGCGCGGTTACCGCCGCATTGGGCTCGCCATCACCGAGTGGATCGACGCCCGGCTGGATCACACCTATTCCGGCGCGCTCCTGTATTTTCAGCAGCGGGTGCCGGCCAGCGAGCGTGTCCCCCGGTTGATTTTTCCCGGCAACAATCCCGCCGACGGCCGGAAGGCGTTTGGCGCCTGGGTGAAAAAATTCCGCCCGGATGTGATCATCTCGTTCCATACCTACGTTCCAGACTGGCTGGTGCAAGACCTGGGTTTGCGCATCCCCGACGACATCGGACTTGTGGTCCACGACTGGACGGAAGCGATGCGCGGGTTTGCCGGGATCGATCACTGTCGTCCGGTGGTCGCCGCCGCCGCTGTCGACCTGGTCGCCACCCAGCTCATGCAAAACGAACGCGGCATCCCGGACGTCGCGAAACAGATCCTCGTGCGTCCGACGTGGGTCGACGGCCCGAGCATCCGGTGAAAGATCCGGTTGGTTTCATGGGGCCGTCGCCGGCTCACGGATCAGCGGCCTCGTCGCATCGATTTTCAGCCAAGCGAACGCGGCGATGACTGACATCACGGCAATCGGGACGAGGGGCGCGTTGTAACTTCCGAAGGCGCTGACAATATAGCCGAAAAGCACGGTCGTGAGGAAGGAGCCGGCCTGGCCGGCGGTGTTCATCGCACCCGTGACCGCGCCCGCGTGTTTTTGCCCCACGTCGAGGCACACCGCCCATGCGGTCGGCATCGCGAAGTCCGAACAGCCATAGGCGAGGGCGAGAAAAACCACCGTGAGGACTTTGTTTTCGGTGAAGATGGTCGCGACAATCAGCATCGCGGTGACCGTGTACGCCCCCACCCCAATCCAGCGGCGGCCCCATTTGAGGCCGATGCGTTTCACCAAGGCGTCGCTGGCGAAGCCCCCGGCGACATTGGCGCAGGCGCCAAAGACGAAAGGCAGCCAGGAATACGCCACCAGATCCGCGCCCGTGTAGCTGCGGCCATTGACGAGAAACGTGTGCATCCAGGACAGAAAGAAGAAACCGCACCACGCGTAGGAGTGATACATGAGCATGATCCACCAAAGATTCGGATGCGACAGCGCCTCGCGCCAAGGCAGTCCGCGGTGGCCTGGCTGATGCTCGGTGGCGGCGATCTCAGCCCGCTCGGCGTCCGTCACGCCTTTCATTTCTCCGGGAGCATCGCGAAACCACGCGTACCAGACCGCAGCCCAGACCACGCCGATTAAGCCGAACACATAGAAACTCGCCCGCCAACCCCAGGCCTGCTGGATGGGAATGACGAGGAGCGGTGCCAGGGCTCCGCCCAGGCGGCTGGACATCCAGACGATGCCCTGGGCCCGGGCCCGTTCCACGACCGGAAACCACCGGGCGATCGCCACGGAGCTGTTCGGATAGGCACCCGCCTCACCCGCGCCAAACATGAACCGCGTGACCATCAGCGGCCAGAAACCGCGCATGACACCGGTCAGGGCCGTGAAGGCCGACCACCACACGACAATGCGGGTCAGCACCCGTCGCGGGCCAATCCGATCTCCGAGCGCCCCGCTCGGAATTTCGAACAGTCCATAAGACAGCACGAAGGCGCCGAGCACCCAGCCCCATTGTTTCAGGCTCAAGCCCAGGTCCTCTTGAATGGTCGTCCCGGCGACCGAGATGCAAACCCGGTCGACATACGTGATGACAGACAGGGCGGAAAGCAGTGTGAGGACGCGGTAGCGGTATTTCATGCCAAGGGGCGCGGATGGACGGGGTCGG
>JBIJCX010000529.1:0-4550 GCA_044344465.1 Opitutaceae bacterium
ACGCCCATTTCCACGTCGTACGATGGGCGTCGGCAAGCGACGCCCCTACACTCACCATTTGGTTTATCCGGCTCCATAGGTGAACGGGGTCTGACTGAATGGATACGGCTAAGCGCGGGCGGCAAATCGGCCCTCCGTGGCAAGGACGTCTTCATCGTCCTGAGGTCCGACGGCCCTTCGGGGGATTGTACGGTGCGGTCCGAGGGTCGAACCAGTCGCGGAGTTTGCGCTGCAACTCGGCCTTGACTCCCTGATGTTCGGGCTGGGCCGAAAGGTCTCTCAGCTCATGCGGATCGTTGGCCAGATCGAACAACTGGTAGCGTTGCAGGTGCGAATAATAGATGAGCTTCCAGCGATCGGTGCGGACCATGCGCTCAATGGGCAGTTCCGCCGCGATGCCGGATTCGGCCATCTTCGCCGCCCGGGAAGAAGAGATGTGCCAGTAGGCGTAGACTTCCGGATAGATCTCCCGCACCAGGCCCTGCAGCACCGGCCGCAGACTGCGGCCTTCCACGGTCACCGGAATCGGCGCGCCCAAGAAGTCACACAGGGTCGGATACAGATCGCGCAGGTAGGTCTGGGCGTCGAATCGGCGGTTCATCGGTATGCCCGGGCCCGCCATAATTAGCGGAACGCCGATGGTGTGCTCGTACATGTTCTGCTTGCCGAGGAGGCCGTGGCTGCCGATGGCGAGACCTTGGTCGCTGGTGAAGATGACGATCGTGTTCTGTTCCTGGCCGGTTGCCCGCAGCGCCTCGATCAGGCGCCCGACCTGCCTGTCCAGGTGCGAAATCAACGCGTAATAAATCGCAATCTCCGCCTTCACTTCATTCACCGCGCGGGGCAGCGGGAGCAGCTTTTCGTCCCTTTGGTTGGCGTTGCCGTGGTCGAAGGGATGCTCCGCCAGGAAATTTGCCGGCAGGGGAATCGTGGCCGGATCGTATTTCTTCTCATAGCCCGGCGGGAAGTGACGCGGATCATGGGGCGCAGTGAAATTCACGTGCAGGAAAAACGGCCGGGCCGGCCGGCGCTCGATCAGCGCGATGGCCCCGTCGGCGATGTGGCGATCCGTGATCGGCGTCAGGCCGATGCCTTTGTCCACTTCCACGTTGCCGTCGTTGGTCTTGAACGTCCAGTCCCCGAAACCGGTGACCGCAGCCCCGTTGTACGCCTTGGCGTACGTGGGCTTTGCGCTCCGGCCCACTGCATCCGACGTATAGAGGGCCGAGGTCTCGTCATAGCCGCGGGTCTTCGGGCTGCCGTCATTCATCCACTTTCCGGAATACCACGTGACATAGCCCGCCTGGCGCATCGTATCGCCCCAGAAAGTCATTTCCGGCTTCATCACGGCCCCAAAGGGCGAAGAACCGTTGCGGAATCCCGAGGCACCGGTCAGGATTTCAGCCCGGCTCGAAATGCAAACCGGATTGGCGGCAATCGCCCGGGTGAACGTCGATCCTCGCGCAACCAGCCGATCGAGATTGGGCGTGTCGATGTAACTGTTGCCCAGCGCCCGGATCGTGTCGGGCCGTTGGTCGTCGGTGACGATGAGCAAGATATTGGGCTGACGATCCGTCTGGCCCGCGGCCGAGGTGGCCAGGACGCCAAGGAGCAGCGCGGCGCGCTGGCGAAGGACGCCGCGCTTTACCTCACAACGGGGGCTTTGACTCATGGGCGTAAAGGATCATGCCTGCCTGATTTATAATCTCGACCCGGAGCAACGCCTTCTCATCCACCACGACCCGCAAGAATCCCCCGTCCTGCTTCGAGGTGACAAACTTCTGGTCCACCAGTCCCTTTGGATCCGTTGAGCCTGCCGCCCCGGGCACCGGCGGATCGCCGACGGCATTCTCTCGACTCAGCGATCCGCAGGCAAATTCAGCGATGCCGGTCGGATGGACGGAATGGTACTGCCAGTGCCGGTCGCCCGTAAACAAGACGGCGCCCTTTATCCCGCTCTCCTTGAGCCAGGCAAGAAACTGCGTGCCCTCATGGCGGAAGCCCCGGCTGTTGGTATGATTGTCCCGTTTCTTGTCCATGTCGGGGCCCACCATGGGCGTGGGCGTGACGATCAGTTTCCACGCGGCGTCGCTTTCGCGCAGCGTCCGCTGCAACCAGGCTCGCTGCTCCGTCCCCCAAATCGTCTTGGCCGGACCATCCTCCATCGCATTGGGGCTCCGATAATCCCGACCCTCGAGAAACCAGAGTTGAACGTGGGCTGCCGCCCGCACCGTCCGATACGTCGGGCGGTTGAAATCCTCCCGCGGCACCACCGGCATTTGTTCCTTGAACAGGCGGATCCCCAGTTCAGGCGAAGGTTCCCTGGTTCCCGTCCGGTCCGCGTCGTCATACCGAAAGTCGTGATCGTCTTTCATCCAGAACGACCCCATCGAACCGACGAACTGCACCAACCGCGGCATCGAGAACTGCTGCTGCCACTTTATTCTCAGTTCCGGCAACGTCCTGGCGATCGCCTCCCTCGGGGTATCATAGTAAACGCAATCGCCCGCACAAATGAAGAAGTGGCTGTCCGCATAAGTCTGCATCTTGGTGACCGTCGGAAAGCCCTGCATTTTGTCGGCGCCGTCATAGGGTTTCCGATCGCCGTAACCGTCCATGTACTGGCCCCAGCCCATGCAGTTGAACATCAGGAACGAGAGGCGGGACCTCGCCCGGGCGCCCGGCAACGTCCGGAACCACCGGGCCGGTCCTTTCTGCGCCTGGGTTTCATCGGCACCGAACTCCAAGCGGTAGCGATAGCGCGTGTCCGGCGTCAGGCCGCGGACGAACTGGCGGACGATATAGTCGTTGGAACTCTCCGCCTTGAGCCAGGGGGTGGCGATCGTGGTCGTGCCGTCAGTCCCATGATCGAGGACAAAGCGGGCAACACCCGGAGCGCCGGTGATTCCGCGTTGCTCGTTCATGCGTTCCCCCGCCGTGAGGCGCGACTGCAGGAGCACGGAGTCGGCGCCCGGCTCCCCGGCCATTTCACCCTGCGCGTGGAAAAGCGGCGCGCCGCGCGCGGCCCCAGCCAGGAGCAGACCACCGGCCAGCAAGAGGCACCACCGGCCAGCAACGGTTTCGTGGACCCGTTTCAAAAACTGCCTTTCAGGCCGAAGCTCCAGACCGAGCCCTGAACCAACGTCTGGTTGTGCACACCCGGGAATGCCCGCAGCGTCTTGTATTGGGGATTGTTGAAGATGTTCCGCCCCGTCAGGAAGAGCGACGTCTTCCGCGAAAGTTGATAGCTCCAATTGGTGGAGATGATGGTGCGGTCCTTGTAGTAATTGACTGTCGGATTCTGGGCGTGCTCCCCTGCCCAGGTGCCGCTGAACTGGGCATTGAGCCGGCGATGACGGAAGGAGACACCGCCGGAGGCGAATTTCGGCGCCGCCGCGTAGTCAAGTGCGGGATCGGAGCTTTGGACCTGGGTCCAGTTGCCAAACACGCCGAGGCCCTTCAGCAACCCGGGAAGGAAGGAGAGTTGCTGGCGGTACTCCAACTCGAGCCCCTTGGTGCTGAAGCTGGCGACGTTGTCCTGCGTCGTGAACAGGTAGTTGGGATATTCCGCACCCAGGCCGATTTCCTCGGCGGGAACCGCCGACAGTTGCGCATGGTAGTCTTTCATGCGAAACATGAACACGCCCGCGGAAAAGACGCCCGCCGGCTCGAAGTACTTTTCCACCCGCACCGAATAGTTGTCCCCGCCTTCGGGCTTGAGGTTTAGGTTGGGGATCGTCCCGGTCATGGTCGCGTCGTTGACCGTGGCCACCGCGGCCAGGCTGCTCAGCGCGGCGCGTTGGATGGATTGGCTGAAGCCCGCAATCAACATCAGGTTTTCCTGGAACCGATACCGGCCGGCGGCGCTGAGAAAGAAGTTGTCATAGGTTCCCGTGCGGGTTTTCTGCACGCCCCTTTCGAAGATTCTGCCCTGCGTTTTGGTGGCCTCGTAGCGGATGCCTTCCTGGATCGTCAGCCGGCCGATTTGCGTGTTCGCCATGATATAGGCCGCATCGATGTATTCCCGCGCCAGGCGATACGGGAAGAGATTGGTCTGGCTCGTGGCATTGGCCGGATTCGGAACGAAGTACTCGGGATTCGACTGCTGCAGCCGGCCGAGGGCGGTCCGATCGGGGAACTGGAAGAACCGATCGAAGATGTTGCCGGCATCGAGCGGATCGACTCCGTGGAACCCCACCGAGACTGGAATTTCCGCCGTCAGCCGGTTGTTCTGCGGTCCGACATACGTCCACGAATTGCTCCGATTCACACTGGCGAAGCTGCCGGCCTGCGTTTTGGCGCCCGCTTTCAAGTACGTCGGCAGCTTCCAGTCGGTCGTGAATTTCGCGTTAATCTGGCCGATGAGCGACTTCGACGTTGGCTCGTTTTCCGTCCGAACGAGATTGTTCGTCAGACTCGTGCTCCGCCAGTTGCTCAGCGTGTACAGGTCTGGACCGGAGGTTTGCCGGAAATCGAAATTCGTGTCGCCCGGGTACGCACGGGTGGCGGTGAAGCCCACGCCAAACAACTGGTAGTTCGCCTGGAAGAAG
>JBIJCX010000190.1:0-15277 GCA_044344465.1 Opitutaceae bacterium
AAAAAACCCGGTCGCCGTGGCGACCGGGCGGAGGGATGAATCCAAGCGGGATCCGACTCAGGGCCCGCGGGCGGCGGCCGTGCCCGTGGCGCGACCGAGGATCGGCCCGGAGCCGGTGCCGGTCGGCGGGATGCCGTAGATGAATCCGGCCAGCGGTATGGCCTGCTGAACGTTGTTCGTCTTTCTGGAACCGGTGGTGGTGTTGTTCGACGTGAAGATGCCGGCGGTGGCGTTCACTCCGGTGTTGCTGTAGAAAGCGACATTGCCGCCGAGGAAGCCGATATAGCCGCCGATGTCGCGGTAGACGCCGCTGGTTAGACTCCAGGTGCCGTTCGTCTGCAGGCCGCGCGTCCAGATAATCGGCATCGCGGCGGGATCGCTCATCTTGAGCCCGCTGGCGAATTCCCAGGCGAGTGACTTGCCAGCGAATGACGAGTCGAGCGTTCGTTTTGTGGCATCGGTCGTGTTGATAATCGAAACCGGAAATACGCCGGCGAAGAATTGATCGCTTTTCGAAAACCAGAAGGTCGGGTCGTTGAGGATGCCGTTGCGCGCCAGGATGCCGGGCCAGAGCAGGGCCTGGGTGGCATTCTGCAGGGTGGTCGCTGGAATCGTGCGCGGATCGGGCAGACGGTCGTTGTTCTCGCCCGCATAGATCTGCGCCGCCTTCACGATTTCGCGGAGATTGTTGGAGTCGACCGCGCGCTGGGCCTTCTCACGCACCGTGCCGACCGTCGGAATCACGATCGCGGCCAGGATGCCGATGATGGCGATGACGGTTAGCAGTTCGATCAGGGTGAAGGCGGCCGCGCGGGAAGCCCGGCGGCGCAGACCCTGGGCGCTCGATTCACAAGGTAGGATTCGCATGGTCAAAGGGGACAATCAAAGTATGACGCGTGTTATGACGCGACAGTTTCGCCGAAAAATCGCGGGCACAAGCAGATTTTCCCCGGCGCGGGCTGGACAAAACTTTTTTGGCGACGCTACCCTGTCCGGATGAAGATTTATCTCGATGGCCGGTTCGTCGATCGCGACGACGCGAAGATTTCCGTGTTTGATCACGGGCTGCTCTACGGTGATGGCGTTTTCGAGGGGATCCGGCTCTACGGCGGCAATGTCTTCCGGCTCGAGGAACACCTCGAGCGGCTAGAATATTCCGCCAAGGCCATCATGTTGGATCTGCCGCTCACCCGGGCGGAGCTGAGCGCGGCGACGTGCGAAACGTGCCGGCAGAACGGGTTGACCGACGCTTACATCCGCCTGGTGGTCACCCGCGGAGTGGGCGATCTCGGTCTGGCGCCCTGGCTGTGCCCGAAGCCGTCGATTTTCATCATCGCCAGCAAGATTTCCCTCTATCCCGAGGAACATTACCAGAACGGGCTGGCAATCGTCACCGTGCCGACCCGCCGGATCAATCCCGCGGCGCTGCCGCCGACCATCAAGTCGCTGAACTACATGAACAACATCCTCGGCAAGATCGAGGCGAGGCAGTTCGGCGCGCTCGAGGCCATCATGTTGAACGATCAGGGCTACGTGGCGGAGTGCACGGCCGACAACGTGTTCATCGTGCACAAAGGCGAGGTGATTACCCCTGCCGCCTCCCAGGGGGCGCTCAAGGGGATCACGCGATCGACCATCGTCGATATTGCGAAGGATTTGGGCGTGCCGTTGCGCGAAAGCGACATGACCCGCTACGACATCTGGTGTGCCGACGAATGCTTCCTGACCGGTTCGGGGGCCGAGGTGATCCCGGCGGTGAAGCTCGATGGGCGCGTCATCGGCACGGGCAAGCCTGGTCCCGTCACCCAGCGTCTGCTGGCTGCCTTCCGGCAGCGCGTGCTGGTCGACGGCACGCGGATCTGATCGAGTTTGGCGGAACCCCCCTAATTTCGGCCCAAGCTTGAGCATTTCGCTGCCCGCCGTCGTCCGGGGCTTTAGTTTTACCGTTGCGTCACGATTACACCATTGGCGCATATCGCCGGGCCGAAAGGGCGCTTTGCCGCTTCGTCTACGCCCGCACTTGCCAGCGGGGATGTCTGTGGCATGTTCTGTGCAGAAACCTTTATCAATCCGATGGCCAATCCCCTCAAATGCGATCTTTGCGCAAAACCGGCGACGGTTCACCTGACGCAGATCGTGAACAACAAGGTCCACAAGGTGGATTTGTGCGAGTCCTGCGCGCAGGCCAAGGGGGTGACCGATCCGAGTGGTTTTTCGCTCGCGGATCTCTTGCTCAAGGCGTCGTTGAATCCCGAGGAGGCCACGGGTGCGGTGCGCTGTGAGAGTTGCGGGTTTACCCAGAACGATTTCAAGAAGCACGGGCGCTTCGGCTGTCCCCTTTGCTACGAGGCCTTCCGCGGCATCGTCGAGCCGATGCTCGACAGCATGCACAACGGCATCGCCCACAGCGGCAAGGTCCCGCACCGCGCGCTCGAACGCAAATCCCTCTACGATCGGCTGACCAAGCTTGAACTCGACCTCACTGAGGCGATCAAATCCGAGCGATACGAAGACGCCGCCCGCACCCGCGATGAAATCACCCAAGTCAAACAAGCTTTCAGTCCGAAGACTGCGAGCTGAACCCATGACGATTTCCTCGCTCATCGACTCTCCCTCCGAGCTGACCGATTCCACGCGCAGCAAGTCTGCGATTGTCCTGATGACCCGCGTGCGCCTGGCGCGCAATCTGGCGGGTTTTTCGTTCCCGGGCTGGGCGAAGCCGGCCCAGCGCGAGGAGGTGCTCGGAACCTGCCGGGCGGCGGTGACAGCGACCCCGCAGATGAAACGCTGCTTCGACGTGGCGATTGGCGATTTGTCCGAACTGGAGAAGCAGATCCTCGTGGAGCGTCACCTCATCAGTCGCGAGCTCAGCGGCACCAAGGGCGGGGCGGGGGTCGTCATCAGCAAGGATCAGGCGTTTTCCGTGATGATGAACGAAGAGGATCATCTGCGGATTCAGGTTCTGCGCGCCGGCTTTCAGCTCCGGAAGGCGTGGAGTGCGATCAACGAATTCGACTCGACGATCGAGGAGACGCTCGACTTCGCCTTTTCCCCGACGCTCGGTTATCTGACGGCGTGCCCGACCAATCTGGGGACCGCCATGCGGGCATCGGCGATGATGCATCTTCCGGCCCTGGTGATCTCGAACCAGATGGAGAAGGTGGTCCGCGCCGTGAATCAGCTCGGCATGGTCGTGCGCGGACTGTTTGGCGAAGGTTCGGATGCCAGCGGGAGCATCTTTCAGATCTCGAATCAGACGACGCTCGGCGAATCCGAGGACGAGATCATCAAGCGTTTGAGCAGCGTGCTCCAGTCGATCATCGAGCACGAGCTCAACGCGCGGGAAAAACTCCTCGAGGCCGACTCGGGCAAGCTGCTCGACAAGGTCGGCCGGGCCTACGGCATCCTGCAAAACAGCCACCTGCTGAGTTCGAGCGAGGCGATGAATCTCCTTTCGCTCATCCGGCTGGGCATTGACCTGGGGGTGTTTCCAGACGGCAACCGTTCGGTCGTCGACCGCCTCTTCATCGAGGCCCAGCCCGGCCACCTGCAGCATGCGCGCAAAGGGCAGTTTGATCCCGGCCAGCGCGACGTCCTGCGGGCCGAGCGATTGCGAACTGAGTTTGCCAATTTTGCGCGCCCCGATTTCAATCTCACCCTGAACGGAAAAACCTGATCCGCCCGATTTTTACTTTTACCACATGTCGCAGGAACCGATGAACAATTTCACGCCACGCGCGCAGCAGGTGCTGGCGTTGGCCCGGAAGGAAGCCGACCGCTTCCACCACAATTACGTCGGCACCGAGCATATTCTGCTCGGGCTGATCAAGCTGGGCCAGGGGGTGGCGGTCAGCGTGCTGCAAAAAATGGGCCTCGATCTCGAGACGGTCCGCGGCGCGGTCGAAAAGCAGGTTGGCACCGGCCAGGAGACGAAGGCGCAGAGCAGCATTCCCTACACGCCCCGGGTGAAAAAGGTCCTGGCGCTCGCTGGCAAGGAGGCGAAGACGCTCAACCATTCCTACGTCGGCACCGAACATATTCTCCTCGGCCTCCTCCGGGAGGGCGAGGGCGTGGCGGCCCGAGTGCTCAAGTCGCTCGACATCGACATCGAGCGGACCCGGAACGAGATCCTCCGCGAACTCGATCCGCAGTTTTCCGGCAGCCAGGGCGAGGGTGGAGAAGAAGCCGCCGCCGGCACCCCGCAGCGACCGGGAGCCCAGCAGGAGGACAAGAAGGAAGTAAAGACTCCCGCCCTCAAGGCCTTCGGGCGCGATCTCACCGAACTCGCGCGCAAAGGGGAGATGGATCCCGTCATCGGCCGGAAGAACGAGATCCGCCGCGTCATCCAGATTCTTTGCCGGCGCACCAAGAACAATCCGGTTCTCATCGGCGAGGCCGGCGTCGGCAAGACGGCCATCGTCGAGGGCCTCGCCCAGGAAGTGGCGAGCGGCAATGTGCCCGAGATCCTGGCCGACAAGAAAGTCATCACGCTCGATCTCGCCCTCATGGTCGCCGGGACGAAGTACCGGGGCCAGTTCGAGGAGCGCATCAAGGCGGTGATGGACGAAATCAAGCGGGCCAAGAACGTCATCCTCTTCATCGACGAGATGCACACCATTGTCGGGGCGGGTGCCGCGGAAGGAGCCATGGACGCTTCGAATATTTTCAAGCCGGCGCTATCCCGCGGGGAAATGCAGTGCGTCGGGGCGACCACGCTCAACGAATACCGCAAGTACATCGAAAAGGACTCCGCCCTCGATCGCCGCTTCCAGTCGGTCAAGGTCGAGGCTCCCTCGGTCGAAGACACGATTCTGATCCTCAAAGGCATTCGCAGCAAGTATGAGGACCACCACAAGGCGACGTTCACCGACAAGTCGCTCGAGGCGGCGGCGAAGCTGTCGGACCGCTACATCACCGGTCGCTTCCTGCCCGACAAGGCCATCGACGTGATGGATGAGGCCGGCTCGCGCGCGCGGATCGGAGCGCTCAGCCGCCCGCCGGATGTCGAAAATCTTACGAAGGAGATCGAGGCGGTCTGCGCGCACAAGGAAAAGGCCATCAGCGAGCAGCACTTCGAGGAGGCCGCCAAGTTCCGCGACCAGGAGAAGCAGCTCCGCGTGAGGCAGGAGCAGGTCACCGAGCAGTGGAAGAAGCAGCGGGACGAAAAGCGCGTCGCGATCGACGAGGATCTCATGATGCACGTCGTCGCCGATTGGACGGGCATTCCGCTCAACCGGATGGAGAAAAAGGATAGCGAAAAACTCCTCGCGCTCGAATCTGAGCTGAATAAGGCCGTGATCGGACAGGAGGTGGCCGCGGTCTCGATCGCGCGGGCGCTCCGCCGCTCGCGGGCCGACCTCAAGGATCCGCGCCGGCCGATTGGCTCGTTCATGTTTGTCGGCCCGACCGGTGTCGGCAAGACGATGCTGGCGAAGCAGCTCGCCGCCCAGATGTTTGGCAACCAGGACGCGATCATCCAGATCGACATGTCCGAATACATGGAGAAATTCGCCGTCTCCCGTCTGGTCGGCTCGCCTCCCGGCTACGTCGGGTACGAGGAGGGCGGCCAGCTCACCGAGGCGGTGCGCCGCAAGCCCTATGCGGTCGTGCTCTTCGATGAAGTCGAGAAGGCGCACCAGGACGTGATCCAGTTGTTGCTCCAGATTCTCGAGGACGGACGTCTGACCGATTCGCTCGGCCGCACGGTGGATTTCCGCAATACGATTATCATCATGACGTCGAATGTGGGCGCGGCGCTCCTGCAGCGGCAGACGTCGATGGGCTTCGCCGCGGCGGGCTCGAGTTTCAACGACGCAGAGAAGATGCGTGAAAAGGTTCTCGAGGAGGCGAAGCGCGTGTTCAAGCCCGAGTTCCTGAACCGCATCTCCGACATCGTGTTCTTCCGGCCGCTGGACAAGAACGACCTGATCAAGATCGTGGAGCTCGAAACGGCGAATTTCGCGAAGCGTCTCTCCGATCGGAAGATCACGCTCGAGTTCACCGCCGAGGCGAAGGAACTGCTGATCGAGAAGGGTTACGACGAGAAATACGGCGCGCGTCCGTTGCGCCGGGCCGTCGAGCATTACCTGGAGGATCCACTGGCCGAAGCCCTGCTCCGGGGCGAGGTCAAGGATGGGGAGCCCTGCCTGGTTGCGCGCGACGGCGACAAGATAGTTTTCAAACAGAAGACGCCGCCCGCCGCTCCCAGCGGCGTGGCGCCCTAAAAAAAGGCGACCACCCGTCGCTCATGAAACCCCGCTCCCCGAGATCAACGGGAGCGGGGTTTTTTGTCGAAGGCGAGGTCCCGGCTGAAGCGATGCCACCACGGACCCGTTCACTTTCCGGCCACGGGTTCCCGGCTCCGTCCCGGATGAGTCGGAGTGGTTGGGTCTGGTGGCTGGTGCTGATGCTGTCGGCCGGCATGTGCCTGGCGGCGCAGCCGGCGGGGATTCCCGCCGCCGAGGCCCTCGCGCCGCCGTCGCCGCAGCGGCTCGCTGTCATCCAGACCTTGGCGCGGCGGGATGGCTGGGCGCCGCAAACCGCCATGCTGCGGGCGGCGGCGTTTCAGGCTTACGAACACGAAAAATGGCCGGCGGCCGATGCCTGGTACCACGTCTACCGCTGGTCGGGATTGTTCGGGGAGACGGAGGCCGCGTTCGTGACCCGCTGGATATCAGCGGTCGAAGCGGCCCGGGTCGGGCATGCGAACATGCCGACGAGCTACGCGTTGGATCCCAAGCCACTGGGCGCGGCGCTTACGCCCGAGTTGCAGGCCTGGCTGGTGGGCAATGCGACCTTTTCGAAGGATTTTCTTTCGCTGCTTTCGCCGGTGGACTACCTGCCAAACGTATTCAAGATTCTGAGCGATCTGCACCGGGCCGGCCCGGCGCGATTTCGGGCGCAGGCGAATCTCGCGCTGGCCATTGCAGTGGTTTACGATCTGCCGCCCCCTCCGATCTGGCCGCATGGGCAGGTGACAGCCTCGGCGCTGCCGCGCACGTTGCCGGATCCGGTCGATGCGTTTGCGTGGTGGATCAAGCAGGAGCAACTGGGACGCACCTATCATCAGCTTTCCCGGCTGGGTGCGGACGAGTTGAAGTTTGTGGTCGATGCGAGCGCGCCCTGGCAGGAACTCGAATGGTCGCAAGGCGCCGCTGGTCACCCGCTCGGCGCCCTGGCGCGCGCCTACATGATGGTGCGCTATCGCAGCGAGCGCGCGACGAACCACACGCCCATCTGGCCCGGCTCCACCTACCGGCTGCCGGAGATCCTGGCCGCGGGCGGCATCTGCGCGGATCAGGCCTACTTTGCCACCCAGGTGGGCAAGGCGCGGGGCGTGCCGACCTTGGTCATCTACGGGGCGGGCGACAACGGGCGGCATGCCTGGTTCGGCTTTCTCGATGGCAGTCGGAAATGGCAGCTCGACGCGGGCCGGTATGCCGAGCAGCGGTTGGTCACCGGCTATGCGCGCGATCCGCAGACGTGGCAGGAGTTCTCGGATCACGAGCTACGGTTCCTGTCCGAACAGTTCCGCCAACTGCCGTCCTTCCGGCAATCGCGCCTCCACAGCCGGTTTGCCGCCGAGTATTTGGGGGCCGGCAATGCTCCGGCGGCGGCGGCGGCGGCGCGGAAGGCGGTCACGTTCGAGCGCCGCAACCAGGAGGGCTGGGAACTGCTGCTGATCGCGGCGAAGACGCAGGGCCGCGACGCGCGTACGATTGAAAACGTGCTGCGCGAAGCGGCGCTCGCGTTCCAGAGTTATCCGGACCTGGAGGCGTTCTATGCCCGGCGGGTGAGTGAAAGCCTGCGCGCCCGGGGTGAAACCAGCGCGGCCGATGCCGAAGGGGCCAGGATTGCGCGCAAGAACAAGGTCGAGCGCGTGGACCTAAGTGTGCAGCAGGGTCGCGATGCGGTCTTGCGTGCCATCGCCACGCAGCCGCTGGCCGGGCAGATTCGCAGTTACAATTCCATCGTCGACACCTATGGGCGCGGCGCCGGCATCGGATTTTTCGATCAGGTCGTCAGGGTCTTCGTCGAGCACTTGGTGCGGCTGGGTCAGCCCGCGGACGCGATGCATGCGCTGGACCGCGCCCGGCGCATGCTGAAGGTGGAGCCCAAGAGCCAGCTCGAAACCGAGTTCGCCCAACTGCGGACAGAAATAAGGCCACCCGCCCGGTAGGTGGCCTCAGTGGGAACTCGGGGTGGCGCCGGCGCCTCGTCAGTCCGCTTTGCCCGAACGTTCGTGCTTGCGGCGGTCGGTGGCGCTCAGGATGCGCTTGCGCAGGCGCAGGTTTTTCGGGGTGACCTCGACGAACTCGTCGGACGCGATGTATTCGATCGAACGTTCGAGCGAGAGCTTGGTTGCCGGAGTGAGGCCGGCCGCGACGCCTTCGCCCTGCGAACGGAAATTCGTGAGCTTCTTCTCGCGCACCGCATTGCAGGAGATGTCCTCGTTGCGCGGGTTTTCACCGACGATCATGCCTTCGTAGACTTCCTCACCCGGGCTCACAAATAGCTTGCCCCGCTCCTGCACCATCACGAGCGCGTAGGCTGTCGTTACGCCCGCCTCGGTGGCGATGAGCGTGCCACTCAGACGGGTGAGAACGTCTCCCGCGTGGGGGCCGTATTCCTTGAACAGATGGCTCAGCACGCCGCGACCGCTGGTCGCGTTGACGACGTCGATTTCAAAGCCGATGAGGCCGCGGGTCGTGATCGTGGCCTCGATCATCGTGGAGTGCGAAAGTTTCTCCAAATTGGTCAGCTGGCCCTTGCGGTTCGCCAGATTCTGCATGATCGCGCCGACACACTCGTCGGGCACCTCGATCCAGACGGTCTCGTAGGGTTCGTGGCGCTGCCCATTGACGATCTTCTCGATCACGGTCGGGCGGGAAACCAGCAGCTCGAAGCCTTCGCGGCGCATCGTTTCGACCAGCACGGCAATCTGCATCGCCCCGCGGGCCTTGACGTTGAAGACGGCCGCCTTGTCCGTGTCCTCGACTTGGATCGAGACGTTGGTTTTGAGCTCACGGAACAGGCGCTCGCGCAGCTGGCGGGAGGTGACGAGCTTGCCCTCGCGGCCGACCAGCGGGCCGTCGTTGACGCAGAACTGCATCTCCAGCGTGGGCGGATCAATTTGAGTGAAGGGCAGGGCGTGACCGGCTTCGTCGGCCGTCAGCGTGTCACCGATGTCGATGTCCTCGAATCCGGAGAGACCGACGATGTTGCCCGCAACGCCGGCCGCGGTCTCCTGGGTGCCGAGTCCGGAGTATTCAAAAACCCGGGTGACCTTGGCGCGGATGCGTTTGCTGTCGGAATGGCGGATGACGAACACCGAGTCGCCCACCGCGGCTTGGCCGCCGAGGATTTTCCCGATGGCGATGCGGCCCACGTAGTCGCTCCAATCGATGTTGGAGACCAGCATGTGAAAGGGCTCGGACGGCTTGGCGAACGGCGGCGGGATATGGTCGAGGATGGTCTCGAAAAGCGCCGACATGTCCTTCTTTTCGTCGCCGAGGCGGAGCATCATGTAGCCATCCCGGCCGGAACCGTAAACCACGGGGGCGTCGAACTGCTCTTCGGTGGCATTGAGCTCCATCAGGAGTTCGAGCACCTTCTCATACATCTTCGCGGGCTCGGCGTTTTCGCGGTCAATCTTGTTGATGACGATGATGACCTTGAGGCCGTGGGCCAGGGCCTTGCGCAGCACGAAGCGGGTCTGCGCCTGGGGCCCGTCGTAGGCATCGACCACGAGGAGCACGCCGTCGACCATGCGGAGGGCGCGCTCGACCTCGCCGCCGAAATCCGCGTGGCCGGGGGTGTCGACGATGTTGATGATCTTGTCCTTCCAGTGTACGGACGTGTTCTTCGCCTTGATCGTGATGCCCTTTTCCTTTTCGAGGTCCATGGAGTCCATGGCGCGCTCCTCGACTTGTTGATTGGCGCGGAAGACGCCCCCCTCCTTGAGGAGTTTGTCAACCAGGGTGGTCTTACCGTGGTCAACGTGGGCGATAATGGCGATGTTGCGGATGCTCTGGTTCATGCTGCGGGCGGTGGAGTTCGTTGGAAAAAGAGTCCCAACGTGCGCCGCGCCCCCGATGAAAGCAAGGCGGAAGGCGGCGCGGACGCAAATGCGCCGTTTCACCACGGTTGGCCGGCGCTCTTACCGTCCGGCAACGGCCGGATGCGCCAACTATTTCAGGAATTTTCGTTCGCTGAACCAGTACAAGAGCTGCTCCGCCCACGGCGGGGCGGGCTTGTCCGGGCGTCCGAGACCCAGTCCATGTGAGCCTACTTCGTAGACATGAAGCGAGAAGGGCACCCGCGCGCGCCGAAGCGCGGCGGCGAAGAGAAGCGAGTTTTCTACCGGCACGGACTTGTCCTCGCCGGTGTGCCACAGGAAGCAGGGCGGCGTTTCGGGAGTGACCTGCAGTTCATTCGAGAGATTCTTGACGAGGTCGGGTGGCGCGGGGTCGCCCAGGAGATTCTTGCGCGAGCCCGAGTGCGCGAATTCACCGAAGGAGATCACCGCGTAGCAGAGGATCGCGAGATCCGGCCGGGAGCTTTCGCGCTCAACCGCGTCGACGGCGTCCGGTTGGCCGGCCGCGAAGTGGGTCGCTAGGGTGGAGGCCAGATGACCGCCGGCGGACGAACCGATGACGCCGACGCGCGCTGGATCGAGACCATCCCGTCGGGCAAAGGCACGAATCATCCGCAACCCGCGGGCGGCGTCGTTGAGCATCGTCGGATGCCGATAGCCGCTCGAGCCGAGCCGGTATTTCAGGACGTAGGCGGTGATGCCGTGGGCGGCAAACCATTCCGCGTAACCCTTGCCCTCGTGCTCGGCGAGGCCGCCATAGCCGCCTCCGGGCAGGATGAGCATCGACGCGCCGTTGCGCTTTGCCGGTTCGGGCAGGTAGGGCGTGAGCGTCGGCGTGTCCTGCGGGCGCTGCCCGAACGCGCCGGGCGCGTCGCCGTCATAGAGCCGGATGGGACCAAGAATGAGCGCATAGGGCACGGGGGCGGATGACGATGACTTTGCGGCCGTCGGCGCGTCTGCGGCGGCAACGGTCACGGCGCAGCCAACGGTCAGAGAACACACGGCGAGGCGGAACGTGGATTTCATTGGTGGCGGCAATTCCACCCGCCCGGGTCCCAAGGGACAAGTCAAGTCTGGGGTTTTCGTGCCGCGAAAACCCAAAAACAAAAAGGCTCCGGAGCTTTTGAAGGCTCCGGAGCCAATTTGTGGGAGTGGGCGTTCGCCACGCGCTCTTTCCCGGCGGCACACGCTTTGGCGCTCTCGCTTTCGCGGGCGGTGTGCTTCCCGACGCCACTCTCCGCGGCATGCGGATGTCTCGGTCTCATGGCGGGACCGTCCTGACCGTTACCGGTCCGGATCTATCGAGTGAGGCCTCTTCGCCCGGTTCGGACGTTCCCTGCCGGGAACGGCGCGCCGGACGTGGTGCTGACACGCCTGCAATTTTCATTGTCTCGCGTCGGCACCCTTACCACGGGGACGGCCTCGGCTTTTGGCCGATCGTTGGCCCCGCGTTACGGGTCTGACCTCTTAACTCTCAGGTTGCTTTCGCTCTTGCAGCGGGGTGACGCGTTTTTTACGCCCCCCCATTGAGGAGTTTTGCGAACTTTGCCTAGGTCCGCTCGCTCCCCGCCGCCGTGACTCCTTTGCGCGCCCGGCTCGTGCTGCGAGCTGGGCCTTTTGGCGGGGTCGTCCCGCCGGGAATCGCGACTGCGTTCTGGTCTGCGCAGTAGCAACCAAAACCCTCTGGGGTAACTGCGTCGGCGCGCGGGTCGAAACTACCCGCGGGCCTGACTCGGCTCGAGCACGGTTTCTAATCGCGCCTCGCCGCTCAGTTCCTACTTCGTGTGTAAACTGACCGGACACGACTCCGGCCAGAGGAACTGGTGATATATGCCTTTCAACCGCTTTCGCGATCTGGAGGGGAGGGCGGCACCAGCTGCCGCCAGCCTTTCCCCGGTCGCCCGGGATTATCCCAGCCGTGCTCTCAGCGACTTCTTTCAGGCCGCCGCGCTGCGACTGTTCTATCAAGGAACGGGCATGACAGTGAGAAGCCGGTCGAGGAAATGAAGCCTTTGTTCTCAACAACTTTTTCACCGGTGGTAATGGTGAATAACTTGGGCATAATCTGACTCACCGGTTATTCACCGGTTGTTCGTAGCTGCATCCGCGGCCGACGATGCGGCGAGACTGCTGCGGTGGCGGCGCAGGCGCCCGGCCTACCTGAGCCGGGCCATGCCCTCCCGGGCTCGCTGCTTGGCGGGTTCGTCGTGTTTGCCGCGCGATGGCAGGGCCAAACCTTGGGTCCACCGGGCCCTGGCCTCCGCCGGTTGCTGGGCGGCGGCGTGGGCAAAGCCGAGTTCAAGAAAGTGATTCAGTTCGGTCGGCTCGAGTTCCGTGGCCCGGCGCAAATGGCGGATGCCCTGGTCCAGCGTCGCGTCCGGCAGGCCGCCGTGGATGAGTTGGACGAAGAACTTCGCCGCCCGGCCAAGAGTCGCGACTTCGTAGTGCCAGCGACCGAGCACGTGGTGCGCCCAGGCATAGCTGGAATCCAGTTCGAGGGCCCGCTCGGCCGCATCCTTGATCAGCCGGGAATACTGGACCTTGGTGCGGGTGTCGCTGTAGGCTGCCAGTTTGCCATAGCAAACCGCCACCGAGAGTACGTTGACCGGATCGTCGGGCTGCAACGCCTTCGCGCGCTGGGCGTAGCCGAGTGCCATCTCCGCATAGCGCTTTTTCGCCTCCGGGGTGTCCTGATCGACCACCAGGTCGGAATACTGGCGCGCAATTTTTTGGAGGACAAAAGGATCCTCGGCCCGAGCGGCGTCGGCTTCCCGAAAGAGTTCGAGTGCCCGGACGGAATCCAATCTGGCCTCGGCCGCCAGCGCCTGCTGCACCAGGGCGGCAGGGTCTGCCGCGCCCAGCACCGGGCAGAGCAAGAGGAGAAATAAGGCGCAGCGTTTGAGCATCGGCAATACTACGGATGAATGCCCGCGGTGGTTGCGCGGAACAATGGTTGGAGGCTTCTGGCGGGCGAGAACTTTGCGGCCGGCGAAACGATCGCGTCGCCTCGTGGCCGTGAGAAACCCTCAGCGCGCACGCCAGCGCGCCGGGCGCGTTCACCACCCCTCGATCACGACCACCCGGTGAATCTCCACGGGCGGCACGAGCAACGTCGCGGCGCCATCGCGGTATTCAAACGCCAGTGACTGCGCACCCGGCTCCAGGGTAATCTTGGCCGGCCGCTTTGGCGCGCGAATCTTCAACCTCAGCGGGGCGAGGGGTGCGATGGACTCCTGGATCGGCTCGCTCTGGTGCGGGCCTGAGGTGTTGACGAGGTTCACGAGGAATTTGCCGTGGTTGCGCGCGACCGACACATCGACGTGCGCATCGCCCGTCACCTCGACCATTGGGTGCGGAAAGAGCTCGCGCACGAGGTCGTTCGCGAATTGGCGGAGAACGTGATCGCGGGTGACCGGGTAGCTTTGGCCCAGACTGAAGTAGAGGGCGGCAATTTTTCCCTGGCCCAGCGGGGCAATGGAGGCGGCGGGCTGCGGGGGCGAGTCGGGTGCAAGGCTGGCCTGGAGCGTGCCGAACGGCCGGGCGGCGGAGGAGAGGGTCGCGACCTGCGTCAGGCCTTTGGTCGGAGCCCTCGCCCCGCCGTGCCCGAGATGCATGGGCGGGTTGGCCGGCTTGCCCTCCAGGGCGACGCCCAGTTCCGTGGTGAACAGGGCGGCCGTTGCCGGGCCGATTAGCAACAGGTTCCCACCGGCTCGGGCGTAGGCCACGAGATCGCGCTTGAACGCGGGCTCCACGTATTCCCACTCCGGCACGATGATCAGCGGATACTCCGCCATCCGGCCGGCGAGCTGGTGCTCGCCGACAACGTCCACTGCCTGCTGGCCCTCGAGCAAGGCCTGCAGCGTGCCGCTGACCCGCGAAAGGTCGCGATTGTACAGGCGGTTAATCCGGCGATAATGCCCGGCCGTGGACAGCAACAGGGCAATTTGCGGCACCGGTTCGGCGCGATGGCAAATCGCCTGGCGCTCGCGGCAGAACTTCGCCACCGCGGCCATGATCGGCATCTGCTCGTCGTAAACGGAGCCATCGCGCTTCTGGCGGAAGTACGCTTGGAACCCGCCGCCGAGCGCGACCACCACCGCCGCCTCCCGTTGCAGTTGTACGGCGGTCTTCTGCCGCCAATCCTGCTTGTCGGTTTTTCGGGTGAAGCTCCAGGCCATCAAGTCCCATGGCGTTCCCTGTCGCACCAGATACCGACCGGAGAGTCGGGCGGAGTTGACGCTGTCGCCCGGTGAGTAATCGCCCGAAAGAAAATCCAGCGGGGCGCTGACCGGCTCGGCCATGTGATCGGTGTAGGCCCAGTTGCTGCACAACTCGAAGCTGGGATTCGTTTGTTTTACCGCTGCAATGTAGCGGCGCAGATACTGGCGGAAGAGATCGCGTTGGAACTGCAGGAACTCAAACCAGTGTGGCTCGCCCGACTTGCGCGGCACGCTCTGGATGCCGGTGGTGTCGCGAAAGGCCCGCAACGCCGCGTCGCCGTAATCCGCAATCGCGGCCCAGCACTCGCCATCGATCCAGGCGCCATCCGCCCCGTAAACTCCGGCCAGTTCGCGCAACTGCGGGATGAGCAACTCATCCGCGTAGGCACTGAAGAACGAGGTCGCATTGGGGCTGGCCTTGCCCTCGGCATCGATGGCCGCCCAAGAGGGATGGCGGATGATCGCCTCCGAATCCCACACGCCGGAATAGTGCAGGTAGAGCGACACGCCGCGCTCGGCCGTGACTTGCCGCCAGAGCCGCAACGGGTCGCCCACAAACCCGGGGGCCGGGTTGCCCACGGCGGTCGGATAACTCGACAGCCCGCGATGGCCCTTGCAGTCGATCTGGAGGTAGTCGGGATGGACCTGATCAATGATATTCTCGACCATCGCCCGCGTCGTGTTCCGGCCGATCTCCGTGCAGTCCGGGCCGGCGTGAAAATCGAAATGCACGCCGAGAAAACTGTCGGCCCGCTTGAGGCGCGGCGGGAACTTTGAGGAGTCAAATCTCTCCGTTTCGACCGCCACCAACGGGCCGACGCCCGACAACAGCGCCGCCAGCGAAAGCAGCATCGCCGTTTTGAAATGATATTTTCGCATGGGCATGATTCGGTCGAGGTGCGAGATTGGTTTTGGGTTCAGCATGTCTGCTGCCGAAATCGATTTCAACAACGACAGCCGG
>JBIJCX010000530.1:0-4533 GCA_044344465.1 Opitutaceae bacterium
ACGCGCCGGTGATCGTCCGCGAGGCACCCACCAACGAGTGCTCGGTCGTGACGCGGCGCGGCGGCGCGATCGAGATCTACTTCATCACGAAACCGGAGAGCGAGTCCGTGTCGGTGATCCGGTCCCATGATGGCGGGCTCACCTGGAGCGAGCCCGGGGTCGTGTTTCCGTTGCCGGGTCGCGCGTACTACGCGGTGAAGGTGCTCGAGGCGGCCGACGGCGCGATGCACGCGGTGTTTCATATCCTCGGTCAGGGCCCCGGTGGTTATCGCGGTCGGCTTTACGAGGTTCATCACGTTCGCCAGGCGGTCGGCGCGTCCGCGTGGTCGCCCCCGCAGCGGGTCGTGCCGGGCTATGTCGGATCGATCCGCGGGTTCACGCAGTTGGCCGGGACCGGCCGGCTGCTGCTCGGCGTGGGCCGGGCGATCCCCGCACGCGAGCCACCGCCGGTTGCCGGGCCCGACTTTGGCTGGAATGACACCTTCGTCTATTTCTCCGACGATCAGGGCGCCACGTGGCGGCAGTCGCCGGATCAACTGCAGGTCGAGCTCACGACGCCGAACGTCACGCGCTACGGGGCAGTCGAACCGGTGATGCTGGGACTGCGCGATGACCGCGCCTGGATGCTCGTGCGTGACCGCGGGGGACGACTGTGGCAGTCGTTTTCCCCCGATGGCGCACGCTGGCCGGCGCTGGAGCGTTCGCCCTTCATCTCGTCGGACTCGCCGGCTGAGCTCCTGCGGCTGCGCGACGGCCGGATTCTCCTGTTGACCAACGCGTGCCAGTTCTGGGCCGATCCGCGCACCTATGCGATGGGTGGGCGCGACGTGTTGCACGCCGCGATCAGCGCCGATGACGGGCGATCGTGGCAGGGTTTCCGCGAGATCCTGCACGAGACGGACGTGGTCAGCGGCGGCGATCGCGGCACCGCCTATGCCTCGGCCGCGGAGACGCCCCAGGGCCGGATCGTCGTCGTCAGCGGCCAGGGCGAGGGCAAGCGCGCCATCGTGATGTTCGATCCCCGGTGGCTGACCGAGACGACGGCCCACGACGATCTCGATGCCGGTCCGGTGGGATGGACGCAATACGGCGACGACGGCTTGTACGTGGAATCCCTGGACGGGGGCCGGCGTGCCGCCGCCATTCCGCTGAAGTCCTCGGGGCTGTGCGGGGCACTCTGGAATTTCCCGATCGCGGACCGCGGCGAGCTCACGCTGCGCCTCCGCGTGCCGGCGGACGCTCGCGCGGTCCGGCTGTGCCTGAACGATCATTTCAACCGCAACGACGACGCGCAGGCCGCGGCGCACGCCGTGTTCGCCCTCGATTGGGAGAAGATTGCGGCGGGCCGCGATGCGGGGTGGCACGAGGTGCGGCTGGCCTGGAGCGCGGCGGCGCGCGGCGGCGAACTCACGATCGCGGTGGACGGAAAGCGTGCCGGCACGGTCACGGCCCGACGGCCCGCCCAATTCGGCGTGAACTACCTGCGGGTTGAATTTCGCGGCGTGTCCGATCGCGGACAGGTCCTGGTGTCCGAACTCTCCGCCCGCGTCCTGCCATGATTCGAATTCTGATCCTCCTGTTCCTGGCCGCCGCGCCTTTGGGTGCGACGGAGCCGGCCCGATCGCGGCCCGACTTTGGCGTGGTCTTCAATGACGATGCCGATCTGGCTTTTCTCGTGCCGGATCGGGCGAGGTCCGAGGCGCTCTTGCGCGCGAACATCGGCGCCCTCGCGGACACGCCCGTGAAGACACTGGTCTACTGCATCGGCATGGGAGGCGATCTCATGTACTATAACACCCGCGTCGCCAGCCGCGTCGGTTGGCGCAAGGCGCCGGACGAGACGCCGGGCTCGCTGATGGAAAAACGGATGGAGAACGCGCGCGTCTGCCTCAGCCAGGGAGCGGACGCGGTGCGCACCGCGGGCGAGGCGGCGAAGCGGCTCGGATTAATCTTCATCCCGAGCCTGCGGATGAATGACGCGCACTTCATGGCGAACCCCGACGAGCACTCGATGACGAGCGAGTTCTGGTTCCAGCACCGCGACCGCTACACGATCAAGGACTCGCCCCTCGCGTTTCAAAAGGCCTACGGCAATCTCCTCGACTTCACGCACGACGCCGTCCGCCAGCTCCGGCTCGACACCGTCGGCGAGGTGCTCGAGCGCAACCGCGATCTCGTCGATGGCGTCGAACTGGACTTCAACCGTTTCCAGGTGTTTTTCCCCCGGGGCAAGGCGACGGCCGGGGCCCCGTTGATCACCGGGATGGTGCGGCAGGTGCGGGTGCGGCTCGATGCCCTGGCAAAGGCACAGCGGCGGCCGATGCATCTGCTCGTCCGCGTGCCGCCGTCGCTCACCGACTGCACGACGGCGGGCCTGGAGGTCGGGCGCTGGATCGAGGAGGGACTCGTCGATCTCGTTTCACCCGCGCAGATCATGACGCTTGCCGGGGACATGCCGATCGCCGACCTCATCGCCCTCGGAAAGCAACACGGGGTGCGCATCCATCCTTCGCTCTACCCGCGCAACAGCTGGCGGCTGGTATTTCCGCCGAATCTGGCGGGTAATCGCTATGGCGCGGCGCGCCTCAGCCGGGAGGCCACACTGGAGGAAATCCGGGGCGCCGCCGCCAACTATTTCCGCCTGGGGGCGGACGGACTCTATCTCTTCAATTTCTACAATGCCTTCGGCTCCCAGCGACCGCAGAGCGGCCAACTTTACCAGGTGTTTCGCGACGTGGCGCGGCCGGAGAATCTCGACGGCCAGTCCAAGGTCTACGCGGTGACGAAGAGTTACTATAACGATGGCCCGGGCTCCTACGCCTACGGCAAGCAACTGCCCGCGAAGCTGCCCGCTGGCGGTCTGCTGCAGCTGACACTGCCGGTGGCCGAAGATCCCGCTCGCTCGGTGTTCACGCTGAAGAACTGCGAGCTGCGCCTCGGCCTGCGGGCGCTGCCGGCCAACGCCGTTGTGACCATCAGGCTGAACGGTCGGCCGGTTTTTGCCGGCCGGGCCGAGGGCCGGAATGCGTACGTCACCCAGCAGGTAACGAAGACCCCACCCAAGCCGCGGGACGCCGCCGAGGTTTATCTCCATGTGCCAATCGCCCTTCCCGACGTCCCGACCGTCGGCGACAACACGGTCACGATTGCCGTCACCGGGGCAACGCCGCCGGTGGAAGTCACGGACTGCGAAGTCCGGTATGACTACCACAACGAGCTGGAGAAAATCTGGTCACGGGCGCCGGCGCCGCTGAACGAACCGGAGCGCGCGGTCAAGCCCGGTGCCTGAGCCGGCCGGCGAGGCGGTCGAGGCGGAGCGCGAAGATCAGATAAACGACGATCAACGCGACGAGACACGCGTGGCCGAGATCGTTGTAGGTGTGGATGATTTCCCGCTGCGTCCAGCTGAAGTCCTCATGGAGGACGTTCATGTCGCCGCCGGCATCCTCCTCGCCGTTGACCATCGAGCCATAGGGGATGCCCTCTTCGCCGCGTTTCACCGATCGCCAAAATGCGTAGGTCGAATAGAAACTGCCGGCGGCAATGAAGAGGAACACATAGCGGCAGGCGCCCCACTTGAACTTTTCGGGCAGCTGCACGTAGAAGAGCGCCATCATCGCGGCGGCGAGGTAGAACTCCCCGCCGACGCCGCTGAACGCGAGCCACATTCTGGCGCGATCGTCCGGCAGCCGCCAGGTCATCCACGCCTGCGCCAGCGCGAGGAGCACCGCCAGGATCATCGGCCAGATCTTCCGTTCCCGCGCTCCGGCGACGAACAGAACGGTGAGCAGAAACAGGATGCCGAAATAGACGAACCACGATTTTTCGTCGCCCACACTGGTCCAGCCGAACGGGAGCGGCAGCGCGCGCTTGCCGGTGAGCCAGGCCACGGTCGCGTGGCCGAACTCGTGGATCCAGACGTGAAAGCCCTCGAGGAAGAACCCGAAGAAGCTGCGCTGGATCAAAATCGCGAGCGCCACGACGAGTGGAGGCGCCAGCGCATTCACGATCCGGCTGTCGAAGGAAAGCGGGTCGTAGGGATTCGGGGGTGCTTCAGAGTCCGTTGGCTCGGACGGATGCGGCCCGCGCGCCGGAAGAGTGGTCGTCGTCGCGGCGGCCGCCGTCGCCGTCGCGGCCAGCGCTCCCGTTTCGGGTTCGGGACGATGCTCCTCTTGCTGCTGGTGCGCGAGCAGCACGGCGTGGGCGGCTCGAAGTTGCTCGCGTTCCGCCTCGGATGCGCCGCGCCGGATGAGCGCGTAGGATTTTTGGAGATAGATCCGGTTGAGCGCCGCGGCGGTGGTGCCGGCGTCGACGCCCAGCAGCGCGCGGGATGCCGCGAGATCAGGGTCGTGCATCGGCGACTAAACGCGAGCCACGGGCGAGGCAGCGAAAGACATGGCGGCGAGGATGCCAGGTCGGCGGGGTGGCTCAAGCGGGTTCGGTGAACCCATTCAGTGAACCCATACGCCGCGACGGATCTGCGGTCACCGGAGGGAAAAACGCCCATCTGCGGGGAGGGGCGGGCGCCGAAGA
>JBIJCX010000192.1:0-15219 GCA_044344465.1 Opitutaceae bacterium
TGCGGATGTGAGCGTTCCCCGAGAATGACTGTGGAACAAGAAACATGAACGAGAATTCCGAAAAACAAATTCACGGGGACAAGGCGCGCCGGCGGGTGGTCGCGGCGGCGGTGCGGGAGATCCGCCGACGCGAGGGCCTGCTCCCCAAACTGGAGCAGCTTGATGAAAGCGTAATCATCGCGGCCCTGAACACGTTCGAGTCGGCCGGCGGTGCCGCTGAATGGCTCGTCTGTCCCGCCTTCGGACTTGGTGGTTCTATCCCGGCCAAAGTTGCGGGAACCAAGGAGGGGCGCCAGCGGGTGCTTCGGGTCCTTGGCTGCATCGAGCACGGTGTCTTCCTTTAGCCCAGTCCGCCATGCTCGTGAAAATCACCAAGATTAGCGCGGCGCCGAATGCGGGATTCCTGCCCGCCAACTGGGCGGATATGGTGCCCGGTGAACAACTGCCGACGGGAAAATCGCTGCCGGCCAACTATGAACTCGAGGGCACGCTCCTTGCGCCGATCCTGTCCGGGCAACAGTTCATCGCCTTCCGGCACGATCGGAATGGAGTTTCGGCCCTCGGACTTTTCTGCAGTTCGCCCGTGGAGGAGGTCTTGGTCGTGACGGGCAATTCCGTGTATCGCCTCAGGGCGCTGGAAGAATCCGGTACCCCGGGACCGAACCGAGCTACCGCGTCGCCACGGGCGGGCTGATTTCGAGCAATGACCGCCTTACGGAAAACAGCGTCGTCTCCTTGCTGTGCTGACCCAAGAGGGCGCGGGTAACCTCGTCCGGGAAAAGGTCCGGTGGCTGGTCTATCGGCAGAACTTCACCGCCATCGTTCACGCGAACGCCCGCACCGGCGTTCGCTGCCTCTTCGCCGACAGCCTGAGCAAGGCGCAGCCACCAGGTCGGACGACAGGCGTCATCGTCATCGTGGAGCATTTCGAAGAGATTGTCGCAGACGAACGCGAGAAAGGCGTCGCGGTCGACGATCCGGGATTGGGACTGGAGGAACGCGTCGGCGCAGAAGCGATGCTCGTCGATTTCGAGGACGAGCTTGCCGGCGCGGCGGTACGCCTGGAGGGGGATGGCGGCGGGATTCGAGCTCATGCGGGAAACAGAACTTGCCCTTTGGCGGATGGCAAGTGTTCATATGAACACTATCCGGCTTCGCCGTCCCTTCCCGAATGAACATGACCAGCCGTCGCACCTGCAACCGGCCCGTGGGTGAAACCGACTTTGACGCGGTGAAGCTTTTCGCAGACGGCGGCCTGCACTGGAACGGCGTGCACGCGTGGTTTGGGCGGCCAGTAGATGAAACTCGGCGCTACATTTTCGACGCGTGGCCGGACCTGTTCGCGAAGATCGAAACAAGTACCGCTCGCGTCGCAAAGGAGGCTGAGGCGAAGCGACCCACGCATCGTTCGCTGTGACGAACAACCCTTTCATTTCCGGGCGGCTGGCCTGTCCTCCCAGCGCTCGTTGTTCCACGAAACGCGGCAGAATTGGAGTGCAGAATTGGGCTGCCGCGCTTGACCCTTTCACTTGATAATGCATTTTCAAGGTATGCCCTACACTACGCTCACGGTTCGACAAGCGGTGGCCAAGAGGCTCCGGGCCTCCCGGGGCACCGGGGAAAGCTACAGCGATGTTCTCACCCGGCTGCTCGACAACCAGCCGGCCAGAACGGTGGACGAATGGCTGAAATCGCTCGCTCCGCTTGAGGGCCGCAGCCTCTTCACCCCCGAGGAGCGGGCGCGCCTGAAGCAGGATCAACGCCACCCGCGGGACTCGCAGACGCGGCGCAAAGCCCATGCTCCTGCTTGATACCAGCGCCCTGATCGGTCTCGAAAGGGAATTGGCCGAGCGGGAGGTGGGACCGGTTCGAGCCTACTTGGGGCGGCACAAGGGCGATGACCTGGCCTGCAGTACGGTCACCGTGGGAGAACTCGCTGCGGGCGGAAGCGAGACTGCGATCCGGGTGCTGCTGCAGCATTTGCGGAAAATCCCCCTTTCCGAGACCATCGCCTACCGTGCGGGCGAGCTGGACAAAGAGCAGATGCGCAAGGGCCAGCGCCTGGGAGAGAACGACAATTGGATCGCAGCCACGGCGTTGCACTATTCCGCCACCTTGGTTTACCTCGATGGCGACTTCGACCGCATTGCAGGAATCAAGCGGTCAAAATTGCCCGACACGGAGGCACGTGACTGAAGCTCCGGTGGAATAGCATCAGAGGGGCGGACAACGGCTGTCCCTGGCCGCGCCGGCGGCGATTCGAGAAGTCCAGCTTTGTGGCGGAACGCGGGCTTCGGGCAGCTCCTGGCCGGCGCGATTTCACGCCTCGAAATGTTTCTTCAAGGCGGCCTCCTGCTGTCGGAATTTTTCCGGATTCGCAGTTTTCAACCGGGCGAGATTCGTCAATTTCCACTGGAGGGCCGGGAGTTCGGCCAGGTGTCGACAGGTCATCTCATCCCAAGGCGGATTGCCCGCCACGAGTCCGAGCAGAAACCGCTTGTGCGCCGCGGTGAGGGCAGCCGGCAGTTCCTGCCGCAGTTGTTCGCGCGCGGCCTGAAGTTGCGCGAGTGAAGTCGCCGCGACGGTCATCCCCTGAAATTCGTTCTCGAAGGGGACCTTCAGATCGATGTCCCGCGAATACAGCACCTCATGCACCGGCCGGTTGTGTCCGGCCAGGTAACAGACGAAGCATTCGACGATCTCGGGCGTCAGGCCAATTTGGCGATACATGCCGTGAACATCGAAGAGATCCCTTGGATGCTGCCGGTCCAGGGCGGCGACGAGCTTGCTCCCGTAAAGTTCGGCCACGGCCAGGGTGGGCACGGTGAGCGCGGTCGTGAAGAGGTCGCCCGCGGCCTGGACCAATTTCCGCCGCTCCGTGGGCAACACGGTGCCGCGGAAAACGTGGTTAACCTCGATTTTGATCTGCCGGCCTTTCCGCACGACGAACACTTTGGTTTCATCGCCGGCCTTGCTTGCGGTGACCTGTGCATCGAGGCCAAGGGCCCGGAGCCGGCGCTCGAGCGCATTCAGTTCTGCACGGATCTCGGCGAGCGCGCCGGCGCGCGCCGTGGCGTGCGAAACATAGACGACATCGATATCGACCGAGAGCCTGGGCATGTCTTGGACAAATAGGTTCAGGGCGGTGCCGCCTTTCATGGCAAAGCATGCCGGCCGAAAGACCTCGGGCGCGGTCTCCAGGAGGAGACGCATGGTTTCGACGTAGGCCTGGTCCATCAGGGTTTCAGGACGAGGGTGGTGCCATCGGGCAGCCGGGAAACCCAGCGCCCTTTGCCCCGGGCACCGGCGGTGGCTTGCGCCTCTGCGGCCCAGGAAAGATTCAGCTCTGCGGCCCACTGCACGCAGAGGCGCACCACTTTCACGCGCGGGCAGTGCCGGAGCAGTCGCTTCAGCACCTCGATGCGCAGTGTCCGGACCCCCTCCATCACATTGCGCGCTTCTTCGACGCCCTGGCCCACGCCCACGTCGCTGAGCATTTCCAACAGGGCCCGCTCCGGTACGGCGACCGACGGGCCGTCCGGTGTCTCCGGCAACGGTTGCAGGCCAAAATCGGCGGGGAGCCTGGCGTTGAAGAGTTGTCGCGCGGTGTATTGGGCGGGGAAGCGCTGAAGGAACCAGGGCGGGAGCAGGCCGGGCTCGTTGCCCCAGAGGGCCAGCCGTTCCCGCGGGCCGACGTTGTGGCGCACGCCCCGCCAGGCCAGCGCGGTCTTGCCGCCGACATGGAGGCCGGTGATGTTTCGGGAAAGAAATTTCACGCACGGGGCCGCCTGCAACTCGTCGCCGGCAAACATGAAGACGCCCCGGCCGAGGCGAACCAGCCAGCCTGACGCGACGTAGCGATGCGCCAGGCCCGAGGAGATCCCGAGTTTGGCCAACTCCAGCGTGCCGACCGGGACGCCCCGGGGGAGCGAGGCGTGGAGCTCCCTGAGTGCAATTCTTGGCTTAGGTTTACTCACAGTTGAACGATTTCGACAAAACCAAACAGAGCGTTTTGAAAAACATGAATAGTTCAACTGGAAAGAGAACTATCGCAATTGTTCCAATCACCGGTGATGGCCAATGGCGAGTCATCCAGGCGGGGGGATGATCAGCGATGGCTACGAGCAAACGTGGCGAAGCGCGGCCGCATCCGTGAAGTTCCAGCCCGGGGGCACGGGCAGGCAATGCCTCGCATCGACGGCGACCAGCTGGGCATAACCGCCGCCGGCGAGGAGGGCGCAGACTTTGTCGCCGACCTTCCAGCGCAGGTCCGCGCCACCGCAGGCCGCGACGATTCCGGCGACTTCCAATCCGGGAATGTCGGCGGCCACGTGCGCCGGTGGAGGATAATGTCCTTTGCGCTGCAGCACGTCGGCGCGGTTTGTCCCGGTGCGGCAATACGGTAACAAAACAAACCACGTTCGACCGAGTGCTCGCCTCGGGCGTGATCCTTCTCGTCGAGCGCCCGAATCGGCGCCTCGTTGAGATCGCGAGGCTCGTGGATCTTCGCCTGTCGGGCAAGTTCGCTTGGGCTGCTTGGGCGCGGAACACTGACCGCCCCGACGAGATGCTCGCATTCGTCAATGGGCCGCTTTGGGAGAAACATCCCAGAGTTGGTGAACCGCGTCACCATCCTGCTCCAGGCTGACACAGCCCGGGAGCTACAGGACACTTTCCGCAGTGGTTTTGAGAAAAAACTCAGGCCTGAGTTCAAACAGTACTTCGCAGTGCTTCTTGCAGGAAAAACTGGTTCTAGCCCTCCACAGCTCGGAGTCCCTAAGACCGCCCCAGGATCGGCGGACATGGAGCGTGAAATTGAAAGGCATGATGACGAGTTCTTCATGCCCGGGGTCTTTGGTCGGCACTCGGTGATGAAGCAGGCCCCGGCACAATTGGCCGCTGCAGAGGCTTTCCACCCGGCCTGATCCGCAACACATCGAACAACTCGTGATTCCCGATGAAGCCCGAATGCGTCAGGTTCCCGCTCCCGCAGAGGACCGCAAATTCGTCGTCGGTCGCCATGACCCACACCTTGGCGTGAAAACTCTTTCCGTGCGGGGCCAGCACCATCGAGTAAGTTGTGGTCACGTCAATAAGCGCGCTCGCTTCCGCCGTTGCATTCGCAAAGCCGAACTCGTCGCCGACGATCACCGCACCGTGTAATCGAGTTCGATCGATTTTTGGCAGCACAACTGATTCAAAAAATGCGAGGCTCGCCGTGTAGGTCGTTCCGACCAGAAACTTTGGCGCAAAAAGACCGAAGAAATTGGAAAGGGGGGCTATGGTCAGCGTCTCCATCGTTGGTGGACCTTTGTCGGCCGAGATTCTAACGGACGTGTTTGTGCCGAATCAATCAGGCATGCACGAGCTGTTCATATTCGGGGAACGCCTTCCGCCGCAGAACTGGACGAGGATTCGAAGCGTTACGTTCGAGAGGGGCGCACTAAAAGGCGCGGTTTCGGCATCCCGAGGGACCCAACGCCGCGCGTCACCCGTTCTTCCCCTCTACTCTCCGGAGCGCACGACAGTAACAAACTCTCCGACGATTCGCAGATTCTCAGCTTCACTCTCGGTGACGTGGATCGGCGTGAAGGCTGGGTTGAGCGGCCTCAGTTCGATGTGATCGTGCCGCCATCCGTCATCGGTCTGCCGCTTCTCGGAATGATACTTCTTAACCGTGAACTTTCCTCCGTGCTCTGGATCGATCATTGACGAAAACTGCACGAGTAGGATCCGGCCGTTACGGCTTCCGACCGGTCGACCGCGCCGAAACAGGCACCACGAGCCAGATGGAATCCGCGGCTCCATCGATGCTCCGACCACGCGGCCAACAAACATTTCCTCGCTCAGCTTCGGTTTCTCCACCCGCATCCAGCCCTGCGACACCGGGGCGTGATCCGGCCCCCAAAGGCCGGCCGCTGCCTCCAGAGTGTAGACCGGTGCGAAAGACACGTATTTTTCACCCTCCGGCGGTTCCAAGATGAGCGCGGGAAATTCCACCATCTCCGCTTGCCTAGCTTCCACCGGCACCTCGTCGGTGATCGCGGTCGGCACGCCGAGGGGTGTTGCGGCGAACCCCGTAGGCGTCGGTTCAAACCGCACTTGGAAATTGGTCCCAGGCAAACCTGAGTCCGTTCCAAACCATGATCGCAGAAGCGTCCGCAGTTGGTTGTCCTTCGCCCCCTCGGGACGGGCGACGTTGCATGCCACCTTCACAAAGTTGAACTGCCAGTTGGCGCCGTCCGGAAGCGTCACGGTGGTCCATGCGAACGGCCGTCCCTCCCACTCTCCGCCATCCGGCAGAAACAAGATCGGGTGACCTCCGCTGTGACTGACCTTGGCCGTGAAATCGGCCGCAGCCGTGGCGCGGCCCCGCCGCAGGTACTGGGCCAGCCGGTACTCAACCACCTCCGTCGTCATCGCCTCAAACGTCGATCGCAGCGCCACGTCACACTTTCCGAGAAAAGTGAATTGCTCCCCGTTGATGCCGAACCAAGTCCGGCTGGCTTGCGGTTCTGTCCATTTTTGCACCGGCCATGCTCGCCACCACGCATTCCACACCGCCGGGGTCGCCAGTCGATGGTCCGGAATTTGCGCATTTGCCTCCAAGTCGCGGCAAAGTTCTGGGTGCCCGAGAAGTAGTTGGCGGCATGCCGCAGCCAAATCCGACGCGGGGAGGCCGGTCCAGAGAGCACCCTGATCCAATAACACCCGCAGGACCACCATCTTGAAACTGCGGTTCAATGCGGTTGTTTCCAGCATCCGAAACCAATCAGTCGCAGTGGCCAGTACGCCGCGCTCCGCGTCGTCCAGATCGCCTTCCTGCTCGACGAACCGAAACCACTGGTCGTGCGCCGCGCGGATCGTTGCAGGAAGGTAACCCCGGTGAAAAAGCTCTGCCATCGCCGGTCGTCGTCCCTGTTCATCACGCATACCGCGATAGGCCTCGACGGCCGCGCCGGTGCCGCCGGGGATGAAACTGCGCAGCAAATCGCGAGCCTCGACCGCCACTTCCAGCAGGCACCCGGGAGGCAGGCTTGCTTCGGCGCGATCCAGCCAGCGGCGCAGTTCAATCCAGCCGGCATCGACCTTGTGGAGGGAGAGCAGATGGATGATGCGCCGGGCGAAAACGCGGTGATTGCCGACAAAATCGATCACAATGAGACGGCTCTTCCCCGGCGCGGCGCGCAACCCCCGCCCGAGTTGCTGGAGGAAAAGGACGCGCGACTCCGTAGGGCGCAGCATCACCACGCGGTCCACCGTCGGTAGGTCAACGCCTTCGTTGAAGAGGTCCACCGCGCAGACGGCATCGAGTTGACCCCGCTCGAGTTCCTCGAGCGACGCAGAGCGTGGATCGCTATTAGCTGCGGCAAAAACCGCAGCGGCACGGACGCCCTGCCGTCGCAACCAGTCTCGGGTGTACAGCGCGTGGCGGCGTGAACTGCAGAATACGAGCGTTCGCCCGCCGGGATGGTCGGCCCAAGCCCGCCACAAGCTTTCCATGCGCCGGCTGTTTTCGAGCATCACCTCCAGTACGCCGGGATCGAACTTGCCTTGGCGCCATGGAATTTGCCGGTAGTCCACGTCATCCCGCAGACCAATGTACGAGAACGGCACGAGTGACTCCTCTTGGATCCCGTCTCCGATTGAGGCGTGCCACGCCAGGACGTCATCAAACAACGCTGCAACGTCGACTCCGTCGGACCGCTCGGGTGTCGCGGTAAGGCCGAGGGCGAAGGAAGCGTGCAGTTTGGAAAGAACCCGCCGGTAGCTGGCGGCATGCGCGTGATGGACTTCGTCGATGATGGCGTAGTCAAACGCGACACCGGAAAGTCGTTCACAAACTTCGGGGCGAGCGAGCTTCTGGATCGAGGCAACTACGAGCGGGCCCTCAAAACTGGCTTCGCGGCCAAGACACCACGAGGTCGTGGTCTTCGGCCAGAGCGAATCCATCGCCCGCCGGAATACGGACTCCGCTTGCGCCAAAATTTCTGCGCGATGGGCGATCACAATCACCCTCGGGCAGCGACCCAGCTCACGCCCGACTGCCTGGGCGTCAAATGCCGCGAGCCACGTTTTCCCAAGTCCGGTGGCCACCGAAATGAGTGCTCGGCGACACCCTGAGGAGCGTAGTTCCTTGAGCCGCTTGCGCGCCAGTAGCTGCCAGCGGCGTGGTGGTGGCGGGGGTTCGGTGAAGTCGACCGATTCGGGTTCATGCTTCTGCGTGTGCGCCCGGTCGGCTTCGCGGGCGTAGCGTTCGATTCGCTCGCGGGTGAGAGTGCAGGCGGTGTCCCAGAGTTTTTGATACTCGAGAGCCATCGTCGCCTGGAGGGGATCCTCGTGGGAGACTCGCGCTAGCAGATTCCACTCTACACCAGTCTTTAGCGCCGCCGCGGAAAGATTGCTGCTGCCAACGGCCATCAAACCATCGGTGTCATTAAGAATCCGCCACGCCTTCGGGTGGAATGAGGCGGGTTCGCCGGGCAAGTTGGCGGTTTCAACGAGCCGCGCGTCAAACCGGTCCGGCCCGAACTCCTCGCTCACCATCGCAATCCAGCCGCGCAAACGATCAAGCGCCCGTGCATCGGAGATAAACAGATAGTCTCCAACCAGAATCCTGACGCGGGCGTTCGTGCGCAACGCCTGGAAGAATTTCTCCTCGATGACGTCGAGTCCGGACAACTGGACGAAGGAAGCGAGCACTTCGATTTCCCGTGCTCCCACCAGCCGGCTTTTCAGGCAATTCCACAGTGAATGATCGGGATGGCCGATGCTGAGGTTGAGCTCCGCACCGCCACGCGCCGAGGACTGGGCGGCGCGATCCAACAGGTAATTCCCCTTTTTCGGGATAACGTGGCGCACACCGCCGCGCGGGTCCACCATGTCGCCACGATAGCGAGGAATAACGTGGATGTGAACGTGCGGAACGGTTTGGCCAGCCGCTTGGCCGCTATTGAAACCGACGTTGTAGCCGTCGGGCTTGGGTGAAAGGGCGACGTCGAGCTTGGCTTTGACCTCATTGACCAAGGCCATGAGTGCGGATTGTTCATCCGTAGAGGCTTCAAACCACGTCTCAACGACTCGCCGTGTGGTAACGAGAACATGCCCGGGCGAAACCGGAAACCCGTCGTAAATTGCGAAAGCGAGTTCGTTAGCGCACAGCCAACTCGCCTGCGGAACCGCGAGGAATGGGGACGATGATATTGGCGTTGATCTCATACCGCCCGCGCCTCTTCAAATAACGCGGCGGGGATTTGGTGGGCGAGTTCCCAGACGATTGCGATGGGGCGGTTGCCTTCGGCGCTCAGCAGACGTTCGGCAGGGCCGAGGAAAATGAATGGGGCCGTCTCGTCCTCAATGCGTTTCTCCAGCCGCGCAAAAAAGAGGACCGTGTAACCGCGTTCCCTAAACTGGAGGAGGTTTTGTCCGGTGGAACTGGTTTGAGTGGTGGTGGATTGGCTCTCCCAGTGCAGCTGCGAACGACTGATTGGGTAGTCGCGATACTGGGTCGTGGGCGAAAAATCCTGCTCTGATTTACGGAAAGTAACCAGGTGCACGTAGCATTTGTGGTGCTCAGCGTGAAATACACCGACGCCAGTCGGACCCGATTTCTCCAGGGTGCAGAGACCGAGCGCGGTTTTGATCTCGGAGGTTCCGTATGCAGCATGAAGGTGGAGCTGACAGGGAAAGGGAAACTGGAGCAGTGGGGTTGGATAGGCGTGTTGGCTGGTGTCGTAGGTTTCGAAGTCAGGGCTGGCCCAGTAGGTGGAAAACTCGGCGGCAAAGCGTTGGAGGATGTGGGGCAGGTCTTGCTCGGTGACTTTGATAGTCCACTCGAGTCCGCTGGTCATGGCGGCCTGCGACATGTTTGCCGAACCGATGTAGCCGGTGGAAAATCCGCTGCGACGCTGGAAGTGGTAGGCTTTGGCATGGAGGCGCGTGCGCTCCGTGTCGTATGAAACCTTAACCGAGAAACCCGGACGGGCGGCGAGCCAAGCGATGGCGGCGGGATCGGAAGCGCCCATGTAGGACGTCGTGACGATCCGCACTGGCACACCGCGAGTGGCGAGGACTTCAAACGCGGGTTGAAGCAAGCGCAGACCGGTCCACTTGATGAAAGCGACAAGGATATCAACCCGGTCGGCGGTGGCCATTTCTTGGCGAAGCTCGTGTTCGAGTTGAGGGTCGTGGCGGGCCCCGGTGAGTAGACTGCTAGTTGTGAGCGGTGTCTCGGGTCGGCTGAGTGCAACGTTTTGGCCGGAGGTGACGGACTGGAGGGAGAGGAGGAGCGGCGCAGAAGCGGCGAGGAGGGTTCTGCGCTGGAGGTAATCCAGTCCATCCGTGGCGGAGATGAGTGTGATGAGACGATTGACGAGCGGAAGACGTTCCTCCGGTTTGCGCGTGCGCAGCGCGTGCGCGAGGACCTGCGAGACAAACTGAGTGTAGGCGTGGGGTGCGTCCTCGTCGTCGAGCTTTCCGAGCAAGGCCTTGAGCTCTGGTTGGGCGGTGAGCGCCTCGGCGAGTTCGGTGTCGAGTAGTTGCTCGTAAAGACCTGGGACCAAATTGCGAGCGACACCCATGGGCTATGAAATCAACCATGGCGTGGCTTCCAAGCAAGGCATGATCGTTTTCATCGTCGGGCGACACCTCCACCGGGGTTGGACACCGGGCGGGCGCCCAATGGGGTCGACGTTCGCGCGGCAGCGAGTCGAGGCCTCATGGCGAACCTCGTGACACCCTATCGTTGCTGGTTTCGACTCGAGTTTCATAGAGTGAGAGGATCGGGTCCCGCGGCGTATGCACTAGCCTCATGGGGCGAATCCGGTTACGAAACGTAGCCAATAATGGCATCGGCGGATCAATTCTCGATAGCAGCGGGCGTGTTCATCGACGTTGAATCCGTCCCGGGAGGAAAGGTCTTTGGCTTGGGAGTGACATCTGGGAGTTCATTTCGGAAGGAAGCGTTGGAGCGGCAGGCCCTGGCCGAACTGGTGCATGAGTTGCGCGCGTTGGCGACGCAGTCTCGGTTCGTGGCCGGCCACAACATCATCTCACACGATCTGCCCTCGCTGGCCGCGGCGTTTTCGATCCCAGAACTCCGGGAACTCCCGGCCATCGATACGTTGTACCTTTCCCCGCTGGCCTTCCCCCGCAACCCCTACCACGCACTCGTCAAAAACGACCACCTGGTCCGTTCTTCCAAGAACCACCCCGTGCTCGATTGCGACACGAGCAAGGTGGTGTTGGAGGATGCTGTCATCGCCTTTCGGTCTGCCCTGGACGATGTGCGAGGCGGCGAACGGCTCGCACTGACCCGCGCGCTGCTCTCACAAGCGAACTTGCCGTGGAATGGTTCTCCGGGCTTCGAACTTTTCTTTTCCGAACTTGGCGTTCCAGCCCTCGCCTCGGTCAGCGCCGCGCAGGCGTGGGAAAATCAAACTGAAGGACTTACCTGCCCGGCTGCAGCAAGGGACGAGTGGGCAACGGCGCAATCCGATCCGGCACATCGAGCCGTACTCGCTTACGTCCTTGCGTGGCTTCCAGTGGCGGGAACGGACTCCGTGCTTCCGGGGTGGGTGCGACATCGGTTTCCAAAAACGACCGACGTCATCCGCCATTTACGCTGTACGCCCTGCGCAGACCCCCAATGCCCCTGGTGCAGCCAAACGCTGAGTCCATCCAAACAACTCAAGCGGTTCTTTGGTTATGATGGCTTCCGAGCCGAACCCGCCATCGCCGGCCGTCCAGGTGTGAGTTTGCAGGAGGAAATCGTCCGGCAGATCATGGGAGGCAACTCGGTTCTGGGCATCCTGCCGACCGGCGGCGGCAAGTCCCTATGCTTCCAGGTTCCTGCGCTGCATCGGTACTACACCACCGGCGCGCTCACCATCGTCGTCACTCCGCTGCAGGCGCTGATGAAGGACCAGGTCGACGGACTAATTCAAAAGACATCTACGTCGTGCGTCGCTGCCCTCAACGGCATGCAGACACCGCCGGAAAAGGCCGAAGTCCGCGATGCGGTCAGACTGGGGAGCGTCGGCATTCTGTATGTCTCCCCGGAGCAACTGCGAAACAGCTCGTTCAAACGGACGATATTGCAGCGGGAAATCGGGTGCTGGGTGTTTGACGAGGCCCACTGTCTGTCCCAGTGGGGGCACGATTTCAGGCCCGACTACGTTTACACCGCCAGGTACATCCGCGAGTTGGCGGCGGAACAGCAAGTGCCGGTACCAACAGTCGTCTGCGTGACCGCCACGGCGAAGGACGACGTCAAGAGCGAGATCGTAAGACACTTCCAGGACCAAGTGGGGATTGGCTTGGTCCTCCTCGATGGCGGCACGACGCGGGCGAACCTGAGTTATCGGATTGAAAAGGTAGCCGAACACGAAAAGCCGGCGCGCCTCCATGAGCTACTGCGCGCCAAGATCGGGGATGGAATCGGCGCCGCCGTCGTATTCGCCGCGACGCGAAAGCGGGTGGAGGATTGCGCCGCGCTGTTGGCGTCGCCGCAACGGGGTTGGTCGTGTGCGGCATTTCACGCCGGCCTGTCGGCGGAAGAAAAGAAAGGCATTCTCGAGGACTTTCTCGGCGGTCGTCTGCAGCTGGTGGTGGCCACAAACGCCTTCGGCATGGGCATCGATAAGCCGAACATCCGGCTCGTCGTCCACATGGACACGCCGGGGTCACTGGAAAATTATCTCCAGGAGGCCGGTCGTGCGGGCAGAGACGAGGAACCCGCCGAATGCGTGTTGTTATATAACCCAGAGGATCTGGAGACTCAGTTTGGTTTCCAGGCGATGGCCAGGATCGACAAGCGGGATATCGATCGGATCTGGCGGGCAATTCTGCGGGCCGACCAAGGCGATGGAAAACATGTTACGCTGACCGAATCGGAGATTCTGGACGATTCGGTCGAGTCCACGAGCTTCGCCGAGGAAGCCGAAGAGCAGCGTCGAACCAAGGTTCGGACCGCAATCGCGGTGCTGGAGAAGCAGGGATTCCTCCAGCGAGATGAGAATCAAACCAAGGTCCTTCAAGTTCGATCACTGGTGTTGGACGAAGAGGGGGCCCGATCTCGAATCGCACGTCTCGACCTGCCCGAGGTCAAGCAAGCCCTGTGGTTGGATGTCATGACGTTGCTGCTGACGAATGACCACGAAGTGCCTCTGGGTCTGGACGATTTCGCCGAATTGCCGCGCATGCGCAGCCTCTATGAGCAGATGCGGGTGGCCAGCGATAAGCGGGTAAGCCCCTATGCCCCGGTCTTCCAGGTGCTCAACGAAATGGCGCAGCCTGAAACCGGGCTGATCAGCAAGGACATGCTCTACAGCGCGCGGCTTCGCGTCGGACGCACGGGACATGCGGGTCAACTGCTCAAGGCGGTGTCGGTCCGAGAGCATGATCTCATCCATGTCCTTCGTGATGAAGAGCCCAATCCCGAGGGCTGGGTCCCCCTGGCACTGCGGCGCGTGAACCAGCATCTCATCTCGAAGGGTCACAAGAGCCTGCCGGACGATATCATTCGCACGCTCAAGACGCTTTCCACCGATGGCCGAAAGATGGGCCGGCCTGCAGCGCTGCTCGAAATCGGCTACGTCCGCCAGCAGCACTCTCAGGTTCGGGTGTCGGCGCCGTGGATCGACATCCTGGAGTTGTCGGCTGTGCGGGGGGCGGCGGCAGCCGTGTTGCTCGACCTGCTCATGATGAAGGCAAAGTCCAACCCCGGCGCCGATTCGACCGTGGCGCTGGTTGAGTTTGGCGAAGCCGAGGTGATGGAGGCATTTCGCGCTGACATGACCTTGAACCTATCGGTCGTGCGCGATGTGCCCGCGTTCATTCAGTACCTCTTGGTGTATCTCCATGACAACGCCGTCATCGAGCTGAAGAACGGAAAGGCGCTGATCTCGCAGGCGATGAGCATGCGAGTGCTGGAAAAGCAAAAAGGGAAGGAACGGCGGCGCTTCACCAAAGGAGATTACGCCGCACTGTCGGTGCATTATTCGGAAAAAGTGTTCCAAATCCACGTCATGGGTGAATACGCGCGGATGGGTCTGGAGCGACTGGGCGCTCACCTTCGCCTCATCTCTGCTTACTTCGAGTTGGGAAAAGCGGCGTTCGCTGCGAAATTCCTCCGGGAAAAACCTGAGCTTTACGAACGTGCCACCGGACTCGATTCGTTCCGCAAGATCGTCGACAACCTTTGCAACCCAGTTCAGCAGGCCATTGTCGCCGAACCCGCCGGATCGAACATGCTGGTTTTGGCCGGACCTGGATCGGGAAAAACCCGTGTCGTGGCCCATCGCTGCGCCTACCTGTTACGAGTGGAGCGAGTCCGGTCTGAGCGCATTCTGGTGGCGTGCTTCAATCGGCATGCCGCGCTGCAACTGCGGCGCCAGATCTTTCGACTCGTGGGCAAGGACGCTTACGGCGCGATGATCCAGACTTATCACGGCCTCGCCTTGCGCCTGCTCGGACGATCCCTTGGCGGCGCCTCCGATGGCGAGGAGTTGCCCGACTTCAGCCGGCTCCTTGAGGACGCAACCGAATTGTTGTCCGGCAAGCAGGACACCGATGGAGTGCGCGGAGAAGAAGCCCGGGACCGCATCCTCGCCGGCTTTTCGCACATCCTCGTCGATGAATATCAGGACGTGGATGAGCGCGAATACGCGTTCATCTCCGCCATCGCCGGCCGCCGGGAAGTCGATGATGACCGGAAACTCGCCATCATGGCGGTCGGAGACGACGACCAATCGATCTATGGCTTCAAGGGAGCCAACGTCGCCTTCATCCGTCGATTCCAGCAGGACTACCAAGCGCAGGAAAACTACCTGACGGAGAGCAGAGCTTCATGATTCCCGCTTGCTCGCAAAGCGCGGGCGCGTGCGAGGTAATCTCGAGAGCCGGTAGCGTAAGCAGTCATATAGGGGCCTCGTTTCACCTGCATGGACTGGTTCTTTAGACTTTTCCGTTGGCGTTCACAGGCGGCGATTTTGTGACGACGTCTCGGATGATCGCCATGCGCAATACCGTCGAGGTTACGCGTTCAAGACCGGAGAGATTCAGACTATTCGAGAGGAGCTTAACGAGGTCGCCATCTGGCAAAACGGGAGTGCCGATGACAATCTGCGGCCGCGCCGCCAACTCCCGCCGAGCCTCTGGCCGAAACAAAGTGCGGACCAAACCTGTCCGCTTTTTGCGCTGAGGACGACACGCCGATTT
>JBIJCX010000191.1:0-15219 GCA_044344465.1 Opitutaceae bacterium
ACACCCGAAAAGACCAAGGCCAAGACACCCTCTTTTGCGGGCACCAGATCAAAACAGGGCAAACGATGATCGAACCAAGGAGTCAACCCGCTGATCGCTGCTCCAAACGCGCGAGATCGGCAGGTCCCGATGGGTGCTAAAACGGGGTCGGGCCGTTGAACGAAGCCGCTGCGCGGCGTAGTGGTTCGATAGCGGTGAGACAAACGTAAGGGATGGGGTCGGCAGGACCATGGGCGAACGCGCCAGCGGCGGTCAGATTGGCGGGGTATGTCTACCCATAAATCTACTGCCCGGAAGCGCGCCGACAAGGTCGTGCTGGTCGATCCTGAATCGCTGGTCCGCTTTGCGGAACTGCTCAAACTGCGCAGCCTGGCTGGTTCCACCCAGGTCGGGTACTTGCGTGTGCTGCGCCGTCTGTGTGCACGCGCTGGTGGCGATATCGCCGGTCTGGACGAGGCGCAGGTGCGAGCGCATGTGTTGCACCTGAAGGAACACCGGGCGTATTCGCCGTCGTCAATCCGCACGGCCGTCGCGGCACTGCGGGCTTATTACGGGCTGCATCTGGGGCGGGAATGGATTTGTCGATGGGGTCAGCCTGTTGCAGGTTGCAAAGGCCAGCAGTCGGGCTCCTCGCCGCCGGGTGATCACCCACAAATTGGGGCAGTCGGCGTCTGGTCGAACGAAGACCTCGGTGGTTTGCTGCCAGCATGGCACGGCGACTTCGCATCCAGTTTCCCACCGTGCTCCGGAAGACCTCGGGCGCCCCTTATCGCTGGATCGCTGAGAAGCTCAGGCTGGACCGGCCGGCCTCAGTCCGTGCCGCCGTCTGCTGGCTCGGCCGCAAATAGGACGGGCCCAGCACACCAAAATCAACGCCCTTCCTCAGGACCTCCCGCTTCCTCAGGACCAACTATTGAATTTTCGCTGCAACCTGCAACAGGCTGACCCCATCGGGCCTCGGACATTCTGAACGCCCGGCACGTCCGGTCGTTGTTGCAGTCCTGATTCCCTCCCCCCGAAATCCCCGGTCCTCCCCCATGAAACGCCGCCATTTCCTCGCCAGTCTCGGAACCCTTCCCGCCGGCAGTGTGCTCGTCGCCGCGCCGCCGCCGCCAACCGTGCGTCGGCTCGCGACCGACGTGCTGGTGATCGGCGGCGGCTCGGCCGGCGCGATCGCCGCGATCCAGGCGGGACGACTCGGCGCGAAGACGATGCTCGTCGAGGCCGGCAGCCAGCTCGGCGGCACGACCACGACCGGTGGCGTGGATTTTCCCGGCTTGTTCCATGCCTGGGGCAAACAGGTGATCGCCGGCATCGGCTGGGAGCTGGTGAAAAAGACGGTCGAGTTGAACAACGACGCCCTGCCGGATTTCACCGTGCCGACCGGCCGGCAGCACTGGCGGCACCAGGTGCGGATCAGTGGTCAGCTTTACGCGGCCCTCGCCGAGGAGGCCTGCGTGCAGGCGGGCGTGCAACTGCGCTATTGCGAGTCGCCGCTTACGGTCGAGGAGGTGGCCGGCGGCTGGCGCGTGCGACTGGTGGGCAAGGGCACGATGGTCGACGTGACCGGCGAAGCAGCTCGTGGACTGCACCGGCAGCGCGTCGGCGGTCGGGCTGGCGGGCTTCGCGCGGATGCGGGAGGAAACGCGCCAGCCAGGCACGCTGGTTTACCGTATCGGCGGTTACGATGCGGCGACGATCGATCCCGGCGTGCTGAAGGCGCTGCAGGAAAAGCACGCGGCCGCAGTGAAGTCCGGCGCGCTTAAACGCACGGACATCAATGGCAGCATCGCCAGCTGGCTGGGCAAGGGCGGCGAGAGCGGGAATCATGTTCCCGGCGCCGACGGCACGACCTCGGAGTCGCATTCGGAAACCAACATCGCCGGCCGGCAGGCGCTGCTGCGGGTGCTGCGTTTTCTGCAGCAGGAGCCGGCGCTGGCCCTGATGAAGATCGAACGGCTCCAGTCGGAGACCGGGATCCGCGAGACTTACCGGATCGTGGGCGAGGCGACGATCACAGAGGCGGACTACGAGGGGGGACGTTTTTTTAAGGATGCGGTCTCGCACTCGTTTTATCCGATCGACCTCCATTTCGAAGGCGGGGTGCGACCGAAGCATCTCAAGGAAGGCGTGGTGCCGACGGTGCCGTTGCGCGCGTTGATTCCGAAAGGGAGCAAGAACTTGCTAGTGGCGGGCCGGTGCGTGAGCAGTGATCGACTGGCGAATTCGGCCCTGCGCGTGCAGGCTTCGTGCATGGCGACGGGCCAGGCGGCGGGCGCGACGGCGGCCTTGGCCGCACGCAGCGGGATGACGCCGGGGCAGGTGCCGTTGACGGAGATCCGAGCTGGTTTGGCGAAACACGGCGCGGTGGTTCCGCCGGTCGGTTGAACGGGAGGGCAAGGTGCTTTCCGTTCGCCTGCGTCCCTGTTTTTTTCGCGCTAGCGGAAACGGCCGTGCCGCTCGTTAATGACCCTGCCGCCTCCGCCAAATGCAACGTGCAACGGCCAGACCCTTTCAAGCTCTCCGGCGGCGTGCCCACCAAGCGCAATTGGCGTACTTCTTTGCGGCTGCGATTGTTTTCTTCAGGGGCGGCGGCTCGCCGCACGCTGGGGCCCGCGTATGGCACTGATTTTGCCTCGTATTTTCGGCATAGTAAGCCGGGTGGGAGTCAGGCGCGGTTTCGCAGGTAGCGTTTAATCTCGGCGTGCGGGCCGATGAAGTCGCAGCGCAGTTCGTCGCCGATTGGCAAAAAAACGATGCGCAGCGCAAGGCCGGCGCGAATCTCATACGCACCGCGGGAGAGGACGCGCACGCCGGCGCCCCGGTGCGCGTGGGGCCGCTCCCACGTCTCAGGCAGCGAGCGAAGCGCGGCGTCGATTGCCGGAAGCGCGGCGGCGGGCAGCTCCCTTGCGAGCGCGAGAAACCTTTTCGTCAGCATCACCTGCTTGGGCGAGGGCGGCGGCGAGGCTTCCGGCGTAGGGGACGGCGGCGGCGGTGGAGACTTCTTCATGGAGCTTTGCGGTGATGCGGTTCATCTCGTCCGGCGTGAGACCGTATTCCTGAAAGGCGTAGTCAGCCGCCGTCACAGCGACCGGGCGCAGGGCGATGATTTGCGAGCCGGAGATGATGCCGATTTCCTCGCCCTTGGCCGCGCGGGCCAGCCAAGCGCCGAGATTCTGGCGGGCGGTGGTGACCGTAAGGGTTTCCATGCGCGTAAAGTGTCATTTTAATGCGCGGGCTGTCAAGGCGGCGCGGGGATGATGCGATGGGGTCCGTTGTACGTTGCAGCGAAGCGGGCGGAAGCCGGCCCCCACGTTCGCAATCTTCCGGGAATCGGAGTGACCCCTGGCGCCTCCGCCAAATGCAACGTGCGACCAACCTGACCCCATCGGCACACGCCGTCTACGTGACCAACTTACCGCTGGAGTATAACGCGTGGCAGATCCAACAACTCTATCGCGACCGTGCAGACACCGAAAACGTCTTCTACGAACTGAAAAACCAATGGGGGTTCAGCGGCTATTGCGCGAAGGCGCGTGCCACCACCGAACTGGCCGCGCGGCTCTTGTTAATGGTCTACAATCTCTGGGTGTTGTTCGTGCGCTTCATCGTGCCGCTCCCTGCGTAAGTCATCGCAATTTCGGCCAAAAACCACGTCAATCTTCCTGCTCAACTGAGGAATTTAGGATGATTGCGTACCCGGTATACCGGCGTGTGCCGCAGCCCCGATCCACGGACTCTATTCTCACACCGGACCGGCTGGGCGGCTGTTATACTTCATATAAGATTAACTTTATTTAGACTGTGCATATATTGTTATTCGGCAGGAAAGCACATCACAAAGCCAGGTGATAGCATCACGGTTTTACAGCGAAATGAATATTAGTATCTATTTGTCATTAAGCGTGATAAGATATATCCAAGCCAGATCACACTGGGATGCCGGCAAAGACAGCTTAATGTCGTGTATATTAAAGCATACTAATACTAGGCAGTGCAGACGCTCGATTGACCAGCCCGAGGGTGATTCCCACTCTAATGGTCCATTCTTTGCATATTGTCACATTACTAATTATCCTGCCGATGCTTACAGGAGTTTCGCTCCTGGCAATCGGAGCCAATGGGCTCCGCGGCCGTCTGGTGATGATCGTCACGGCGATGTTGGCTGTCGGTAGTACCGCGCTCGCCATGGGCTTACGTTCTGGCGGGTTAAGTGAAATCAAGCTGGATCCGCACTTGGCTGGTTTGGGAATGGAAGGGCTCGAAGTCGCGATGGCGGGATACGTGGTATATATCGGGTTTCGGCACCGGCGACCGTTGATTGTGCTGCTGATGGTCGCGCAGTTTGCAGTGATGCTTTGGTTTGGTTTCCGGCACGGCAAGGGCACGCCGATCGAGCATAACCTCCTGGTGGATAATTTCTCGATCATCATGGCGTTGATCATCGGAATCACCGGTGGGCTGATCTGCATTTACGCGCTGGGTTACATGCGGAATTTCCACGAGGACCACCATCCGGAGATCAAGGACCGACGGCCGCTGTTTTTCAGCCTGCTCTTTGTTTTTCTCGGCGCGATGTACGGGGTCGTATTCTCGAATAACCTCATCTGGCTTTATTTCTTCTGGGAGATTACGACCCTGTGCTCGTTCCTGCTGATCGGCTACAAGCTGGACGAGGAATCGACGGCGAATGCGTTGCGCGCCCTGACGTACAATCTAATCGGCGGTCTGAGTTTTGCGATCGCGATCGTGTGGTTCTTTGACCGCAGCGGCAGCATCGAACTCACCACGCTGATGAAGTCGGCGCCGGCCGTAGCCCTCATTCCGGCTGCGTTGCTCGCCTTTGCCGGACTGACCAAGTCGGCCCAGTTTCCGTTCTCTGGTTGGCTGCTCGGCGCCATGGTGGCGCCGACGCCGGTCTCGGCCTTGCTGCACTCAGCCACGATGGTGAAGGCGGGCGTTTATCTGATCATCCGGCTGGCGCCAGTCCTGCAGGGCACGCAGGTCGGCACCGTGATTGCATTGGTGGGCGCGGTGACGTTCCTCGTCGGTTCGTTGGCCGCAATCGGCACGAGTGACGCCAAGAAGGTGCTGGCTTATTCCACCGTCGCCAATCTCGGGTTGATCGTGATTTGCGGCGGCATCGGCACGTACGAGGCCGTCTGGGCCGGCGTGCTTCTGATCGTGTTTCATGCGGTGGCGAAGTGCCTGCTGTTCCTGTGCGTGGGCTCGATCGAGCACCAACTCCACAGCCGCGACATCGAGAAGATGGGCGGCCTGGTGCTGAAGATGCCGAAAATGTCCGTGATGCTGCAGATCGGAATCGCGGGCATGTTTCTCGCGCCATTCGGCATGTTAATCAGCAAGTGGGCGGTGCTGAAGGCCGTGGTGGACTCTCACCCGTTAATCACGCTTTTCATCGTGTTCGGCAGCGCGCCGACCTTGTTCTTCTGGGTAAAGTGGATGGGCAAGCTCCTGCAGGTTGCCGGTCCGGTGGAGAACGTCGAACTTGGCGTCGGGCGGGGCGAGTGGTTCGCGCTGAGCGTCCTGTCGGTGCTCACGACTCTGACCTGCGTGCTGTTCCCGCTGATCTCGACGCACTTCGTCGAGCCGTACGTGATTGCGATCTATGGGCAATCCGGCCACCTCGCCTATGGCAATGTGCTCATCATGTCGCTCATGCTGGTCATGGTGGCGTTGTTTCCGCTGAGCTTCTTCAACTACGGTTGGCGCGGCAAGGTGATGGATGCCTACCTCGGCGGGGGCAATGTAGGGGGCAGCACGCGGTTCCAAGGTCCGATCGGCGTCGTGCGCGACGTGCAGATGTCGAACTACTATTTTGCCGACATCCTGAATGAGGCCCAGGTCTTTCGCGCCGGGGTGGCGATCGGTGTGGTGCTTTCGCTTTTCCTGCTGGGAACGCTGATCTCGCTATGAACCCCTTGGCCCGGCTAATCGTTTATCTGGTGGTGGCTCCGCTGCTCGGCGGCTTGCTGGCTGGTGCCGACCGCATCATTTCGGCGCGCATGCAGTCGCGCCTGGGCCCGCCCATCTGGCAGCCGTTCTTCGACGTGTGGAAGCTGTGGCGGAAGGAGAACATCGTCGTCCGCCGCTCGCAAAACTACTACGTCTTTTTCTTCCTGATCTTCGTCATCTTCACGGGCGCGCTCTTCTTCACGGGCTTCGATCTGCTGTTGGTGGTCTTCGCGCTGACGCTCGCCGGGATCTTCTTTGTACTGGGTGCCTACAAGACCAGTTCGCCGTACAGCTTTATCGGCGCGGAACGCGAATTGATCCAGATGATGGCCTACGAGCCGATGGTGCTGCTGACCGCGGTCGGCATGTACATGTCGACAGGGAGCTTTTACGTGCATGACATCGCCGGGCGCTCCACGTCGCTGATCTGGACGCTGCCGGGCGTGTTTCTCGGTTTTCTGTTCGTCCTGGTCATCAAGTTCCGCAAGTCGCCATTTGACCTCTCCTGCTCCCACCACGCGCACCAGGAATTGGTCCGCGGGATCACGACGGAGTTTTCCGGCAGTGCGCTGGCCATGATCGAAGTGGCCCATTGGTTCGAGAACGTGCTGCTGTTGAGCTGGGTGTACCTGTTCTTCACGTCGTCGCCGATCCTGGGCGTGATCGCCTCGGGACTGGTATTCCTGTTCATGATTCTCGTGGATAACACGTTTGCCCGACTCAAGTGGCAGACCGCGCTCAAGAGCTCGTGGGTCGTCACGCTGGTGCTGGGCTTCGGCAACCTCGTCGTGCTCTCGTTCCTCTAAACCCGCCCGCCGCTCCGCTATCCTCCCATGCTCGGCCTAAGAAAATCCCCGTGGATCATCCACTACGACGCCTCGAGCTGCAATGGCTGCGACATCGAGGTGCTGGCCTGCCTGACGCCGCTGTATGATGTCGAGCGACTCGGCGTCATCAACACGGGCAACCCGAAACATGCCGACATCTTCCTCGTCACCGGCGGGGTCAATCCACAGAGCGCGGAGGTAGTCCGCAATATCTACCACGAGTTGCCCGAACCGAAGGTGGTGGTGTCGGTCGGAATTTGTGCCGCCAGCGGCGGAGTCTTTCGCGAGTGCTACAACATCTCCGGCGGCGTCGATACAGTGATCCCGGTGGACGTGTATGTGCCCGGCTGTGCGGCGCGTCCCGAGGCCATCATCGACGGAGTGGTCCGCGCGCTCGAGGTGCTCGAACAAAAGCAGATCGCGATGCAGGCGGCCACGTCGGGCATCGACTGTGCGATTTATACCCGGGCCGAAAAGCGCGACGTGCCGGAGATTCTGGCGCTGCAAAAAATCGCCTACCAGAGCGAGGCCGAACTTTACGGCGACGACAGTTTGCCCGGCTTGCAGCAGACCCTGCCGGAGATCGAGGAGGAATTCGGCCGGGCGGTCTTCATGAAGGCGGTCGTCAATAGCAAGATTGTGGGCTCGATTCGCGGCCGGGCCGAAGGTTCCACGGCGCGTTTCACGCGTTGCATCGTCCATCCCTATTTTCAAAAACGCGGCATTGGCCGGCGCCTCATCGGCGAGATCGAACAGGTCTGGCCGGCGGAGGTCACGAATTTCGAAGCCGTCGCCGGCCACAAGAGCAAGCGGCGCCTGCTCGTCTACGGCAAGTTGGGCTACCAGCCGTACAAGACCGAGTCGTTCCTGCCCAACATCGAGTGGGTCATCCTGCAAAAGGCGCGCCAATGAGCGACGAACAAACCTATCTTTCCCTTCCGCCGGACGCGTTGTTGGCCCGGGTCCGCGAACTGCGCGAGCAGGGCTGGCGGCTGGTGCAAATCGGCGCGACCCCCATGGGTGAGGTCATTGAGCTGAATTACAGTTTCGATCGCGCCGGCAAGTTTCTGAATCTTCGCCTCTCGCTGCCGTCCCTTTCGGCGCGGATTCCGAGCATCTCGGCGGTCTATTGGTGTGCGTTTATCTACGAAAACGAGATGCACGATCTGTTCCGGGTGCAGGTCGAGGGCATCGCGGTGGATTACAAGGGCAAATTCTACAAGACAACCGTGCCTTTCCCCTTCTCCAGTCGCAGCCGGACCGCCGGCGTCATGCCCTCGGGTAAGGTGACGGGAGTGGCCCCGGTTGCGCAACCTGCTCCTTCAACCGCCGCTTCGGCGCCAAACGCCTGATCCCACCATGGCCCGCACCGTCATTCCGTTTGGTCCGCAACACGCGGTCCTGCCCGAGCCCATCATGCTCGATCTCGTCCTCGAGGACGAAAAGGTCGTGGAGGCGATCCCGTCGCTGGGCTTCGTCCATCGCGGTCTCGAGCGGCTGGTCGAGAAGAAGGATTTTCAGGAGTTCGTCTTCATCGCGGAGCGCATTTGCGGCATCTGCAGTTTCATTCACGGCCAGACGTACTGCCAGGCAATCGAGGAGATCATGCAGGTTCCGGTCCCGCCGCGCGCGCTTTACCTGCGCACGATCTGGGGCGAACTTTCCCGGTTGCACAGCCATTTGCTGTGGCTGGGGCTGTCGGCCGATGCGTTCGGGTTTGAGAGCCTGTTCATGCACTCGTGGCGGGTGCGCGAGAAGGTTGTGAAGATCATCGAAGCCACGACTGGTGGGCGCGTGATCTTCGGTTCGTGCAAGGTGGGCGGCGTACGCCGCGACATCGATGCGGCAACGCTCCAGACGATCTTGCGGGAAATCGCGGTGATCGAAAAAGACATGCGGGAGATTGTGGATGTTTTCCTCGAGGACAGTTCGGTGAAGAATCGTCTTTGCGGGATCGGCGTGTTGACGAAGGACGAAGCCTACGCCCTCGGTTGCGTCGGCCCGACGCTGCGGGCCAGCGGCGTGGCGCAGGACACGCGCCAGCTCGGTTATGGGGCGTTTCGCGATCTGCCGCTCGAGCCCATCACGCGCCCGGAGGGCGATTCGTACGCGCGTTGCCATGTGCGCTGCCAGGAGTTGTTCCAGTCGGTCAACATCATCCGCCAGGCGGTGGCGCGGATGCCGGAAGGGGAAATTGCCGTCAAGGTGACGGGCAATCCCAATGGCGAATACACGGCGCGCACCGAACAGCCGCGCGGCGAAGTCGTTTATTACCTCAAAGCCAACGGCACGAAGAATCTGCAACGCTTCCGCGTACGCACGCCGACATTTGCCAACCTGCCGGCCTTGGTGAAATTGCTGCCGGGCTGCGATCTGGCCGACGTGCCCATCCTCGTGCTGACCATCGACCCGTGCGTGAGCTGCACAGAAAGGTGATATGTCCTACTTTCGCATGACCACCCTGGCCCTGAAGTGGGCCTTTCGGAAGCCGGCGACATACGCGTATCCGTTCGTGCCGCGCCAGGTGATCCCGCTCTCGCGGGGGGCATTGGTTTTCGCCACGAACAAGTGCGTATGCTGCAGCGTTTGCCGAAAGAAATGTCCAACGGGCGCGATCGGCGTGAATCGCACGCAAAAGAAGTGGGCGATCGACCGGTTGCGTTGCATCAGTTGCGGCTACTGCGTCGAGTCGTGTCCGAAAGGCGCGCTCACTCTGTCGACCAGTCACGGCGTACCAGTCGTGACGAAGGACCGGGAGATTTACCGGGTAGAGTTGCCGACCCCGGCGCCAAGGCCCGCAGCCGGTCGTTAGAAGACTCCATCCGCCGCGAAGTCATTGATGCTAAGGTGACGACCTGAAGAACGATCATGGCGCGCGATGCGCTGGGCCTTCCTCTTGTCTAGTGAAAATACACGTGGGCAGTGATTGAACCGCCTAGTTGCCGGCGTGCGATTTGGGCGATGCATTCGGCTTATTCGCCTTTGGCTCCTGGCTTTTTTTTGCCCGGATGCTGGGGAGCCTGGGCTAGCGATCGCCCGCCCAAGAAAGGAAAACCATTTGCGTGAGGGGCGATTCGCGCTAGGCTCGGGCGTATGAGCGATTTTGTGCCCGCAGGACAGATTACCGAGGCGAAACAGGCGCTGGAGCGGCTGCGCACCAACATGCGCGTGACGATTCGCGGCAAGGACGACGTCATCGACCAGGTGCTGGTCTGCCTCGTCGCCGGTGGTCACCTGCTGATCGAGGATTTGCCCGGCGTGGGCAAGACGACCCTGGCCTATTCGCTGGCGCGCTCGATGGACTGCGTGTTTTCGCGCATCCAGTTCACCAGCGATCTGCTGCCCAGCGACGTCACCGGCGTCGCGATCTACGATGAGACGATCAAGGAATTCGTGTTCAAGAAGGGGCCGGTGTTTGCCAACGTCGTGCTCGCCGATGAAATCAACCGCGCAACGCCGAAGACGCAGTCGGCCCTGCTCGAGGTGATGGACCGCGCGCGGGTGACGATCGACGGCGAGGCGCATGCGGTTGGCGCGCCGTTCATGGTCTTTGCAACGCAAAACCCCGTCGACTACGAGGGCACGTTTCCGCTGCCCGAGAGCCAGATGGACCGGTTTCTGATGCGGCTGCGGATGGGCTATCCCGAAGCCAACGACGAGCTCGAGATCCTGCGGACGGCGCGGGGCGGCTACGATGCGATCGCGCTGAACCCCGTCGTCACGCGCAGCGAAGTGCTGGCGCTGCAGTCCCTCGCCCACGAGATCTTCGTCGAAGACAGCGTGCTCGAGTTCATCCTGAAGATCGTCGCGGCGACCCGCACCGAGGCGGATTTTCGCGCTGGGGCGAGCGTGCGCGGCGGCGTGGCGTTGCGGGCCGCAGCGCAGGCCCGGGCCCTGGTCAACAACCGTGATTTCGTCCTGCCCGAGGATGTCGTCGCCCTGGTGGCGCCAATCTTGACCCACCGTCTCGCGCTGTCCCGGCAGACGAGCGATACCCTCGAGGAGCGCCGGGCGGTGACGGCCACGCTGCGCCGCATCGTGGCCAGCCTGCCGGTGCCGAGTTAAGCGGGTTGGGGAACTGCGCGCATGGACATGGAAGATGCTGCCGGGTGGGCCGGCCCGGGTTCGCGGGCGACGGGACGGCGTTTCACGTGGAGCGCGCTGCTGTGGTCGCTCGTGTACCCGCAGCGCGGCCATCGGATTCTCCCGACTGTTCCGGGCACGGTACTGATCGGTCTTTCACTCGGCATCGGCACGGCGGCCTACAATTCTTCGAGCAACATCCTGTTCATCACCCTCTCGCTTTTGCTCGCCTGCCTGATCCTGAGCGGTGTCCTTTCGTGGTTGAATCTGCGGGGGGTGACGTGGCGGCTGCACGTGGCGCCGCCGCTCCGGGCGGGCCACGACACCGTCGTCGCGCTGGAGCTGCGCAACGCCAAGAAATTTTTGCCGACCTACGGATTGTGGTTCGAGTTTGCGGCGCGATCGGTGGAGGCCGCGGTTGTGCAGCGGGCGGAGTCCACGGTGACGGGGCGGGGCATCGACGTGCGGGCGATTCTGGACAAGGCGGACCGGGCGGAAAAGCGCGCCCGGGTGCCGCTGTCCGGCCGTCTGGATCCTTCGGGTGAGGGTCGGATCGAGTGGCCGCTCAAGCCGGAGCGGCGGGGCGTGCTGCTGGTCGAGCTCGCGAGCGTGGGATCGTTGTTTCCCTTTGGCTTTCTGCGCAAGGATGTCGGCACCGACCTCGCGGCGAAGGCCATCGTCTGGCCGGCACCGATCGAATACCGGCGGCACGGAATCGGGGCGGCGCGACGCGCGGCCGGCGGCGAGCGGGTCGCGCGTGCCGGCACCGGCGGCGATCTCCTGGCGTTGCGGCGTTATGCCGCGGGTGACTCGCACCGGCTGATTCATTGGAAGGCGAGCGCCCGGACGCGCCAGTTGCTCGTGCGCCAATTCGCGGCGGAAAGCGCGGAGGGCTATTCGCTCTGGCTGCGCACCGATGCCGGCCTGTGGGTGCAGGCGGAACAGTTCGAGGTGTTGATCAGTTTTGTGGCGACGCTGGCGGAGGATCTGTTTCGGGTCGGCCGGCTGCTCGGCGTGGCGATTGACGCCGAAGCGCCGGTGCCGGTGCGCCGGGTGCACGATCTCGAGCTTTTCCTCGACAAACTGGCGGTGCTCGCCCCGGTCGAGGACGTGATCGGGGGCGGGGAGGCCGCCGTCCGCGCGCCGGCGATGGCGGCCGACGGTGGCCGCGTTCCCGCGGTGGCAAAACAGAACGTGATGACATTTGCGCCCGAGGGCCCCCGCGGCGTCGCGGCGTATGTCGACGGGCAGAAGGCGGCCTCGGCCTAGTCCGCATTCCTCATCTTCAAACCGACCTTTGCCCGTGACTCCGAAACGCCCGCAACTGACACTCGACGAGTTGCTGCAGCTCAAGTGGCTGCTGGGCGGCGTGCTCACGTTGCTGGGGGTGTGGACGGTGTTCTACATGGACGTGGATGCGTGGACGCTGATGGGGCTTACGACCTTCGTCACGCTGGCCGTCCTAATCCGACCCACGCTCCCGGCGCGGGTGCCAGCGGTGGTGCATCTGCTCGCCTTTCCGGCGATCGTGACATTTTTCATCGGCGACCTGTGGCTGACGGCGGAGGTGCTGCCGGCGATGGTGCGCCTCGACATCCTGCTGCTCCTGTATCGTAGTCTCAACTACCGGCAGCGGCGCGATGAGCTGCAAATCATCGTGCTCGGCCTCTTCCTGATTGTGGTCGCGGGCGTGTTGACGGTGGCGCTCACGTTTGCCGCGCAGCTGCTCATCTATGCCGGATGTGCGCTCGCCTTCCTGCTGGCGATCACGCTGGCGGATGCGGCGGCCGGCGGGAAGTCCGCCTCCGCGGCGGCTCCCGCGCCACCGGGTGTTCCGCCGGCCTGGGCCGTGCATGCGAACTGGGGCCAGCTTTTCCGCCGGTTGCGCGACGTGTCGGACTGGCGCGTCGTGGTCCTGGGCCTGTTGTTGTTTGCCGGGGTCGTCGGTGTTTCGGCGCTGCTCTTTCTGGCCATTCCGCGCTTTCAGCTGGAGAACAGCATGTTCCTCGACCGCTTCATCTCGAAGAAGGCGAAGTCGGGTTTCAACGACACGATTCGATTCGGCGATGTGACGGACATCCAGCAGGACACGAGCGTGGCGTTGAGCGTCGACGTTTCGAATCAGGCGCAGATCCCGGCGACGCCTTATTGGCGGATGCTCGTGCTCGACCAGTACGCGGACGGGACGTTCAAGCTTTCCGCGGGGTTGCGCCGGCAGGAATTCGGCAACGACCGGACCGCGTCCTTCCTGCGGGGCGAGGCTCGTCCGCGGCTGGGGGCGGCGACCTACTGGACCTTCTATTTCGAGTCCGGCGTGAGCCGGTACCTGCCGCTGATCGGCCAGTTCGGTGAGCTGCGTTTCCGGGAGGCGCAGAACTTCCGGCTCGCGGCCGATCTCGCGATTGTGGCGCTGCGGGACGAGCCGGTGACGATGACGGCCTATCGCGTCGAGGGCTTCGATCCGTCCGGGGTGTTGCCCGACCCGAAATTTGCGGAACGTTGGCGCAAACGGGAACAGTCCGAACAGATGCGGGTGGCGATGCAGAACCGGCCGGTTTCGCCCGGCGCGGATCGCCAGACGCTCAAGCGGCTGGTGGGCGAAGTGACCGCGGGAGAGAAGCTCACTGCGGCTGACTTTGCGTCCCGCGCGGGGGCGTGGCTGCGGGCCAACCACCGTTATTCGCTTTCGCCGCGCGTGCCGGACGGAACGGGCGATCCGCTCGTGCGCTGGCTGAATTCGCGGGAGGCGGGTCACTGCGAACTGTTCGCGGGATCGTTCGTTCTGCTCGCGCGGGTGGCGGGCTTTCCGGCGCGGGTGGTGACGGGTTTCAAGGGCGGGACGTGGAACGCCTACTCGAACAATTTTACGATTCGCAATTCCGACGCGCATGCTTGGGCGGAGGTTTTCGACGAGGCCACCGGTGCCTGGTTGCGGGCGGATCCCCTGGCGGCGTCGGTCGGCAGCCAGGCGGACGAGGCCAAGGGCGAAGCGGCGCTGGCGAGCCGGCTGGACCGCAGCTGGTCCGCCCGTCTCGATAGCCTGCGGGTTTTTTGGTACCGGCGGATCGTGAGCTTCGATCAACGGTCGCAGGCCGAGACCTTGAAGGCGGTGAAAGAGGCGACACAGAATTCCGGGCGGCGAATCCGCGTGGCGATTGAGGCCGCCGCCGCATCGGTAAAGGACTGGATCCTCCGACCGTGGGATATCCGGCGGGTTGCGGGCGTGCTGGGCACGCTGGCGATCCTGGTGGCGCTCGGAGGGATCGGGAGAAAATTCGGCCGCACCTGGTGGCGAGGGATCATGGGTGCCCGCCGTGGGCGGCACGAAGATCCGGTGCGGCGCGAAGCGGGTCAGTGGCTGACCCGGCTGCGCGAGCTAACCGACTCCGGCGATCGAATGGTGGATGACGAAGGGGCGCGCATCATCGCCGACTTGCAGCGGCTGCGCTTCGGGGCGCGGGCGACGTGGACCGAGCCGGGACGCGTGTTTCAACAGGCCCGGCGGGCGGTCCGCGCCGCGCGACGACGGGAGCGGCCACAGAATTTTCCGACCGGGCGGGAAGTCCGGTGAGGGGAGGCGGGGGTTCATCCACGTCGCCCACAAAGTGGTACTGGTTTACCGGGAGCCTGCTTGGCCGGACGTAACTACTCAGGTGGCATGGGGTGGGATGCCGACCGAGTGGTTACGATTGAAAATTGAGCATTGAAAATCAGGGATCGCTAATTTCGGTAAACGGCGTCGCCGCTGTGGTCATACTTCCGGAAATTCCAGTTCTCAGATTCTCAATTATCAATTTTCCATTCGCACCACACGTCGGGAAATATCCAGGTGCGGAATGCGTCCTGAGTAGTTGCGGACGGACTACCGGGTCTTGAGCGGTGGCATCAGCGGCCGCGTCAGATTGTTCTTCTTCGCGAAGTATTTCCTGAGGATTGCATTGGCGATCGGCGCGGCGTAGGTGCCGCCATAGTAATCCTCGCCGGCGGTATCGCCCTCGACCGCGACGGCGATGGCGACTTCCGGCTTTTCGGCCGGGGCAAAGCAGATGAACCACGCGATGTTTTTCCGGCCGGGCACCTGGGCGGTCCCGGTCTTGCCGGCGATGGTCACGCCCTGAATTTTCACCGCGGGCAGGCTGAGCGTTTTCGCGGTGCCGCGGATCGTGGTCCCGACCATACCCTCCAGCAGCGCGATCCGCTGCTCGGGCGTGAGCCCGATCGATTCGAAGCGCTGGGGTGCGGCGCCCGGGCGGTGCACCAGCGTCGGCTGCGTGAAGACCTCCCCGCGCGCCACCGAGGCGGTGAAGCACGCCATTTGCAGCGGCGTCACCGA
>JBIJCX010000193.1:0-15194 GCA_044344465.1 Opitutaceae bacterium
CCTTGTCGGGATCGAGCCGCAGCCAGAGCGACACGGAGCCCTGCCAATGGTGCGGCCGGTATCCAAGGTTTTCCGGGCCGCGGAACAAGACGAGCGGCTTCATCTTCCGGCGGAACTCGAGCGCGGCACCGAACCGGCCCTCACCCGGGACGCGGCGCACGAGGTCATCCGCAGGCAGGCCCAGTGCCGCCTTGTCGCGCTGGTTGCTGGCCGGAGCCGTGTAGACGCGGCGATCGCCCCGGGCGAAATCGGCGTCGGCGGCGAGGTCGAATGAAGCGTGGAAACTCAGGGCCGCGCGCAGCGCGGCGTTTGGCGGCGAACCGGCCGGGGCCGCCGGCTGGCCGGAGGCGAATGCCGCCGTGACCAGAAGTGAGACAACAACCTGAAAAATGCGAAGCGGGCAGGACGTGATCATGGGGTGATGGGCGGTCGTCTGGCGAGGAAAGCCAAACGCGTGTGCATGACGGAACCGGCCCGCGCATCCGGAGCAAGCGTCTTTTCTTGCCCCGGCCACTCAATCGAACGCCGCAAAAAGAGTTCGCGTGTGATCGGCGCTGCGTCGATGGGCCTCGACCCCGTCGACTGTCTGCGGCGAACCCTTCTCCACGGCCTGCTCGAGCACCAGGTGCGGCGAAAGCCGTTTTCGCCGCAGCCATTCCATCAAGCGGCGGTAGTCGATGTCGCCCTCGGCCGTGAACACCTCCGTCCACACACCGCCCCGCGACTGGCGCAGGTGCAGTTCGACGATGCGGGTGCCGTAGTGCTCGACGGCATCGAAGAGCGCCACCTGCGAATTGCCGCAGCCGCGAAACACCCAGTGGGCGTCGAGACACAGCTTCACCTTCAGCGGATCCGTGGCGGTCAGCATGTGGTGGAACTCGCGCCCACCGTGCCGCAGCTCGATGTCGTGGTTGTGATACGCAAGCGTCAGCCCGAGCGCGCCCAGTTCCGATCCCAGGGTGTCGAGCGCCTTCGCCTGCGTAATCAACTGCGCATCAGTCTTGTTCTCCGGTCCGCCCCAGCGGATCGGCGAAGGGTTGGTCACGATAATCTTCGCCCCGGATTCGACCGCGCGCCGGGCGATGGCCAGCACCTCGGAGATGCTCGACTTCGCCTGGGCGTCGTCGTGCAGGACGCTGTTGACATAGAGCGAACGCATCTCGAGCCCGTGCGCCTTGAGCCGCGCCGCCAGCCCGTCGAACTCGGCCGGCGCCTTCACCGCCGGTTCGTAACCTGCCACCCCGCACGACGCGATGGCCGCGAGCGATGCATCGGTGTGCAGCGGGAACGCCTTGCCCTCGCGTTTCGCGAACGTCCCCCACGGATACGTGTTGGTGGCAATATGCAGCCCGGCGGCCGGCTTCGCGGCCCGGGCGCGGGCACGGGGAAGCAAGGAGACCGCCGCCGTCGCCGTCGAGGCGGCGGCGAGAAACTGGCGGCGGGAAAGCGCGGGGGACTTCTTCATGCGCGGAAAGGTAAGGTCCGGCTGCCGATTGCCGCAATCGGAGATTTCACCTCTATGGTTTCGCTTGGACTCCAAACCGATCCGAGTCGGCCGAGAGCAGGCGCGCGAATTCGGTGTAGGCGGGGTGCCGATAACTGGTGGACTCGATTCGCCGCGCCAGCCGCCGCGCCTCCTCGATTGCGCCAAGTCGAAGGCGCGCATGCGCGAGCACGGTCAGCGCGGCCAGGTTGCCCTGCTCGGCATAGGGCTGGATGCGTGCGGCGGCGGCCCGCCAATGGGGGGTGGCCTCGTCCGGCCGGCCGTCGCCGGCGAGCAGGACTCCAAGCGCCAGCTCCGCCGCAGCGATGACGATCTGCCGGATCTCGTCCAGGTCGGGTTCGGCCGTTTCGAAATTCCTCACATTAACGAGGTAGGCGTTCAGATCGTCGATCCGCGCGCGCCGGTCGCTCGCGTCGGCGAGCCGGGCCGCGACGGTGAGGGCGCGGCCCTTCAGATTCATGTGCCAGTTGACCACGGTGGGATCGAGCGCCGCGAGTTTCGCGCATCCCGCCAGCACCGTGCGCGAGTTTGCGCGCGCCGCAGCGAGGTCGCCGGCGGCCGCCTGCGCTTCCGCCAGCAGATTCTGTGAAAAATACAGTTGCTCGAGCCAAAATCGATTTTGCGAGTCGGTCGCGACCAGCGCCTCCGCCTGCTGCACCGCCGTGCGCGCCATCTCGGCGGCCTTCGGCAGCCGGCCCAGCGCCAGTTCGAACCGCGCCTGATCATGCGCGACGGACTGCAGGAGACGCTGCACGCGCTTGTCGTTGGCCGCACCCGGAATCGTGTGGAGCACGCGAATCTTCAGCTTCTGCGTTTCGATTGCCTCGCCGAACGCCCCGAGCGCCTCGTGTGCTTTGGCAATCCATCCGAGGGTGCCGGCCAGCTCGAACGCATGGGCCGGTCGCAGGCCAACGATGCGCTCCCAAGTCTGGCGGGTTTTAATGAAGGCGGCCAGCGCCTCTGCGGCACGCCCGGTATGAAGATAAAGGATGCCGATGTTTTCGGACGCATACGCCGTCTCGGCCTGCCAGTCCGGATTGCGCCCGTCGAGGAGCACCAACCGCTGCGCCAGTTCGATGTAGTCGCGGAACGCCCGTTCCGCCACAGCCACCTGGCCACGTCGGTACGCCAGGAAACCGACCCAATAGGCGCTTTGGGCGTGGTCGAAGATGCGCTGGGGGTCATGGGGCGCGCGTTGCAGCAGTTGGGCCGTCGTCTCGGCCGCGCGCGTGAATGCGCGCAGCGCCGCCTCCAACTGGCCGCGCTGTTCGCGCATCTCGCCAATCAAGTGGAGCGCCCGCGACCGCCGGCCCAGGGCGTTGGGGTCAAGCCGGTCGGCCTCCTGCCGGGCATAGTAGCTGAGGGCCTTCTCGCCCACGCCATCCAGCACGTCGAGCCGGCCCACCGGTTCGAGTTTCCTGCGCAGGTCGCCAAGCATGAATTCGAGCAGATCCTCGGCCTCGGCCCGCTGCACCTGCGCTTCGTTGCGCGAACGCACCGCCGTCACCGTGAGCACCGCCATGATCGCCATGCCCGCCACTGACGCCGCCGCGACCAGGGCCAGGCGACGCACGCGGCGCTGGGCATCGCGCCGGATGAGCTCGTCCGCCCCCACGCCCACCATGCCGGCCGCCAGCTTGAGCATCGCGCGGCGCTGGCCGTCGCCATGCGGCCGGAGATCCGCGGCGATCGGCTCCAATTCCCCACCTCCCGGACGTCCGTCTGGAGTGAGCGCCGTTCGCAACGCCTCTGGAAAACACTCTTCGGCCTCCCGGCCCGGCATCCGGCTGGCGAACGGCTCCCCGGCGGCGATCACCGCGAGCACGCGCGACTCGCCGTGCATTTTCTTGAACTCGACGATCTCCTGGTTGACCCACGCTGACCGCGCCGCGTCGGGCGAACACAGCACGATCAGAAAACGGCTGTGCGTGAGCGCCTCGCGCACGATCGTTTTGAGATCCGTGCCGGCCGGCAAATCGCCCCGGTCGAGAAAAACCGGCCGCAGCCACGCCGGCACCGTTCCGACCGCGTTGCGTGCGCCCACCAACTGCCGCGGCAGCCGGTAGGTTTCGAGCGCGCGCTGCAATGCGATCGCCACCCGGGCATCGCGATGGCTGTAGCTGATGAACGCCCAAAATTTCGGCTCAGCCATGGCACCACCGGCGTTTACTTCCCACTTTCGAAGAGCGGCACCAGCCGCATCGCTTTCACATCCACGAGCCCTTTGTCCGTGAGGCGGAAATCCGGAATCACCGAAAGCGGCAGCAGGTTGAATCCCATGTAGGGCACCTTGCAGCCGAGCTTTTTCCAGGCTCGCTTCAGCGCGGTCGTCTGCTTGGCCACCACCGGCGCGCGTTGGTCGGACAACAATCCCGCCACCGGCAACGCGACGCTGGCCAGCACCTGGCCGCGCCGCACCGCGCAGACCCCGCCGCGCAGCTTTTTCACCGTGGCGAGGGCGACCTGCATGTCGTCCTCGCTGGTCCCGGCGATCACGATGTTGTGCGCATCGTGCCCCACGCTGCTCGCGACCGCGCCGTCCTGCAGCCCAAAGTCGCGCAACAACCCGTGCGCCACCCCGCCATTCTTGCCGTGACGTTCCACCACGGTCAGGAAACAGAGATCGTGGCGCGCGAAATGCTCGCTCCACGACGCGGCGGGCGCGAGCACGCGGCGATCGCGCTCGGTCACGATTCCCGGCGGCACCAAGCGAATCGCGTTGGCGGTCACCTTGCCCACCGGCAAGGGCGGCACGAGTCCGACGCGGCGCGGCAATTTCACCGTCGCGTAAGCGGCCCGCGGATACCGATACCGTCGGCTGAGCGCGCGATCGAGCAGCGGCGTGATCCGCCGGCGCTCGACCACCAGCTCGCCGCCAAACCACGTGTTTTGCACCTCGAGCGCGTCGTTGAGGAGCACGACGTCGGCGCGGCGCGCGGGCGCGAGTCCACCGAACTCGCCGTCCATCGCGTAGCGCGTCGCCGGGTGCAGCGACCCCAGGCTCCACGCCGCCGTCGTGCCCAGCCCCGCCGCGACGGCCTGGCGCACCACCCAGTCCATGCCAAACAGGAACAGGTCGTCCGCGTCGCGATCGTCGGTGCACACGCACACGCGCTTCGGATTCGCCCCGAGCTCCGTCACCGCCTTGATTGCCTGCGGCAGCGAGTGCCAGGGAGTCAGGGGATTGCCGCCGCGGAGGAACACCCAGACGCCGTTCTCGAGAAAGTCGTCCGCGATTTCGCGCGTGATGGCCTCGTGCGTGTCGGTCACACCGCTGGCCGCCCCGGCCGCGACAAACTCCCGCCCGTAAATATGCCCGCACACCGGCCGGCCGCGCCGCAAGGCCTCGGCCAGGATCGCGTGGCTGCGCGGATTGCCGAGCGCCACCGAGACATAGTCCATCTTCTCACCCAACGCCGCCGCTTCGGGCCAGCGGTCAAAGATCCCTCCGATCTTCGCCGCGGTGAGATCGCCCCCCGCGGTTTCCAGTTTCGAGTTCGTGGCTGGCACCGTGCTCGGCACGGTCAGGAAAATCGATAGCGGCGCGCGGCGGGCGTCCTCGAGCATCCACTCGATTCCCGCCACGTCGGAGACATTGCCGATCTCATGGCTGTCGCAAAACACGGTCGTGGTGCCGTTGAGCAGCGCCGCCTCGGCGAAGGCACAGGCCGTCATCATGCTGCTTTCGATGTGCACATGAGGATCAACCAGGCCGGGCGCGAGGATGCCGCCCCGCGCATCGTAGAATTTGGTGCCGTCGAGCTTCGATTTCTTGAACGCACCCGCGGGCATCACCGCGGCGATGCGTCCGCCCTTGATCCACAGTTCGCGGTCGCGCGAAATGCGCTCGGTGTACGTCGACAACACCCGCGCCCCCGCGATCACCAAATCGGGCGCCGCGCGGCCCATGGCGACCGCCGCGAGCGTCCGCGTCATCCTGTGCAAGGGAGCGACCGAAAAACGCGTGAGCATGCCGCAGACTAGGTCTGACACCGGCCGCGAGGCCACGCCAATTTCACGGCGTCTGGCCGGGTAGAGTAGGCCCGGGAGTGCAGTGGAGGAGCTTGAACCGACCGAAGTTGTCAGTGCTCCGCTCCACTTCCCGCCCCTCATCGAACCGGACGGGCGGATTTCCGCCCGGCTCTCCGGGTCGTTCGCCGCTTGGCTATCGACGGTAAGGCACCTCCAGAGGCAATTGCCACAGGCCATACTGTCCGTGGAGGCGCGCGTTGGCGAAGAACCCATACCGGCTGTGCTTGCAGCCGTGCTTCTGCCACCGCCACGTGCGGAACCGTTCCCGCACCCAGTCGCCCAGCCGCGCGAACGACTGGTGACTTTGGCCGTAGTGGAAGTAATGGCCCCAGCCGCACACGATGCGGTTGACGCACCGCACCGTCTCCGGGCTGCTGCGGTAGCGCGTCCAGCGGTTGAGTTCCCGCCGGACGTTCACCCGCAGGTCTTGCTGCGCCTTGCGCCCGGGCTCGACGTGCGGATAGCAGCGACCGCTGCGGTCGTTGCGGCCTCTCCCGCTTGACACAGGGTTTGCCTTCGCCCGGTCCTGGCAGCCTTCGCCGTGATGCGCAGTGGCTCGGCTCCACGGTTTGCTTTTCTCGAGGCTCATCGGACGGGCTTCACCTTCGTTAGCCCTTGAAAATGGTTCCTGATCGAGTAATCCCGACGCAGCGTTCTGGATCCCCCAACCCCTCCAGTCGCCAGATTCACGCGAGGCAAAACAAATGCACCGATAACCGGCGGAGATTATAGGAGACTGACCATGCGAATTCTCATCTTTTTGGCCATGGCCGCGCTGTTCCATTCGAGCCGCGCCGCCGAAGAGTCCTGGGTGTTGTTCCCAAAGCAGGGAGAGACGACCCGCGATCAGCTGAAGCTGGCCCTCAACCAGGAGGGCAAGAAACACCTGCGCGAGCGCCAGCGGGCGATTTCCGCGCTGCGGACGAGCGCCGAGGCGGCCGAGCGGCAAAAGGTGGTGCGGGAAAAAATCCTGCGGCTGATGGGCGGGTTGCCCACGGAAAAAACGCCGCTGCGGACCAGGCACGTCGGCACGGAGGAGCGCGAAGGTTACCGCTATGAGAAAATCATCTACGAGAGCCAGCCCGGTTTTTACGTCCCGGCCAACGTCTACCTGCCCACGCGTGGACAAGGTCCGTTTCCAGCCATCCTGATGCCCGTGGGCCACAGCCCGGATGGCAAGGAAGGCGAGCGGACCACCGCCATCGGTCTGGCGCGGAAGGGCTTCGTCGTACTGAAGTACGATCCGATCGGCCAGGGCGAGCGGCTCCAGTATTACGATCCCGAATTGCGGGCCTCGAAGGTGGGATCGACGACCGAGGAACACAGCCACGCCAACGGCCATGCCGTGCTGATCGGCGACAACGTGGCGCGCTACCGCGTCTGGGATGGCATCCGCGGAATCGATTATCTCCTCACCCGCCCGGACGTGGACCCCAAGCGCATCGGCGTCACCGGCTGCTCCGGCGGCGGCACGCTCACGACTTACATCTCGGCGATCGATCCGCGGGTGCAGGCGGCCGCGCCGGCGTGCTACATCACTTCCTGGGAGCAGTTGTTGGACAAACTCGGTCCGCAGGACGGCGAGCAATCCCTGGCGAATTTTCTCAGCGAGGGGCTGGACATCGCCGACTATATCGAGGTGTTTGCGCCGAAGCCCTACCTCATCGCCTCGACGATTAGCGACTTCTTCACGCTGGAGGGCGCGCGGCAATCCTATGAAGAGGCGCGCGGGTTCTACCGTTTGCTGCAGGCGGAGGATCGCATCGGGTGGTTCATCGGCCCCGGCGGGCACGGCGTGCCGCGCGAGTCGCGGGAGGCCATCTATGCGTTCTTCCTGAAGCATCTGAACAACGGCCAGGGCGATCCGCGCGATGAGGCAGTGGTGCTCGATCCGCTGGAGAAAATCCTGTGCACGCCGACGGGCCAGGTTTCGGATTCCCTCGGCGGCGAGACCGTGTTCACGCTGAACCGGAAGCGCGCCGAGGCGATCAAGCGCCATCCCGCCGCGGCCGACCTGCCCGCTCAGGTCCGCAAACTTGCCGGTATTACCGTCAAGCCGGGCGGTGCCGTACCGGCGGTCACCGTGCATCGTTCGCTCCATCGCGGCGGGTACCGGCTCGATCTGGTTTCGCTGGCGATGGGAGGAGGCGTGGCGGTCACCGGTTCGCTGCTGGTCCCCGGGGGCAGCGGGCCCCACCCAACCGCAATCCTCGTCGACGCGCGGCCCAAGGAAGTGACGGCGGCGCCAGGCGGTGATGCGGACGCCCTCGCGCGCGCTGGCTTCGTGGTGCTCGCGATCCAGCCGCGGGGCACGCCGGAAAGGCCTGTGACCGCATTGCCGAATATCTCGCCTCCGCTCGCCGCGCAGAATCTGGTGGGCGACTTTGACCTGGCGTATCAGGCGCAGGTCGTGGGCCGGTCATTGACCGGCTTGCGGGCCGAGGACGTTATCCGGGCCGTCGACTACCTGTCGGCGTTCCCCGGCGCGAAACGGGACGGCCTGACCGCAATCGGCTACGGGACGGGTGGCGTCTACGTGCTGCACGCCGCCGCCCTCGATAACCGGATTGCCCGGGTTCTCACCCAGCAATCGCCCCCCGTGTTGCGCTTGGGGGTCGAGCGGCCCATCCATCGCCACATCTATGAAGTCGCCGTGCCAGGCATGCTGACGAAATACGATCTCGACGATCTTGTCCGCGTGATCGCCCCGCGCCCGGTCACGATCATCAATCCCGTCGATTTGCTGGAGCGACCGCTGCACGCGACTCAAGTCCGGCAAATGGTCGCGGCGCCCGCGGAGATCGTCATGCGCGGCCGGCGCGACCCGCTCCCGGTGTTGCGCTAAACACAGCGACACAATTTTCCGCGGGTTTACCTTTGGTCCCGCCGCTCACGCGGCGGGCTACGCCTTGATTGTAGCCCTGCGCGTGAGCGCAGGGACGCCTTGATCCGCAAACAATTCTGGCGCCAAGATAGCTGGGCACGCCACCTTTCGCCGGCTGCCTTGCCTTCGGGCGGCCCTGCCTTGGGCCGGTCGCCTCAACTTGATCCGGTCCGGGATTTGATCCGGGCAGATCGAACTCTCAATTTCAGGCCTTGGGCTGCACGACCTTTGTGGTCCCGCCCTTGGTGAGCATGATGTCCATTCCCGGCTGGTTGGTTTTCCACGCTCCGGAGGTGAAGTCGGGAAAATCGATCGAATTGGAGCGATGCGCCACCGACCATTCACTCAGGGGCCCGATGGCACTCCAAGTGACGCCATCGTATACGCTCATGTCCAGGGGAAGTCCGTTGCGGAGACAGTCAATCAGCCGCCAATCGAGCATGAAATCCATGCCGCCGTGCCCCCCCACCTTGCGGGCCATGTCACCAATCCGGCGGACGATCTCGGGGGTGTATTTCGTTTCCAACGCCTTGAACTCGGCCGCGGTCACCCAGTCCTTGTGGCCGACCGCAATCTTGGGCGGCTCGGGATATTTTAGCGCGACGGCTTTGGTGCCACTGAGTTTGTGGATACGGGAGTAAGGTTGCGACGACGTGATGTCGTGCTGCATCATCATCGTCGAACCCCGGACGGTGCGGATCGCGCTCGTGTTGATGTTACCCCGATGGGACTTGTTGGCCTGGGCGGAAAAGGGTTTCCAGAAATCATCCGTCGTCGCAGCTTTGCTAAATTCGTTCCTCATCATGAAATCGCTGCTGGAGACCGAGACCAGGAAATCGATCCGGTCGCCGCAGTTGATGTTCATCGCCTGGCACACGGGGCCGGCACCATGGGTCGGATAGAGGTTTCCGTTTCGCGTGGCATTTTCCGAAATGCGCCAGGTTTTGATCTTATTTTCCGGGTTGAAACCGAACGTATGCAGATACGCGCCTTCCCCGTGGATGATGTCGCCGAAAAATCCCTGCCGGCACATGTTGAGCACCATCATTTCAAAAAAGTCATAGCACACATTGGAAATCATCATGCAGTGCTTGCGGGTTTTTTCGGACGTTTCCACGAGCTGCCAGCATTCGTCCAAGGTGGTGGCCACGGGGACTTCCACGGCCGCGTGTTTGCCGTGATTCATCGCGTACGCCGCAATCGGGGCGTGCAGCTTCCAGGGGGTGGAAACGTATATCAGGTCAATATCGTCCCGGTCGCAGACTTTTTTCCAATCGTTCTCCCCGGCCGTATAAAGATCGGGTTTGGGCAGGCCGACTTTCTTCAACCGTTCCGCGCCCGCGACCGCCCGATCGGGCAGGATGTCGCAAAGGGCCTTGATTTCAACGCCCTCGATGCGGGTCAGCCGGGTGAGCGCCCCCGCGCCCCTGCCCCCAACGCCGATATACCCAATCCTGACCCGATCCAACTTGGGCGCCGCATAACCTGACATGTTAAATCGCTGCCCGGATCGCGGACGTGGCTGATCCGCTGAACTCGCACCGGCATTCTTTGCCGAGGACGCGGCGTAACTGGAAAGTCCCGCGCCGGAAAGACCGACGCCGGCCAGCCCGGCAATTTTCAAAAACTCTCTGCGATTGTTCTTCATACGATCATGGGGTTAAAGGTTGGGGATCGGAAACGAGGTGTTGGCCGAGGGGTCCGAGCGGGGGGGGGGAACACCAAGGATTGCAGATCCCCTCGGTTCTCCCTAACTGTACAACCGGCGCCAACGTCAGTGCAAGGAGCAACCCAGCGGTGATATCGGAAGGGCATGAGATCACCGCGATTCGGTCGCGCTCTCCCGGCGCCTGGATTCACTCCGTCAATCCGGACACCGGCTATGGCGCCGGCTGTAGCCAAAGTAGATGACCAAACCGAGGATCATCCAGAGGATCAGCCGCAGCCAGGTGTCGCCCGGCAACGCCAGCATCTGCAGCAAGCAGACCACGACACCCAGGATTGGCACGAGCGGAACCCACGGCACACGGAAGGGCCGGGGCGCATCGGGCCGGGTCCGCCGCAGGATGATGACGGCGATGCAGACAATCACGAACGCAAAGAGGGTGCCGATTGACACCAGTTCCCCGAGCAGGCTGAGCGGCAGGAGCCCGCCGAGGATCGCGGCGATCACTCCGGTCACGATCGTGGTGACATAGGGGGTCTTGAACCGCGGATGCACCTTCGCAAACACCGGGGGCAGCAGGCCATCCTTGGCCATCGAGAAAAAGATCCGCGGCTGGCCCATCAGCATGACGAGGATGACCGAGCTCAAACCGGCGAGCGCGGCGATTTCCACGACAAAACGGAGCGCGACCGGGGCCCCGGCCTCCTGCAACGCGAACACCACCGGGGCGTCGACCTTCAGCGACGTGTACGGCATCAGGCCTGTGAGCACGAGCGCGAGCGCGATGAAGATGACCGTGCACACGGCGAGTGACCCCAGGATGCCGCGGGGCAGGTCGCGCTGCGGATTCTTCGCCTCCTGCGCCGAAGTCGAAACTGCGTCAAATCCGATGTAAGCAAAAAAGATCACCGCCGCGCCCTTGAACACGCCGCTCCACCCGAACTCCCCAAACGTCCCCGTGTTTGGCGGGATGAAGGGCGTCCAGTTGCGGGTCGCAAGCCCGGGATGACCCATCAGGTACCAGATGCCGTACGCAATCACGGCCAGCAGCACACTGACTTTCGTGACGACCATCACATTGTTGAAGGTGGCCGATTCCTTGATCCCGATCACCAGCAGTATGGTCAGGAGAAGAATGATCACGACCGCCGGGAGATTCATGATCGCGCCCGTCGCCACCAATCCGCCCGTGGAGGTGTAGGCGAGCGGCGCGGTCGAGAGCGCGGCGGGCACCGCGACGCCAAATTCCTTGAGGAAGCCTTGAAAGTGTCCCGACCAGCCGACTGCGACAGTCGGCGCGGTGAAAAGGTATTCGAGGATCAAGTCCCAGCCGATAATCCACGCGAGAAACTCGCCCATGGTGGCATACGCATAGGTGTAGGCGCTGCCCGCGATCGGGATCATCGCGGCGAACTCCGCGTAACAAAGCCCGGCGAAGAGGCACCCGAGCCCCGAGATGACGAAGGACAACGCAATCGCCGGGCCGGCATATTGCGCCGCGGCCTGGCCGGTCAGGACAAAGATGCCGGCGCCGATGATGGCGCCGATGCCAAGGCTGACCAGATTGGTGGCCGTCAGGCTGCGGCGGAGGCCTTGGTCCGAGGCGGCTTCAATGCGGAGGCTCTCGATCGATTTGGTGCGGAATAGGTTCATGAGTCTGAGAATCGCCCGAGATTCACGGCGTGCGGTGGATCACTCCCCAGGCACACGGAAGCTCGCGCGGATTGGCGAAAGATTTATTTGTCAGGGTAACGTCAGCGGAATGATGCAATCGACCTCCGCCCGCGAGTCCAATTACAATTGATCTGACCTGGATATTTCCCAACGCGGCAGACGCAACCAAACTCAAGCCACCAAACACCAAACCATTTGCCACAAAGAGGCACAAAGATCGGAGGGCGATTGTGGCTCGCAAGGCGCCTATAGGCGCACGGTCGATTCTCGTCGGCCGGACGGGTGCTTTTCGTGCCTTTTTGTGGCCATCAAGATCGTCGCGGACGTGCTCGATGTGAATCGATATCGGCGTGCCGTGGCAGCCGCACCCGAATGTTTTTCTTGGGCTCGCCGGTTCCCGGCCGGGAAAGACCCCATCGTCACCCGCCGACGAACCAGTCATAATGTTGACGAAAGAGTCCGGAAATTCTCCGTCCAAAATGGCGGAGCAAGTCCGGCAATCTGATCGTCTGATTCCATTCTCCCATGAAAGCACATCGCGTCACTCACCTCATCGCGGCGGTTTTTGGTCTAGCCGCTTGGTCCACCGCCGGCTGCGCTGATGAAGCTAAATCGGCGGATGCTGCCTTGCCGCCTGCCAAGACGGCGGCGCCAACCAAGGCCGCTCCAGCAGTGTCCGGACGAACCACGACCATTCCGGCCGCGACCACTCCCGGTCCCGAGGTTGTCCGCGCACAGTGGAACGACATCAAGGATCATACCTATGAACGGCGGGCGCAGTTCTTCGCCGGCCTTAAGGATGTGGAGGCCAGGGTCGATAAACAGATCGCTGAGCTGAAAGCCAAACGCGCCACCATGAAGGGCATCACCGACACCCGGGAATGGGATTTCGAAATGAGAGCAATGGTGGCCGCCCGGGCCTACCTGACCTCCATGGGCTTGGAGTTGCACAAAGCCTCCCGGGAAACATGGGACCAAGAGAAGGACAAGGTCGGCCGGGCCTGGGTGAGCACCCAAGACGCCTACAGCAAGGTCAGGTTGAGCACGACCAGTTGAGGGGTCTTCTCCAGGCAGCGCCGCAATTGTCTACGAATCTCATCGTCCCTGCGCTCACGCGCAGGGCACACTCAAGGGTTAGCCCGCCGCGGGACAGACTGTGGGAAGACTCGCCGCTGGGTGTTTTCCATTCGCGGTTTGGAGAGTAGCGCGGTGCTTAAGCCCGCGTTTCTGGGCGTCCCCGCGCGGGCTGAAGCACCGCGCGACCACGCAAAGCGGAATACCGAGACCGGTGTGGTTGCCACGATTCTGCCGGAGCGCGCGCCCAATCTTCCATTGGTCGAACTTCGTTCCGAGTTTCTGCTCGCAGCAACCAAACCCATCGTCCGGCGTCTTGGGCAGGTCGCCACTCCGCATGAAAATCTTTGCTCGTCCCTGCCTCCTCGCCGTTGTTCTCCTCGCCGCCCTTGTCCGGCCCGCCTTGGCGGCGCTCGATCCCGCCGCGGTCGCCGCCCGCCTCGAACGCCTGTCCCCCGAACATCCTCGACTGTTTCTCGCCGCCGGCGCGGAAAAGGCGCTCGCCGAGCGGACCGCGTCAGACCCCGTGATGCAAGCCGTCCGGATCAGCCTGCTCGCCGAAGCCGATCGCGGGTTGAAGACCACGCCCGTCAAGCGCGTGCAAATCGGCCGCCGGCTGCTCGACAAATCCCGCACCGCCCTCTCGCGCGTGCTGCACCTCAGCCTCGCGTGGCGGCTCACCGGCCGGCCCGCCTACCTCGAACGCGCCCGCGCCGAACTCGTCGCCGTCGCCGCTTTCACCGACTGGAACCCCAGCCACTTCCTCGACGTCGCGGAAATGACCACCGCCGTCGGCCTCGGCTACGACTGGCTCTATCCCGCCCTCGATCCCGCGACCCGGACGCTCCTGCGCGATGCGATTGTGGAAAAGGGATTGAAGCCGAGCCGCAAGAGCGACTCGTGGTCGCGCGGCACCAACAACTGGAACCAGGTGTGCAACGGCGGCATGACCGTTGGCGCGCTCGCCGTCGCCGAGAGCGAGCCGGCCCTCGCCGCGCAGATGGTCGCCCGCGCCGTCAACACCGTCCCGCGTTCGATGCACGAGTATGCGCCCGATGGCGCGTATCCAGAAGGCGCCTCCTATTGGGGCTACGGGACCACCTACAACGTCATCCTCATCTCGGCGCTGCAGTCCGTGCTCGGCACCGACTTCGGGCTGTCCGCGCAACCCGGGTTCATGGCCACGGCCGATTATTACCTGCACGTGATCGGCCCGTCGGGTCACTATTTCAACTACTCCGACGCCGGACGCGGCGGCGCGGCGATCGCCGAGCCGATGTTCTGGTTTGCGGCGCAACGTCGGCAGCCCTACCTGCTGTGGCACGACTGGGCCAAGCTCACCTCCGGCGAAGGCCGCACCTCTTCCGCCCGCGGTCGCACCGATCCGTTCCTGCTCCTCTGGATCGCGCCGAATCAGGCCACGCCGCCGGCGCCGCCCGCGCGCTCGTGGACCGGCCACGGCGTGACCCCGGTCGCGTTTCACCGCAGCAGCTGGGACCGCGCCGCCAGCTTCGTCGCCATCAAAGGCGGCACGCCCTCGGCCAACCACGCGCACATGGACGTCGGCGCATTCGTCATGGACGCCGACGGCCTGCGCTGGGCCGACGACCTCGGCAGCCAGGACTACAACTCACTGGAATCGGCCGGCATCAAGCTCTGGGGCCGCGAACAAAACGCCGAACGCTGGAACGTGTTTCGTCTCGGCACCTCGAGCCACAACGTCCTGCAGGTCGACGGCCAGCAACAGCGGGTGGCCGGCACGGCGCCCATCGTCCTCAGCCGCGACGGTCGCACGGTCGTGGACACCAGCAGCACCTACGCGGGTCAGCTCGGTCGCACGCAGCGCGGTGTCGCCCTGCGGGAAGATCGCACCGTGCTCGTGCAGGATGAATTCATCACGCTGAATCGCCGCGCGAGCGTCCGCTGGGCGATGGTGACGCACGCCGACGTCACGATCACCGGCCCGGGCCGCGCCACGCTGACCCAGGCCGGGAAGCAACTGAGTTTTCGCGTGCTCGAGCCAGCCGATGCCACCCTCGCGATTTACCCGACCGATCCGCCGCCGGCCAAGACGGACGCGAGGAACAAGGGCACGCGGATGATCGGCTTCGAAGTGCACCCCGAGGCGCGGCAAACCCTCCGTCTGGTCGTCCAACTCGTGCCCGCATCCGCCGCCGCCGCGGGCAGCCCGGGTATCACGCCCCTGGCGGAGTGGTGAGGCGGCGAAGGGGGGTTCGCGAATTTGGCGAAGGGAGAGAGGGAGAGGGAAATGTTATGCACGACGCCATAATTCTTTGCGGATCATGGAGGGCCGAGCTCCGCCGAGGCCGCTTCGTGCCGACGACATTTCGGCCTCGGCG
>JBIJCX010000024.1:0-47497 GCA_044344465.1 Opitutaceae bacterium
GTACCAACTCCCCGGCGCCACCGTGCGCACTGCCGCCGGCCGGACCCGCACGAAGGGCATCGAGACCGAGTGGGTCTGGACCCCGCGGTCCCATTATCAGGCGCTGCTGGCCGCCAGCTATTTTTTCCAGAAGAACGAAGTTTCCAATCCCTCCGATGTTCGCGAGGTGGGCTCGCACCTGGAATCGGTCCCGCGTTTCACCGTGACGTTCTGGAACAAGTACACGATCGCCACCGGCGCGCTCCGCGGGGTCTACGTTGGCGGCGGTGCCACGGTGCTGGGTGAAACCTACATGCACCCGAGCTGGACGGTCCCAATCAAGAGCGATGCCGTCGCGCTCTTCGACGCGATGATCGGATACACCACCAAATTTCAAAACCTCCCCATCAACCTGCGTCTCAATGCGCGCAATCTCGCCGACAAGCACTATCTCAACGGTACCTTCCAGTACGGCGAGCCGCGCACCTTCACCGCCACGATGAGCCTCCAATTCTGAGGGGCCGGCATTCCAGGATTTCGCCGAACTTACCTGCTGGGGACGCCGCTAACCGAGCGACTGTCGCAGCGCCTGCGCCGCGTCGGCCCAACGGGGGAGCGGACGCGAGATCGCCTCGGCCGAGAGCCGGGCATGAAGGGTGTCGTCAGTGAGCACGCGGCGGAGCGCAGCCTTCCAGGCGTCGCGATCGTTCAGCGCGACGGTGACGCAACCGCCGCCATCGGCGTTTTCACGCAGCACGGGCAAATCGCTGCACACGCACGGCACTCCCATCCACAACGATTCGATCGGCGGAAGCCCGCACCCTTCCGCGAGAGTGGGAAACGCCGTGGCCCGGGCGGTCGCATACAAGCCGGCGACCACCGCGTCGCTCGCCGCCGCATGATACTGCAGCAAGGCCGGAAATTTTCGCCGCAGCACCTTGATCCGGTCCAGAATCGGGCCGCCGAAGTGCGGGTTGGCCCGGCCCACCAGGTGCAGTTCAAACGCCAGGCCTTCGCGCCAGAGATCGTCGCACACGTCGAGCAGGAAGGCCTGGTTCTTGCGTGGCTCGAGGATGCCGATGGTGAGGAGACGAAGGACCGGAGACGGAGGGCGGACCGTCACCCGCGGCTGCGAGTTGAAGTCCGCGCCCAGCACCAGCACCTCGACCGGCGGTGGGCAGGCGACGCCCTGCCACTGCCAGAACTCCACAAGTTCGCGCCGGCTCGCCTCGGAAATGGCCCAGATCCGATCGAAGCGGGCGAGCAATTTCATATAGCCCGGGTGGCGCGCCACGCTCTGCGGCCACGTGATGTGCGGGTGCTTGAGTGGAATCGCGTCGTTGAAAATCGCGGCGAGCCGGCCGGGATGCGAATCGAGGAACGCGGTGAAGCCCGGGCGCTCAGCCTCGGAGAATAATTCGGCGGTGAGGAACCAGTCGCCCGGGCGCACCGCGCGATCCCAGGTCGGCCACCGGACCTCCGCGGCCGCCGGTCCCAATTCATCCCGGAGCCGGGCATTGACCCGCATGAGCCCCGAGCGATGCCGGCCCGAACCCGACTTGGTGACGTCGAAATGGATCATGGCTTCAGCGGCGGGACCGCACCCGGTTTTTCGGCGATGGCGCGTTGAAAATGCGCGAGCAGCCGCCCGGCATTCTTGTGGGCGTCGAAGTTCTCCTCCACCCAGCGGCGCGCGGCGAGGCGCAGCTTTTCCGCGAAGGCGTCGTCGGTCGCGAGCCGGCGCAGGGCCGATACCCAGTCGGCCGGCGACTCGACCGGCGCCACCAGGCCGGTGATTCCCTGGGTGATGGCCTCGGTGGTGGCGGCCGCGGGCGACGTGACCACGAGCACCCCGACCGACATCGCCTCCGGGATCACGTTGGGCAACCCGTCGCGGTCACCACTGGGCGCGACGACACCGGTGTGCAGGAGCACGTCGGCCCACGCGAGCTGGTTCCACACTTCGTGCTGCGGCAGATGGCCGGTGAAGGCGACGCTGGCGCCCACCCCGAGCCGATCCGCGAGCTGCTCGAGTTCGGGCCGCAACGGACCATCGCCGACGATTCGCGCGGCAAAGTCTATCCCGGCGGCGCGCAACGCGGCGTAAATCCGGAGCTGACGATCGAGACCTTTTTTCTCCACCAGCCGGGCGATGCATAACAAGTGGAGCGGCACCCGCGAAGGGCGGAGCGGTTTCATTGGATGCAGGCGGTCGAGCCCACGTCGGATGCAAATGATGTCGCCGCTGGCGAGGCGGCGCTCGATCAGGGCGCGGCGCCCCATCTCCGTCGACGTGTGGATGAACGCGGCGTGCTCGAGCTTGTCCTTCAGCCACCAGTCGCCGCCATGCTCGTAAATGTCGTAGGCGTGCGCCGCGGCGCTGAAGCGATGTCCGTCCGCCCGCCAGAGGAGCCAGGCTGCCGTGGCTGGCGCGCCGCCCCAGGCGGCATGGATTAGGGCCGGAGGATCTTTCCGAAACTCGCGCAGCTGGACGCAGGCGAATCCGGCTCCGAGCATGTTCTCCCAAAAATTCAGCCACGAAGGCGCCCGCCGCGTGAGCAGTCCGCGCAGCAGCTGCGCCAGCACCCGGGGCCGGCGCCATGATTCCATAGGGATCAGCCAGAACAGGGTGAGCAGCCGCCATTTGTTGAACGCCACGACCGGCAGGCCGCGAAACGTGCCGCCGCCGCCCCAGATCGAGTAGAGCCGGAGGTTCACGCCGAGCGCGCGCATCGCGATGATTTCACGCTGCAGGAAGGTCTCCGTGTTTTTGGGAAACGTGGTGAAAAAGTACGCGATGACGGGCGAGGCGGCGGACAATGTGACGCGAAACTAAAGGGTCGCCCGGGTCGCGGCCAAGCGGATTGCGCGGGTCGCGGCGAAATCGGCCGGAGGCGAGACGCGCCTTGCGCCCCCTCCGCTCTGTTTCCAACGTGTCCGCTGTGAAAATCCCCGCCCCGGTGCGTCCCCGTTGGAAAGCGCCACGTAATCCTGGCTTCATGACGCGGTTCAGACCGCGCATCCATCCGGTGGGTACGGCATTGCTGCTGGCCATCGCGGTTTCGGCCGCGGCGGGCGCCGAGCCGGAAAAACGGGCGCCGGGCGGCGCGGTCCCGACGCCGGCGGCCGTGGCCCGGGACGCGATGATCGCCCGCGCCAAGGCGCTCGAACTGCCCACCCCCTACGTGCCACCTCCGGGCGATCCGCTCGAGCATGACGCCGCCGGCTACGCCAAGATCATGTGCTCGGCGGTGTTCATCACGGGTCTCGATCCCGATTTTGCGGCCGAGAACGTCGGCTACTTCACGGGGCCCTACGCCTCACGGGCCAAGGTCGGCCGGCCCGTGATCGATCGCGCGCGCCAGGCGGTGCACATCACGTTGCCGAACGGTGTGGTGCGCACGGCGGTCTATCTCGGCGACCAGGGGTGCGTGACGCTGCCGCGGGGCAAGACGTCGGTCAACTTCACCCCGGTCGTGGTCAGGAAACGGCTGCCCGATCCCCTGACCCAAGCCTGGCCGATGGGGGATGTGCTGCCGAAGGATCCTCTCCCCGCCGCGCTCGATGGCGCGAAGATTGGACGGGCGGTCGAGGCGGCCTTCACTTCGCCCGCCGGGCTGACCGCGGCATTCGTGGCCACGTGGAAGGGACGCGTGATCGCGGAGCGCTACGGAGCCGGCATCACCCTGCGCACCCCGCTCGAGAGCTGGTCGATGGGCAAGAGTCTGTCGGCCGCCCTGCTGGGAATCCTGATCAAGGACGGCGTCTATCACCTCGGACAGCGCGCGCCCATTCCGGAGTGGCAGGCGCCGGGGGACCCGCGGGCGGAGATCCGGATTGCCGACCTGCTGCAGATGGCGAGCGGGCTGCGGATCAGGGCGCCGCTGGATCCCGACTATGATCCGATGGGCCCGTATCCAGATCACGTTTACCTCTACACCGGTGGCGTCAATTCGTTCCACTACGCCGCCACGCGACCCTTGCAGTGGCCGCCGGGCAAGGTGGGCCGCTATCACAACACCGAGCCGGTCCTGGTGAATTATCTCGTCCGCCTCGGGGTCGAGCGGCGCGGGGAGGAGTACCTCTCGTTTCCGCAGCGCGCGCTCTTCGACAAGATTGGCATCCGGACCATGGTGATCGAAACCGATCCCGACGGGAATTTTCTCACCCAGGGATACGATTATGCGTCCGGGCGCGACTGGGCGCGGCTGGGGAATCTCTATCTGCAGGACGGCGTCTGGAACGGTGAGCGCATCCTGCCCGAGGGGTTCGTCAAATTCGTCCGGACGCTGGCGCCGGCATGGGCGGCGGACCAACGGCCGATTTATGGCGGATTCTTTTGGCTCAACGGCGACCGCCGGTATCCGGTGCCCCCGGACGCCTACTACATGGCGGGAGCGGGCGGGCAGACGACGATGATCATTCCGTCGCACGATCTCGTGGTCGTGCGCCTGGGCCACTACAAGGGCAGCACGCCTGGGGAGCAGGACTTGAGGCAGGCGCTCACCCTGCTGATGGACGCCGTGCCGCGGAACCGCTGAGGCTCACGCGGCCGGCTGGCCGTTCGTCGGCGGGGGCGGGAACGGGCGGCGCTGCAACTGGGCGCCGGCGGCCTCGTTGGCGAGAGTGACCAGTTCGTCGATTAGGATGGTCGGATTCTCCTCGTAGCGGAGCTTGAGGAAATTTTCCCTCGCCCGCTGATAGACGGCCGGATCCTCCATCCAAGCGTCGATGATGCCTTCGAAGTCGGCGGCTGTCTCGATTTTCTTCGAGGCGGCGCCATTGCGAAAGAATTTCCACGTCAGCTCCTCCTGGGGCATGATGCCGCCGAAGGCGTTGAAAATGATCGGACACTTGAAGTGCAGCGCCTTGGCGCAGGTCGTCGTGCCGCCGCGGGTGACAATGGCGTCGCTGGCCTGCATCAGGAGGTGGACGGACTCGGAATAGCCCTCGATGTGGCAGGTGAATTCCGGGTGGGTGGCGCGCCAGTGAACGAGTTCGTTGTATGTCTCCTTGTTCCGGCCGCAGATGATAATCGCCTGCACGCGATCGGGATGTTTCAGCAGGGCGGGGAGGAGCGCGAGATGGTTGTTCGCGCCGTTGCCGCCGGTCGCAAGAAACACGGTGAAACGCGCGGGATCGAGTCCGAGCCGTTTGGTGCGAAACGCGCGGCGCTCCTGGGCCGTCAGCACCCCGAGGCTTGACCGCGGCAGCATGAGATAGCCGCGGACGCGGGCCTTTTCGGGCGGGATACCCTTCTTGATCGCGTAGTCGTTGGCCGTCTGGGTGCGCGAAAAATAGAGATCGACGGAGGGCTCGATCCAATTGCGCGAGTAGCCCCAGCCGCCGGAAAATTCACTGCAGTACGTGGCGCACCGGACCTTGGCGGGGCCCAGCACCTGGCGGGCGAGCTGGAAGTAGCCGCGGTTGAGCAGATCGTGCACACTGAAAATCAGGTGCGGCCGGTACTCGCGCAGCACACTGAGGTAGTAGGCCGCCCCGAAGGTTACATCGCGCCGGTTCAGATAGCTGAGCAGCTCGACGACCGCGTAAAACAACTTGTGCACCCAAGGGGCGCTGCGTTGCAGCCGGTTGTAGAGGCGCACCCCGTTGCGGTTCACCACGGAGGATTTTTCCAACATCTGCTCGATGCGCACATCGACGTCGTGGCGGTAAAGCTGGAAGCACCATTCGGCAAACGCCTCGGCCCGGGCGTCGTGGCCGCCGCCGGTGCTGGAAGTGAGGACGAGAATGCGGATTTTGGACATGCGTCAGTTCGGGGGCAGGAACGGGCGGCCCGGCGGCGGAGTGAATTTCATCCGACGTTGAAGTAGCGGGCCTGGAGCCGGCGTTTCAATGCCAATGACCCGAGGCGGGCGAGCAATGGCGCCGCGACAGCTTGAAAGAAACGCCCGGTGCGGACCGTGCCGCAGCGGCGGCGCAGCAGGGCCCGGCGCAGCGCGGCGGCGGCGTGGGCGGGCGGCGGGCCGCTGCGCATCATCGCCTCGAAGGCTGCCCAGGCGCGCGCCATGCGCGGCGTCCCGTTCGCCTGCGGGCGGCGCACGGATCCGTCGAAGTCGGTGCGGTAGTCGCCCGGACGGAAATCGATCACCACGACCCCCATCCCGGCGGTCTCGAGCATCAGGCTTTCGCTGAGCGCCGAGAGACCCGACTTTGCCATGTTGTACGCGGCCTGGAACGGCAGCGGGAATTCGGCGGCCAGCGACGAGATGTTCACCAGGGCGCCCGCCGGCCGGCCGGCCGGCCGGGCACGCCAGCTGCGCAGCAGGGCGTGGGAGAGGCGTGCCGGGCCGATCAGCATCACCTCGAGCTGCTCCGCCCAGGTGGAGAATTCCGTGGCGGCGTACTCGGCAAAGACCCCGTAGCCGGCGTTGTTGATCAAGAGATCGAATCCTCCCGCGGCGCGATCGGCGTCGGCAAAAATCGCCTCGGCCCGTGCCCCATCGCGCAATTCGAGCGCGACCGGGGTGAACAGCGCCGGATGGGCCGCAGCAAACGTAGCCAGGCGCGCCGGATCGCGCGAGGTGCCCCAGACGCGCACGCCGTCAGCGAGCAGCATTTCGGTGAACGCCCGGCCGAGCCCCGTGCTGGCGCCGGTCACAAACGCGGTGCGGTGAAAATCGGAGACACGCGGTGCGATCACGTTGCGAGAAATACAGGCAAGGGGCGTTGGCCGCGGTCCATCGGTCGGGTTGCGCCGCGCTCAGGCCATGCGTCTGAATACTATCGCGACGTTGGCGCCGCCGAAACCGCTGCTGTTTTTGATCACGATGTTGGCGGCGCGGTTCTCAGTGGTGCGAGGGATGTTCAGGCCGTCGCACTCGGGATCGACCTGCGTGAGATGGGCATTGCCGGGGATGAATTTATCGCGCAGCGCGAGCGCGCAAAAGGCGCTCTCCATGGCACCGGCGAGCGACAGACCGTGGCCGGTGAGGGCCTTCGTGCTGCTGATCGCGGGGCGTTCCGCCGCGTGCTGAAATACGGCGCGGAGCGCACGCGCCTCGGACACATCGCCGATGAGGGTGGAGGTGGCGTGGGCATTGACGTAATCGACTTCCTCGGGCGCGACGCGACTCGCGCGCAGGGCATTCTTCATCGACGCGGCGGAGCCGCTGCCCTCGGGGTGCGAGATGGCGACGTTGTAACCGTCGGAGGCCTGGCCCCAGCCAAGAATTTCCGCGTAGGGTTTAACGCTGCGGCGCGTAACTTCCTCTTCGCTCTCGAGGATCAGGACCGCGGCGCCGCCCGTACCGACAAAGCCATCGCGTGCGATGTCGAAGGGCCGCGAGGCGATGTTCGGGTCCGTCTGCAGCGAGAGCGTCCTCATGCCGGCGAACGGCATGATGGCGTCAAAGTTTCCATCCTCGGCGCCAACGACGAACATCCGCTTTTGCCGGCCCAGCGAGATATCGTCGAACGCGTAACCAATGGCATGGGCCGAGGAGGCGCAGGCGGAGGAGAAGCCGCACGAGGCGCCGAGAATCTTGAACGCAGCCACCAGGTTGAAGTTCAGCGTGCCGACGATGGACGACACGATTCCCATCGGCGAACAACGCATCACACCGAGTTTGACGAACCGCTCGTGGTGGTAGTGGGTCAGGAAGGGCGAACCGCCCGATGCGGCATAGAGCCCGGTGTCGGAGTTTGAGATGTCGGATCCGGTGATGCCGGCATCCTCTATCGCCTGGAGCATGGCGCAGTGCGCGAAGAGACCGTTCGGCGCCATCGAGCGCAGGATCTCGCGCTTGATCCGGTAACGCGTCGGAAAAGTCCAGTCTTCCGGGTCGGTCGAGTCGGTGGAAAAATCTCTGACTGGGCCCGCAACTTTGCACGGATATTCTTCGCGCTGGAATGGAGGGTAAAGCTCGAATCCATGCCGCAGCTCGCGGAGGTTGCGCGTGACCGTGATGGCGTCGTTCCCAATGCAGGTGACGAATCCGAGGCCGGTGATGAAAACTCTGGACATGATTTTCCGGCCCGGGGCGGAAAATTTATCAGGTTCTTGCGGAGCAGAAACCTAGGCGTTGATGGCCGCGCGAAGTGGGGTGGGCGCAGGCGCTGGTTCGGCCCCGTTGATTGCGTCGGAATGAGGGACGCCACTGATCGGCACGGGCGCGTTGGCCGCATCGACAAAAGCGTAGGTGAGTGTGATTTCCTCCACGATGACGGCCTTTTCCTGGCCCACGCGGATGGAGCCTTCGAAGGTCGCAAGGGGCATTTTCATCCGCTTCGGCTTGATCGAGAGGGTGAGGATATCGCCCGGACGGCACACGCGATGAGCGCGGACGCCTTCGCAACCGGTAAAGAAGATGGTTTGGGGACTGACCACCTTGCCGGGCTCCGTGGGTGCGCCCTCCAGCAAATAAAGCACCGCGAGCTGTCCGAGAGCCTCAAGCATGATCGACGCGGGCATCACCGGGTTGTCCTTGAAATGACCTTGGAGGAAATACTCCTGGCCGGAAATCTTGTACTTGCCGTTGGCGGAAGTGGAGCTGACCGACGCCTCGTTGAGGAAAAGGAACGGCGGCTGCATCGGCATGACCGCGCCGATGTGCTCGATCGGGATGAACTTGGTCGGCTTGGGCAGCGGAAGTCCGCGAATCTTGCAGTCGATGAACGTCTTTACGTCTCCGACGGTACGCAGGTTGCGCAGTTCGTCGTTGTTGATCGTCATCATCAAAACGTCTTCCACGAGGATGACGATTTCCATCATGGTCAGCGAATCGACCCCCAAATCCTCGATCAGCCGGAGATCGTCGTCGGCGTCCTTCAGTTTGACGCGCAAATCTGGTTCGACGAAGCGCTCAATCACACCGATGACAACGGCGGGCACATGCTCGGCATTCCCCGTCCTGCGAAACTGCACAGCCGCCTCGAAGGTCGACGGTGAGCAGCGCTTCAGCGCCTCCCGCAGGGCCGCCTCATCTTCGGGTGCAAACGGCTTGGACGTCGCGGAGAACGGCTTGTTCGTGCCGGGATTGGATGGTGCTGCGGTTTCTGGCATGGCTCGGTTCTGGTATGTTATTGCGTGGGGTGAAAGCAAACCCATTATTTCGGCCGGTCCGAGCCCGGTTACCGCGAATAGGCGGCGCAGGTTTCCGTGTTCCAGCAAGTTCTAATCGATCGGCCGGGTGCGAACGACGCTTGCCAGTTTCGTGGTGCGCGCCTAATCCAACTTCCCGATTTTCCGCGCATGAGCGCACCCTCCCTCGCCGCCCTCCACCCGCCGATCTATTTGATCACGCACGAATTCTACCCGAAGCGTGGTGGCATCGCGACGTTTACCGAGGAAATAGCCCGCGCGTCCTCGACCTTGGGGTACGATGTGGAGGTCTGGGCCCAGTCCGCGGCGCCGGCCGCAGAGAAGGCCGACTGGCCGTTTCGACTGCGCCGGATGCCGCTCAAGGGCACCCATGACCTGTCCTGTCAGCTTCAGCTGACGCGCGAACTTGTTCGCCACCGCCGCGAGCTCCGCCACGCCACCGTCTACCTGCCGGAACCCGGTCCCATGATGACGATGATGTTGCTGCAATTCTTCCGGACGTTTCGCCCGCGAAGGCTGGTGCTCACCTTCCATGGATCGGAAATCCTGAACTTTGCCCGCAGCCCGCTGCGCCGCTGGCTCGCCGGCCAGCTGATCCAGCGCTCGACCCGGGTCAGCACCCTCAGCACGTTCACCCAGGCATTGTTGCTCAATCATTTTCCCGAGGCCGCCGACAAGATGTTCCTGACGCCCGGCGCCCTCCGGTCCGACTTTGCGGTCGTGCCCCCCAAGCCGGCTTCGCCGACGAACAAGATTGTCGTGCTCACCGTTGGCCGGTTGCACCCCCGGAAGGGGCAGCTCCTCACGTTGCAGGCGCTGCAGCTGCTCCCCCCCGGCGTCCGCGCCGGGCTCGAATATTGGATCGTGGGTGCTGAGACCAAGGGTAACTACGAGGGCCAGATTCGGTCCGCCGCGGCGGCCGCGCCGGATCTTACCGTCCGGTTTTTCGGCAACCTGCCGGATGAGGAACTCGCGAGCGTTTATGGCCGGGCAGACATCTTCGCGATGACGAGCGTGAATCTCGACCACAGCATCGAGGGCTTTGGGCTCGTTTACCTCGAGGCGGCCGCGCACGGGCTGCCGGTCGTGGCGCACGATGTCGGCGGTGTGTCCGAAGCGGTCGTGGAGGGGGTGACCGGTTTGCTCGTGCCGCCGGAACGTCCGGCGCAGCTGGCCGCGGCGTTCGAGAAACTCATCCATGATCCGCACCTCCGGAAAAAGCTCGGCGCCGCGGGCCGGGATTGGGCGGCGCGCAACTGCTGGAAGGAATCCGCCGAGGCGCTTTTCAACCCCGCATGGACGGTCCCATGATTCAGTCGCGCACCGCGGTCACGGTCCGCTACGCCGAAACCGACATGATGGGAGTCGTTTACCACGGCAGCTATCTGCCGTGGTTTGAAATCGGTCGCACCCATCTGCTCAAGGAAATGGGCCTGCCCTACCGCAAGCTCGAGGCGGACGGTTACCTGCTGCCGGTGCTGGAAGTGGCGGCGAAATATATCCGGCCGGCTGTCTACGACGACACGCTGACAATTATAACGACGTTGCGCGAAAAACCGATCCTCCGGATTCGCCTCGAATATGAAGTGCGCCGCGGCGACGAACTGCTCGCCACCGGCCATACCGTGCACGCCTTCGTTGACCGGACGGGCAAGCCGATTCGCCCACCCGCGTCGGTCGTGACCGTGATGAGCGCGGCTTTCAAGTAGTGCTGCCTCAAGCCGGCGACGGCTCGGCGTCGTATTCCGCAATCACGATCGGGTCCTGCTCAAGCCTGCGCGCCTCGCGGAGCAGCTCGCCGCCGCCGAGACGGAACACGGCCCAGACGGCATGCGCGCGGACGAGCGCGGAGTCGTGGCTCGCCGCCAGCCGCGTGAGTTTCGCCAGCAGCGCAGGATTGCCGCTATTGCCGGCGACGAGGCACGCGTTCCGCAACAGGCCCGCGAGTTTCAGCCGTTTGATCGGCGTGCGGCGAAAAACCACCGCGAATTGTTCCGGCGTGAGCGCGAGGATTTCCGGCAGCGTCAGCTCTGCCAGATCATAGCGTGCCGACAGCAGCAACTGGCGCCCCGTCCGGGCGAACCGGTTCCACGGGCACACCTCCAGGCATACGTCGCAGCCATAGATTCGGTTGCCGATGCCGGCCCGCAGGCCGCGCGGGATTACACCTTTGTTTTCGATCGTCTGGTAGGAAATACAGCGCCCCGCATCGACCACGCCCGGGCGTGGAAACGCGTTGGTCGGACAGGCGTCAAGGCAACGGGTGCATTTGCCGCACAGGAGCCCGATTTCGCGTGCGACGGCTTTCTTTCGCACCGGCTCGTCCGGCGTAAATTCGACGCGGGTCAGGATCGCGGCCAGAAAAAGCCAGTTCCCGTGGCGGCGCGAGATCAGCATCGCGTTCTTGCCGATGAATCCAAGGCCCGCCCGGGCCGCCCATCCGCGTTCGAGCACGGGCCCGGTATCCACATAGTAACGATAATCATGGGCCCCGATGCCGGCGATCTCTTCGAGCAGGCGGCCGGCGGTGACGAGTGCCGGCTTAATCGTATCGTGGTAGTCTTCATGCTGCGCATAGCGCGCCCAGACGGGGACCGCGGATTTTGCCCGGTTCGGTCCGTCACCCGCTGCCAGGGCGTCGCGCCAGTAATTCACGCCGAGCATCACAATCGATCTGGCGCCGGGCAGAACCAGTTCGGGGGACAATCTTTTCCCGGTTGTCCGTTCCATCCAGTGCATGTCGGCGTGGAGACCGGCGTCGATCCAGTCACGCAACGCCGTCCCGGAACCGGTCGACGGCGGGCCTTCCGGGGTGACGGTCGCGAAGCGAACGTCGTCGAAGCCAAGCGCGGCGAGGCGGTGGCGGAACTCCTCTTGTCGCTCGTTCGTCACGGATCGGAAGCGGGCAGGGGAAGATCGGGCCGGCTCAGCGGAGGCCTCATGACCGGCCTCGCGCATAGTCTGCCGCGTCGCGGCGCCAGGCGCGGATGACGTGCGCCGCGATGTCGTGCAGCGGGCGCGAATCGGTGAGAATCACGGTGCCGGATTGTCGATAGATCGGTTCGCGCGCCGCATAAAGCAGGCGCACGCGCTGCTCGGGATCCTCGACCTCGAGCAGCGGCCGGTTGCGCTGCCGTCCGGTGCGGGCGACGATCGTTTCGATCGAGGCGTGCAGGCACACCACGACGCCCTTGCTCTTGAGCAACTCAAGCATGCCCGGCTGCACCACGAGCCCGCCGCCGCAGGCGACGACGGTCTGCTCGGCCGGATGTCCCCGCTCGATGAACTCGCGCTCCATCACCCGGAACGCCGGCTCGCCGGACTGGGCGAAAATCGCGGGGATGGTTTTTCCCTGCAACCGCTCGATCTCGTGGTCGCTGTCGAGCACGCGAAAACCGAGCTTGGCCGCCACGGCCCGCCCGACGGTGGTCTTGCCGGTGCCCATGAAACCGACAAGGTAGAGGTTGACGTGGGCTGCGTTCATCGCGTGCGCTTTGACGAAACGTGCCGTCACGGCCGTTGCCAAACACCAAATGATTACGACCGCCGCGCGCCACGACTACGCCTTTGCCAGCGACAACACCGCCGGGATCTGTCCCGAGGCGCTCGCCGCGCTGGCCGCGGCGAATGCGGGTCGCGTGCCCAGTTACGGCGACGATGCTCACACCGCCGAGGCAAAACAGATGTTCGCGGAGGTGTTCGAGACGGCGTGCGACGTGTTCTTCGTCTTCAACGGTACCGCGGCCAACGCCCTCGTGCTCGCGGCGCTGTGCCAGCGCCACCACGGCATCCTTTGCCATGAGTTTTCACACGTGGAGAGCGACGAATGCGGCGCGCCCGAATTCTTCACGGGCGGCAGCAAGGTCATCCCGATCGCGGCCCCGCACGCCAAGCTGCGGCCGGCCGATCTCGAGCCGGTGATGCACCGCGGCCACGGGGTGCATTTTCCCAAGATCCGGGCGTTGTCGCTGACGCAGTCGACCGAGCTTGGCACGGTCTACACGCCGGATGAGCTCCGTGCCCTGACTGATTTTGCGCATGGCCGCGGCCTCGCGGTCCACGTCGATGGGGCGCGGTTTGCGAACGCGGTTGCCGCCCTCGGGCTGCGCGGGTTTTCGCCGGCGGACATCACGTGGCGGGCCGGGGTCGACGTGCTTTGCTTCGGCGGCACGAAGAACGGGCTGCTGGCGACGGAGGCGGTCGTTTTCTTCAACCGCGAACTCGCCCGCGAATTCGACTATCGGGTGAAGCAGTCGGGCCAGCTCGCGTCGAAGATGCGTTTCGCCGCCGTGCAATGGACGGCGCTGCTCCGCGAGGGGGGCTGGCTGCGCCACGGCGCGCACGCGAACCGGCAGGCGCAGCAGCTCGCGGCCGGGCTGCGTGCGCTCGGTTTCAACCTGATTGCGCCGGTGGAGGTGAACGGCGTGTTCGTCGAGCTGCCGCCGCGGGTGGCCGCGGGGCTCGAGGCCCGCGGCTGGCATTTCTACAAATTCGTCGGCGCACACGGCTACCGTCTCATGTGTTCGTGGGCGACGTCGGATGCAGAGGTCGCGGCTTTTCTCGCGGACGCGCGCGCGGTGGCCGGGTAGGGCGGAAGCATTGGCCAGCAAAAAGCCCCCGGCGGCGCGGGGGCTTGGTTGAAAAGGAGTCGCTTCGAGAGTGTTTACTTGGCCGCTGGCGTCGGGGCGGCCGCGGCCGGAGCCGCCGCGGCGGTCGGCTTGATGTCGAGCAGTTCGACATCGAAGATCAGCGTCGAGCCGGGCGGGATGCCAGGCCGGCCGTCGTCGCCGTAGGCCAGCTGCGGCGGGACGTAGAGTTTGATTTTGCCGCCCTTGGTCATCTTCTGAATGCCCTCGGTCCAACCGGGGATCACCTGATCCAGCGCGAATTCGGCGGGTTCACCGCGTTGGACGGAGCTGTCGAAAACACTGCCGTCGATCAGCGTGCCGGTGTAGTGCACCTTCACGGTCTCGGTCGCCTTCGGCGCGGCGCCGGTGCCCGCCTTGACGATTTCGTAGCGGAGGCCGCTCGGGAGTTCGACGATGGCCTTGTTTTCCTTCAGCTTGGCGAAGAACGCCACATTGGCCGCCTGATTCTGACCCTTGAGCTTGCCGAGGTAAGTGGCCTGCTTCTTCTGCATGAATTCGTCCATCGCCGGCCCGATTTTTTCCAGCTCGTAGGGCGATTCCTTGCCCGCCGCCGCGGCCGAGAAGCCCTTCATGAGGGCGGCGATCTCAGTCGGGCTGAACGCGAGTTCGGTGAGGCCGACGCGTTTGCCGATGAACCAACCGAATTCCTCGATCAGTTGCGCTTCAGGATAGACGACCGCGGCCGGGGCCGGGCCGGCGGCCGGGGCCGGCTGGCCGGGGATGTTGAGCTTGACCTCCTGGGCGCGCGCCGCGGCCAGGCCGAGGGCAAGCAGGAAAATCGTGGCGGGATGCTTCAATTTCATTCGTGGATTGGGACTGGGTGGTGAAACGGTGGGAACGCTGTTTTGAGCCGTAAAGTTTCCACATGTGCCAGCCGTCGCCGGCGAAAGCAATCACGATTACTCCCCGCTTGTGTCGGCTCCGCCGATCGGCCATCAGCTGACCCTTTCCGACCATGAACGCAGACCAATTTTGGAGCAGCCAGGACGGCCAGATCCTCGCGGTGAGGAACAAGGACGAGCGCGTCGTGAGCGTGACCCTCGCCTTCTGGCCCCGGCATCCGGCGGAACTGGAGATGCTCAAGAGCCTGCTTCCCGTCCTTAAATTCAGCGAGCGCAGCTCGATGGCCCGCATCGGCGTCGAAATGCTGACGCACGGTTCGCCCCGGATTGAGGGCAACCGGCTCGAGCTCGAGGCCGACGCGTTCATCTTCGACGGGAGCTTTCCGCATGCCGCCTACTGGAAGAAACTCATGCGCGTCGGCGCGCCGATCGGCCGGCTCTTTTACGCCCCGGTGGCGGCCAAGCTCTCCACCGCCGAAATCTGGGACGCCCTGAAGGAGAACCGGATCAAGCTGCCCAACACGATCAGCATCGACAGCCAGGGGCGCGTGTTTCTCACGCCGCACCAGCTCACCTACACGCTCAGCCAGCGGTTGGTGCGCGCCGACTTCGAGCGCGTGGTCAGCGGGGTGGCCGGTCGCAGTTACCTCGATCGCGTGCAGATCCGGCATGAGGCCGCGCCCCTGGCGATCCCGCCGCGCTCCGGCATTCTCACGAGCTGTTCCATGTTTCTGAAGGAGCACTTTGTCGTGCTCAACCAGGGCGAGGGCAACTTCGGCATCCACACGAGCGCGGTGTTGCTCGATCCGATCAAGACGTTCGGCACGAACGTCATGTTGGAAATCTACAACACAGGCGACCAGCCCGTCGTTAATCCGGTGGTGTCGGTCGAGGTGTTTCGAGCGCCCGAGGCGGCCGACCCTGAGTCCAAGGCTCTCGCCCGGAAGCGCACCCGGCTGCTCGGCACGGCCGCCGAGCTCTACAAGTGCCTCGACGAAAAGCCGCCGCGTGAACACGGCGAGACGCGCCCGCGGACAAAGATCACGGTCAAGGGCCAGAGCGCGACGATGGAGAATCACGCGCTCCTGCTCAAGGCGGGCGACGATCTGAAGAAGACCCTCGGCCCGCGGGGTGACGCCTGCGGCTATCGCACCATGATCCAGGCGCTCGACGCCGCGCCCGAAAGCGCCGACACGCTCGTCCTGGATTTTTTCCCCAACCTGCTTGAGCAAATCGAGCTGCTCACGCGCCTGGGCGACATGAAACTGCGGCGGATCATCTTTCGCAAGGCCTCCCGCACCCACGGTTATTTCCTGTCAAGCAACGCCCACGCGCGGCTCGACACCTTTGAGGCCATCGGCCTCAAGGTCTATTGGTACGACGAGCTGACGAAGGATCTCTATTTCCACACGTACAAGAAGGACCACGGTTTCTTTGTGCGCGAGGAGGTCGCCCGCAAGTTCCAGGAGGCGACTATCCTCGCGTTTTACGGTTCCGCCATCGGGCTGGAGCAGGCCGATACCGAACGCATCTCCTCGCTGGTCGACAAACTCACGTCCTTCATCGGCACCAACCTCGGCGTGCTGACGGGTGGTGGCGGCGGCGTGATGCGCCTGGCGACCGATCAGGCGCGCGGCAAAGGTGCGCTCACTGGCGCCTGCTTCCTCGAACTGGAGGCCCAGCCGCCCGAACTCGGAGTGGATTTCTTCAACACGTTTCAGGAATCGTCCCGGCACTTCCGGCAAAAATGGTTCGAGGCCGCGGATTTTTGCATCTTCAATGTCGGGGGTGTCGGCACGCTCGAGGAGGTCGGCATCGAGATGTGCAACCTCAAACTGGGCATCCGACCCCGGGTGCCGTACGTCTTTTTCAACGCCAAATTCTGGGGCGATCTGCGACGCCAGTTGCGCACCATGATTCAGACCAAGCGGGCCCCCGCCTGGATGTCGGATTACCTCCTGTTCACCGACGATCCCGACGAGGTCGTGGCATTCTACCGCAAGAAGCTGCAGGTGCTGTAAACTGGCGCTGCCGCCGCAAAACTCCGTTTCTGTGATGAATCTTCCCCGCTCCATTCTCGTCGTCGGGTCCGGCGGGCGCGAACACACTCTGGTTCGCGCTCTGCTCATGTCGCCGGCCCGACCCCGCGTGCTCTGCGCGCCCGGCAATGCCGGGATCGCAATCGACGGAACGTGTTTTCCGGTCGCCGCCGATGACATCGCCGGCCTCGTCGCCCTCGCCCGGCGCGAACAGGTCGAGTTCGTCGTGGTCGGACCCGAGGTGCCGCTCTCGCTCGGCCTCGCCGATCAACTCATCGCTGCCGGCATCCCCGTCTACGGACCCAAGGCGGCCGGGGCTCGGCTCGAGGCCTCGAAGATTTTCACGAAGAAACTCCTGCTGAAGTACAATATCCCAACGGCCCCCGCGGGTTTCTTCAGTGAGGTCGGCCCGGCCCTCGACTACCTGCGGGCGAAAAATATCCCGATTGTCATCAAGGCCGATGGCCTCGCCGCTGGCAAAGGGGTCGTGGTTGCGCAGACGCGCGCCGAGGCCGAGGCCGCCGTGCGGGAGATGCTCGAGGGCGGAAAATTCGGCGCCAGCGGAAGCCAGATTCTCATCGAGGACTGCCTCCACGGGGAGGAGACCTCGATCCTGGTCGTCGTGTCGGGGCGCGACTACGTGACGCTGCCGACCTCGCAGGACCACAAGCGGATTGGCGACGGCGACACCGGACCCAATACCGGCGGCATGGGCACGTACTCGCCGGCCGAGGTGGTCACGCCCGGGCTCCTTGAACGCATCGACCGCGAGATTGTCCGGCCCTCGGTCGACGCGATTGCGGCGGAAGGGATCGAGTTTTGTGGCACGCTTTTTATCGGGATTATGCTGACGACCGGTGGCCCGAGCGTGCTGGAATACAACACCCGCTTCGGCGACCCGGAAACGCAGGTGGTGCTGCCGCGGCTTGCGACCGATGTGCTCGCCCTCCTCTGGGCCGCGGCGCGGGGTGAGCTCGCCGGCGTCAAGCTCGCGGTCAAGCCGGAGCACGCCCTCTGTGTCGTCATTGCCGCCCGGGGTTATCCCGATGCTTATGCCAGGGGTGACCCGATTTCGTTTCCGGACAAATTGCCGCCGGGCGTGTCGATCATTCATGCCGGCACGGCGAGGAACGCGAGCGGGCAGATGGTCACCCACGGTGGCCGCGTGCTCGGGGTGACCGCGCTCGGTCCGACCCTCCAAATCGCCGCGGCCAACGCGTATGCGACCTGCGATGCGATTACTTGCGCGACCAAGTATTTTCGCCGCGATATCGGGGCCCGGCAGCTCAACCGCTCCGCATGAGAGGCCGCGTTCTGTCTTCTCTCGCGCGCCGGGTTGGGGCGTTTCTTTTGGTCCTCGCCGTGGTCCGCGCGGTGGCGCCGGTGGCGGGTGCCGCGCCTCCGCCCGCGCGTGATCTCGGCCAGGGGCTCGCCTACTACCGGATGCACGAACTTCCCGCCGATCTTCCCGCAATGCCGGCACCGCGGGCGTGCGTGCTCGATGTGCGTTACGTGCCCGTCGAACTCCAGGCCGCCACTGCGTTTCGCGCGTGGCTGACCTTTCATGCCGCGCCCCGCGCCCCGATTTTCGTCCTCGCCAACGCTGGCACCGGGGAGGCGTTGCTGGCTGCGCTTGGGGTGGGTGATCAGCGTTCCTCGTTCATCGTCGTGGGCATCGCCGCGGGCAATTTCCATCCGGATCTCGCGGTGCGGGCGTCGGCGGCGGACGAGCGTCGCGCCTACGATGCCTTCGAGGAGGGCGTGGCCCTCGCGGCGCTCCTAGCCGATAATCCGGACAAGGTGCGCAACGATGAGGCGAGTCTCTCGCCGGATCGCCTGACGGAACCCGGCCCCCGCGTGGCGGCCAAGGACGGACCGGCACCTCCGCCGGTCGACGCGGCGCTGCAACGCGCCGTGCATCTGCACCGGGCGCTCCTCGCGCTGAAGAAAATCTGAGCCGGCCGCGGGGCTGGGGGCAGGGGAAGGGACTGGGGCGGCTGGCCGCCGGCATCGCCGGGTTGAGCGGAATCGGGTTTTGCCTTTCCGCAAAAAGCGTGTCCTCTCCCTCCCCACGATGTCCGGACCGGGTTCAATCGTCACCGTTTGCACAGCGAACATCTGCCGCAGCCCAATGGCTGCGGCCCTGTTGCAGCATGCTCTGGCCGCGCAACCCGAGCCCTTGCGCTCGCTCAAGGTGATCTCGGCCGGCGTGATGGCGCGCACGGGCGAGCCAGCTTCGGAAAATTCCGTGCGGGCGCTGAAAAAGGTTGGCATCGACGTCTCCTCGCATCGCAGCCAGCCGCTTACCCAACGCCTGCTCGACGAGGCGTTTGTCGTGCTGTGCATGACCGAGTCGCATCGCGCGATGATCCAGCTGCAGGCTGATCCGCTCCCGGAGCACGTTTTCCTTTTTCGGGAGTTCATCCCCGGTGACGTCAACCGGGAAATTGCCGACCCCTATGGTGGTCCGCTCCAGACTTACGAAGGGGCGCGCGACGAGATGGTCGAGTCGATCCCGGCGCTCGTCGAACACCTTAAGACACTTCTAACGTAGTTTATTGTTTAGATTCTTGGATTTTGATTTTGTCTGTTGTTACTCCCCACCGCTCGAACTCGAAATCCGGCTTCCTCGCTCGATCACCATGTCCCTTGCCTCCGCCCCGCTTCGCACCCTCGATCCCGAAATTTACGCCGCGGTGGCGGCTGAGCTCGCCCGGCAGCAGAGCCATATCGAGCTCATCGCTTCGGAGAATTTCACCTACCCGGCGGTGATGGAGGCGCAGGGCAGTGTCCTGACCAACAAGTACGCCGAGGGTTATCCGGGGAAACGCTGGTATGGCGGCTGCGAGTTCGTTGATCAGGTCGAGACGCTGGCGATCGAGCGCGCGAAGAAACTCTTTGGGGCGGAGCACGCCAACGTCCAGCCGCACTCCGGTTCCCAGGCCAACTTCGCCGTCTACACCGCCGTCCTTCAGCCGGGCGACAAGGTGCTCGGCATGAACCTCAGCCATGGCGGTCATCTCACGCATGGCAATCCCGCGAATTTTTCCGGCAAGCTCTACAACTTCTGCCAGTACGGCGTGCGCGAGGACAATGGCCTGATCGACTACGACGAGCTCGCGAATGTCGCCGTCCGCGAGAAGCCGAAGATGATCACCGTCGGGGCGAGCGCCTATTCGCGGGTGATCGATTTTTCCCGAATGGGCGAGATCGCGCGGAGCGTCGGGGCGCTGCTGTTTGCGGATATCGCGCATATTGCCGGTCTGGTGGCCGCGGGTATTCATCCTTCGCCGGTCCCGCACGCGGATTTTGTCACCACCACCACACACAAGACGCTGCGGGGTCCGCGCGGTGGCCTGATTCTCTGCCGGGCGGCCCACGCGAAGGCGGTGGATTCGGCGATGTTCCCCGGCGGGCAGGGGGGGCCGCTGATGCACGTCATCGCGGCCAAGGCGGTTTGCTTCGGCGAGTGCCTCAAGCCCGAGTTCAAAACGTATTCGGAGCAGATCGTGAAGAACGCCCGTGCGCTCGCCGCCGCCATGGCGGCCCGCGGTTACAAGATCGTCTCCGGCGGCACCGACAATCACCTCATGCTCGTCGATCTCCGTCCGAAGTTCCCCGAGCTCACCGCCAAACGCGCCCAGGAGACCCTCGATTTGGCAAGCATCACGTGCAATAAGAACACCGTACCCTTTGAGACGCGTTCCCCGTTTCAGGCTTCCGGCATTCGTCTCGGTACGCCGGCCGTCACGACGCGCGGTTTCGGCGAAGGCGAAATGGAGGAAATCGCCGCGTGCATCGATTTGGTGCTCGCCGCCATCGGCACACCCGCTGAAGCCGCCGTGATCGCGTCAACGAAACAGCGGGTCGTGGCGCTCACCGCCCGGTTTCCTCTGCCCTACCGGCTTTGACCCTGCTGCCGCGGAATGTTTCTGTCGCGCGGCCCATCATGAGTCCTGCCCCTGCTCCCCGGCCCGCCACCCTCGGTACGAAGCTTGTCGTCGCCGCGGTCGTTCTCGCCGGTGTGCTCGGTTCGGTTGGTTTCTACCGGTTCGCCCATAATCGGGCGGAGCAGCAGCGCGCGGCAGAATTAAACCGCCAGATCGAATCGCGCCATGCCCTCATCCGCGAAACGCTCGACAACTACCAGGAGGCGGTGTTCGCCCTGAAGTTGCTCGTGGCGGAAAATGAAACGCTTGACCGCGGCGGATTTGAACGGGCGGCACAGGCGTTGATCAAGCGGCAACCCGGCATCCTGGCCCTGCAATGGGCACCCCGGGTTACTGCTGAGCAGCGGGCGGAGTGGGAACGGGCAAGCGCGGCGGAGTTCGGCCCCGGTTTTCAAATTATCCAGCGTCGGCGCGAGGGCGGCGACGTGCGCGCCGAATCACGCGCGGAATATTTTCCCATTCGGTTTGCCGAGCCCCTTGCCGCAAACCGTGCGGTGCTTGGCTCCGATATCGCGATCAGCCCCCTTGCCGCCAGTCTCGACCGCGCCCGGCAGACCGACGCGATTAGCGTCAGCGGCCAGCTCAGGCTCGTGTACGAAAAGACGCGCGACACCGGGATCATCATGATTGCACCGGTATCGGCTGCCGGCGGCGGGGCCACGCGTTTCCTGGGCTACGTGCTCGCTGTCTTCCGGGCCAAGGAGTTGCTCGTACAGCCTTGGCGCCAGGTGGCGGCCGCGAAAGTCGAGGTCATGTTTGTCGACGAATCTGCGACGCGACCCGATCGCCGGGTGCTCTATTTTCATCCCGCCGCCGAGGTTTCGAAAGCCAACCCGCCCACCGAGGCCGAGTTTGTGGCCAGCGAATTCCGCCGGCTGCCGCTCATTTTTGGCGGACGGACCTGGACGATTCATTATCGCGTGGTCGCGGGCGCAGCCTCTTCGTCATTCATGCCGCTCGCGGCATTGGGGCTCGGCCTTGTCTGCACCGGACTTTTGGCTGTCTTTCTTACGTTCAGCGCCCGTCATACCCGGGTGGTCGAGCACGAGGTTTCCCTGCGCACCGCTGAACTGGCTGAGAGTCGCCGTCACTTCGAGACCCTGGTCCAATCACTCCCGGGCATGGCCTACCGCTGCCTCTACGACAGTCAGCTCGCGGTGCTTTACGTGAGCGATGGTGCGCTCGCCCTCACCGGGCACGCGCCGGAGGATCTGACGGCCCACCGGGTGCATTTTCGCGACCTCATCCACCCGGACGACGTCGAGCGCGTGCGGGCCGCGACCCGGGACGGCCTGCAGGCCCGGCGCAACATCGAGGTCGAGTTTCGTCTGATCACTCGCAGCGGTGAGGAGAAGTGGGTGCTCTCGCGCTGTCGCGGCGTCTTCGCCCCCGAGGGCACGCTGCTCTTCCTTGAGGGTCTCGCGATTGACATCACGGCGCAGAAACGGGCCGAAGCGGACCGGCTCGAACTCGAGCGCCGGCTGCTCGACGGGCAGAAGTACGAGTGCATCGGCCTGCTCGCCGGCGGTATCGCCCACGACTTCAACAATCTCCTCACCCCCATTCTTGGCAACGCCACGCTGGCCCGCCTCGCCCTGCCGCCCGGTTCTCCGCTCGACCCGCAACTTCGCGCCATCGAAACTGCGTCGCTCCGCGCCGCCGAGCTCTGCCAGCAGATGCTCGCGTACGCCGGCATGGGCCGGCTCAACATCGAGCCGGCCGATCTCAGTGTTGTGGTCGAGAATCTCCGTCCGCTCGTGGAGGTCGCGCTTGTCCGTCGCGCCTCTCTGCACCTCGCCCTTACGCCCGCCCTTCCCGCGGTCATGGTCGATGCCGCCCTCATCCGCCAGAGCGTGATGAACCTCATTCTCAATGCGGCAGAAGCCATCGGTGAATCTGGCGGCGAGATTACACTGTCGACCGGCCTGGTGCGCGCCGACCGCGCGGCGCTCGCTGCCTGTGCTGTCGGCGCGACGCTGCCGCCGGGCAACTACGTCTACCTCGAGGTCCGCGACACGGGCGGCGGCATGCCCCCGGAGACGGTGGCGAAGATTTTCGATCCATTCTTTACCACTAAGTTTGCCGGCCGCGGGCTCGGACTCTCGGCCGTAATCGGCACGGTGCGCGGGCACAAGGGTGCGCTGCTGGTCGAGAGCACGCCGGGCCGGGGATCCGTCTTCCGCCTGCTGTTGCCGCCCGCGCCCGGTGCGGCGCCGCTCCCGCCGCGGGCCGAGGTTCCCGTATCCACCGGATGGCGTCACGCCGGTCGGGTGCTGGTGATCGACGACGACGAGCTCGTGCGCAGTCTCAACGCCCAGATGGTGAAATCGTTTGGCCTTGAACCGGTCACGGCCTCGGACGGCCGTGCCGGACTGGCCGCGTTCCGCGAAAACCCGGGCGGCTTCGATTTGGTGCTCCTGGATCTCATCATGCCCGGACTCAGCGGCGAGGAGACCCTGATTGCCTTGCGCGAGATGCGCCCCGATGTGCGCGTGCTCATCATCAGCGGCCACAGCGCCGGCGATGTGATGGGTCGGCAGTCCGGCGGCTCCGGACCACTCGCGTTTTTGCAGAAGCCGTTCAAGCGCGACGCGCTCGAGCAAAAACTCCGCGAGCTGCTCGGGTAGGAGATTGGCGGTTTGCGGGAGTTTGCCTGTTTGCGCCTTGGCGTCGGAGGGTGAACCGTCTTTCGTCTCGGCCTTCATCTTGTCATCCGCTGCTCCCATTTCCGCCGCACCCGGTCCGCGTCCCCTGTCGCTGGGCGTGATTTTTCTTACGCTCTACATCGATCTGATCGGATTCTCGATCATCTTCCCGCTTGGCCCCGATTTGCTCGATTATTACTTGAGCCTCGAGGGTCGGAGTGGCGCGCTCGGGTGGTTGCTCGCGCAAACTGACGCTCTGGCGCAGGCTTTCGGCATTCAGAGTTATGCCCCGGTGCTGTTCGGTGGCATCATCAGCTCGGTATTCTCGATTCTGCAGTTCATTTTCGCGCCGTATTGGGGTGCGGTCAGCGATCGGCGCGGCCGGCGCGGGGTGCTGCTGATGACCGTCACCGGCACCGCGCTCGGCTACCTGGTGTGGATCTGCAGCGGTTCGTTCTGGCTCTTTCTGGTCTCGCGGCTCGTCAGCGGCGCCTTCAGCGGTAATCTCTCCGTCGCCACCGCCGCGGTGGCCGACGTCACGTCGCGCGGCGAACGCTCGAAGGCCATGGGACTGGTGGGTGCGGCCTTCGGACTCGGGTTGGTGACGGGACCGACGATTGGCGCGGTCACGTCCCACTTCAACCTGCTCGTGCATTATCCGTCGCTCGCGCGGTTGGGCATCAACCCCTTTTCCGTTTCGGCGTTCGTGGCCTTCGCGCTTTGTCTCATCAACCTCGCCTGGATCGCGTCGCGCTTCACCGAGACCCTGACGCCCGAGGCGCGGGCCGAGGCGCGCGAGCCCCGGCTGCGCAATCCGATCCGCGCGATTCTCGGTCTCGAGAATCCCGCGGTGCGCCGCACCAACCTGGTCGCCTTCGTCTTTTCGATCGCGTTTGTCGCGATGGAGTCAGCCCTGACCTTTCTGGCCACCAATCGCTTTGGCTATACCGCCCGCGAGAACGGCATGCTGCTGGCTTTTCTTGGGGCGTGCGCGATCATCACCCAGGGCTACATCGTGCGCAAACTGCTGCAGGTTGCCGACGAAGTCCGCGTGCTCACCGCCGGGCTCGCATTCACCGCGGTCGGCATGCTGGTCATCGGTTACGCCAGCCGTCCGTGGATGCTCTATGTCGGCCTCGCCTTGCTCGCGCTCGGCTCCGGCCTCGTTAATCCGTCGACCACCGGACTGATCTCGCTTTACGCGGGGGCCACGGAACAGGGTCGCGTGCTCGGAATATTCCGTTCGTTGAGCGCGTTGGCCCGCGCCTTCACTCCGGTGCTCGCGGGCGTCGTGTTCTGGCGGTACGGATCGACCAGCGTGTTTGTCGGCGGCGCGGTGCTGGCGTTTTTCGCGTTTGTCCTGGGAGGCAGGCTGCCGAAACCGGTGAAATGACCACGGCGATGGGACAGAAGTCGGAGGATGGAGGCCGGACGACGATGGTCCGGCATCAACCGCCGGTTTTCTTTTTTCGGTCCCTGGCGTTTCGGGCGTCGAAGTCCCTTCGGGGCCTGTCTGCCCTGGCCCTCGCGACCGCAATCCTGCTGGTGCTCACGGGCTGTTCCGCATTGCCGTTCCGGCGGGAACCGCCGCGACCCGGGCGGACAACGCTCAGCTCGACGCTGGTCATCTTGCCGGCGGAGGCGATGGGCAACTATCTCGTGCTGCAGGCAAAGTGGGATCGTTACGGCCCCTATCACTTCCTGATCGATACCGGATCGTCGATCACGCTCATCTCACCGGCGCTGGTGAAACGGTATCCGGGACGAGAGGGGATCGTCCCAACCGGGCGGCGCGTGCGGGTGGCCGGGGCGGATGGAAACAGCGCCGAGTTGCCCGCGGCTTCGCTGCGCCGGCTCGAACTTGGCGACGCGCGTTTCGAGGATGTTCCAGTGCTGGTCTACGATTGTGCGGCTATCTCCGCCCACCTGGGCGTCAAGATCGACGGCATACTGGGTTTCCCGCTTTTTCGGGAAACGCTGCTCACGCTCGATTATCCGGGCCGCCGCGTGTTGCTGCAGCCGGCGGGCACGATCGCGGCGGTTCCCGGCACCACCGTTGTGTTTGACGACGCGCGCAAGACCCCGCTTATCCGGGTGCAACTGGGCGACCGCAATCTCGTCGCGCTAATCGATTCTGGCAGCGATGCGGTTTTCAGCCTCAATCCCGTGGCGCTTGAGCCGGAGTTTGCATTTGGACCGCGGGTTGGCGCGACCGTGGGCACAATCGCCGGCGATCACGCGCAGCAGATCGGCCGGCTCGCGGGGTCGCTCGCCATCGGCGGTAACCTTTTCCAGCGACCGGTGGTCGAACTGACCGACGAACTTTCGGCGATCGGCGGCGGCATGTTGAAGCATTTTGCCGTCACGTTCGATCAGGAGCACGACCGCGTGACATTCCACCGCGAATCGAGCGCGCCGATCCTTTCGCCGCCATGTCGCAGTGCCGGCGTGAGTTTCAACAAGACGCCCGCCTACTGGAAGGTCGCCGGAGTCGTCCCGAATTCGCCCGCCGAAACAGCCGGGATCCGGCCGGGCGATCTTGTCACTCGCATCAACGGCGAGCCGGTGGCCCGGTGGGATTTTCGCCGTTACGAGCAGCTGATCGCGACGGCCGGCGAAATCGCGTTTACGTTTCTCAACGGCGCGAGCGAATCGGATCCGAAGTCCGTGAAGGTTTTCGAACTGGTGCCGTGACGCGGTGCATGTCGTCGCGCCGCCGTTTCGGATTTGGGCGCGTGACTTCTCCGGGCCGGGAGGGCGGCCGGGCGCAACCCGGAATCGCGAGTCCCAAGGCTACGCTTTGCGCCGCAAGAGAAACGCGGCGCCGCCGTCGTGTCCGGTCACCCACGGCAGGCTCGCGACGCTCGACTCGCGGCTGAAGGCCTCACCGGCCCGGCTGGCAAAAAAGCCCGCGATGACGTGTTCGTTTTCCTCCGCGTCGATGCTGCAGGTCGAATAGACCAGCCGCCCGCCGCTGGCGACAAAGCGCGCCGCGGCATGCAACAGCGACAGCTGCTGGCGCGGATGCTTCTTGAAATCGCCAGCCTGCAAGCGCCACTTCACGTCGACCCGGTGCCGCATCACCCCGGTGTTTGAGCACGGCACGTCGATCAACACGGCGTCGTAGGTAAAGGGCAGCCGGTGCTCGCGGAGGACTGGCCCGAGATTTTCGAGCAAATCCGCCTGCACCAGGGCCACATTCACGCCCTCCGCCCACGCAAGATTCGATTTCAGGCGCTCGATCCGCGGTCCGGGCAGGTCCACGGCGACCAATTGACCGGTGGCAGCCGCGGTACCCGCTGGACGCATCCGGTCCGCAATCATCAGGCTCTTGCCGCCGGGGGCGGCGCACAGATCGAGGACGCTTTCACCGGGTTTGGGTCCCAGCAAATCGATCGGCAGCCGGGTCGCGGGATCCTGCAGGTAGATTTTTCCACTTTTCAGCAGCGGCTCAACCTCGGGCCAACGGCCGGATTCGACCTCGAACATGTCCGGCCACGACGTCGGTTTGAGAAAATCAGGTCGCGCCTCGGCTCCGGCCGTGCGCGGGGGCGCGTCGGCGGCGTCAGCCGAGATGGCGGAAGCACGCGTGACCGGCGGGCGCCAGCGGGCATACACCGGTGCCGGTCGTTGATTCCATTCGAGGAGGGCCCGGGTGGCTTCCGGACCGAATTGCGCGAGCCAGCTCCGTACGAGCCAGTCTGGATGGGAAAAGTATTCCGCCAGTTCGCCGGCATCGGCGCCAGCTCCCGGGGCCGCTTGTGGCAGCACGCCGGCGAGTTTACGCACGACGGCGTTGACCAGTCTGGCTTCGGCCGGGCTGGCGAGCGCCTTGGTCTGTTCGACCGCATGATGCACGATCTTCGCCACGTGACCGGCGCGGGGATCGGCCGTTGCGCTGGTGGCTTCGAGCAACTCGTATCCCGCGACGAACAACACCGCGCGGGTCGAGAATCGGGGCGGGTGGGCCACGAGCCGGGCGAGTGCCGCGTCGATCCGCCCGAAATGCCGCACCACACCTAGGACCAGATGCTGGCATCGCGCGCGCTCGCCGCCGGCCAAGCTGCGCGGGAGGGTGTCAAGCAGCACATCGATTCGCTCCCGGCGATCGAGCCAGCGGGCAATGAGTCGGGCGGCAGTGGGCCAGGCAGCAGCGGCCGGAACTTCTGGGCGCGGGCTCATCGGCAGCCTCCGCGCCGCGTTTCAGCACCCGTGGCGGAACGTATCTCAGGCCTTTGTAGGGGCGGTCTATGACTGCCGGAGACGCCGCCGCGGCCCCGATAGTATCCAGAGTGCGCCGCTGCAGCGCCAAAATCGCCAGAAGCGCCATGGCGGGCGGCCTCTGTGACACGCGGTTTGACAAGGTAGAACATTATCCGCTCTACTCTCCCGTTTAGGCCCTCTCACACGCAACCATGAATTCCGAAGCCCTATCCGCGCTCATTGCCAAAACCCCGTCCCTCAAGGCGGCCAAAGCCAAACTCGAGGCGATGGAACCTGGTGCGTATGTCGTGCATCGCAGCTGGGGCTTTGGTCAGATCAAGAGCTACGACGATGCTTCCCAGCGGCTCGTGATCGATTTTAAGGGCAAGAAAGGCCACCCCATGGACCCGGCATTCTGCATCACCACTATGGAGGTGCTGCCGGAGAAACATCTTTTGGTCCGCAAGGAGACCGAAACAAAGAAGATTGCCGAACTCGTGGCCGAGAATCCGGCGCAGTTGGTCGTGGAGGCCCTGCAGGCTTATCCGAACAATGCCGCGACGGCCATCGAACTCGAAATCACGCTCGCTCAGGTGGTCGGCGAGGAGAAGTTCAAGAAATGGTGGGCGGTTGCGAAGAAGTTGGTCGCAAAGGATCCGCGCATCGCGGTTCCGGCCAAGAAGACGGAGTGCTATATCCTCCGCGAGACGCCCATTTCGGTCGAGGACGAGATCCTCGAACAGTTCAAGTCCACCCGATCCGCCCGCCGCCGCATTGCCCTGGCGGACGACCTGATGGATGCGACCGGCCGGAAAGACGTGAAAGTGGATCTTTCGGTCGTGTTGAAGGGGGTCGCCGACGCCGTCAAGGATTCCAACCAGCTCGATGCCGCCGAGCGTCTGTATGGTGCCGCCATGCGCGACGATCTGGCCAAGGCCGTCGGCGCCGAATCGAATTATGAGCCGACGCAGGCCGCACTGGTGGCCAACGTCCGCGACCTGCCGGCGATTGCCGAGAAAATCCCGGTGCAGTTCCAGTCCCGATTTCTCGACCTGATTCAGGAGACGCACCCGATCGAGGTGCGCGACATCCTGTTTAATCTGCTCAAAACCTCGCAGGGCAAGTTCACGACCGAGGTAATCAATTTTCTCGTTGAACACGGCCACGCCGATGAGCTCGCCGCGACGCTCAAGCGGTGGCAGACCGAACAGAATCTGCGCGCGCCGGTCCTGCTCTGGATCGTCAAGAACCGCCATTCGAAGAAATTTGCGAAACTGCTCAACGATCTCATCACGCCCCGGCTGCTCGGCGCCATTTTCTTTGCCATCGATTACGAGGCACTCCAGGCCTCGAACGCGCGCCGGATCCCCCTGGGCGACATCCTGAGCGAGGACATCGATCTCATCTCCGATCTTCTTTCGACCGCGGACCCCGAGACGGCCCGGGACCTGGCGAACACGCTCATGCTCAATCAGGGCTTCGAGGAGCTCACCAAGAAGTCGCTGCTCGCGCGGTTCATCAAGATCTTCCCGAAGATCCAGTCGCTGGTCGCGGTCGATGCCGAAAGCAAGGAGGAGCAGCTCCTCGTTTCCCGCGCCAGCTTCGAGCGCAAGCGCGAGGAGTACGAGGCCATCGTGGCAAAAAAGATTCCGGAAAACTCCAAGGCCATCGCCGCCGCCCGCGAGCACGGTGACCTCAAGGAGAATTCAGAATACAAGATGGCGAAACAGGATCAGCAGGTCCTGATGTCGCAGAAGACCCACCTCGAACGCGATCTTGGCCGCGCCCGGGTCACGGATTTCAAGGAAGCGTCCGTCGATCAGGTTGGTGCGGGCACCATCGTGGAGGTGAAAAGTGCGACCACGGGGAGCAGCACGACCTACACCATCCTGGGCGCCTGGGACGGCGATCCCGACAACCACATCATTTCCTACAAGACTCCGCTCGGTGCGGCGTTGCTCGGCCGCAAGCCGGGTGACACGGTGAAAGTGAAGGCGGGGGGCACGGAAGACAGCTATACCATCATCACGATCAGCCGCGTCGCCGATAAGGCCGCGCGCTGAACCGGTCGTAACGCGCCTCAATTTTCGGCGGGCCTGCGGGCCCGCCTTTTTTTGTCCGCAATTGCCATCGGCATCCCGCCGCCCCACCTTCGCACCCGCGTGAATGCCTCCTGGGACCTCCTCAAAACCCTTTCCGATCCGACGCGCCTGCGCCTCCTCGCTCTTGTCAGCCGTGAGGAACTCTCCGTCGCCGAGCTCCAGGAAATTCTCGGGATGGGCCAGTCGCGCATTTCCTCGCAGCTTGCCTTGCTGCGGCAGGTCAACCTCGTTTCGGACCGGCGCGAGGGCAAAAACGCCTTTTATTCGCTCCGCCCAAGTCTGGCGGCCAAGACGCTCGGACTAATCAGGGCCGCCATCGAATCGGTAAGTGATCTGCCGGTGATGTCCGAGGACCGCGAAAATCTCGATCGGATATTGCAGAAGCGCCGCCGCACGCAGGAGCAATATTTCAACCTGATCGCCGGCCGGTTGGGCAAAAATTACTGTCCGGGCCGCTCGTGGGAGGCGATCGGACATCTCGCGTTGCGGCTGACGCCTGCGATTGACATCGCCGATCTCGGGGCGGGAGAGGGACTCGTTTCCCAGTTGCTCGCACACCGGGCACGGCAGGTGTGGTGCATCGACAACTCGCCGCGGATGGTCGAGGTCGGCACGGAGTTGGCGAAGAAGAACAATTTGGCCAACCTGGGCTACAAGCTGGGTGACATCGAAAAGGTTCCGTTGCCGGACGGTGCCGTCGACCTAGCGATCCTAAGCCAGGCCCTGCATCATGCGCAGCATCCGCAAGTCGCGGTCAACGAGGCCTTCCGTGTCCTCCGGCCCGGAGGTCAGATTTTGGTGCTCGATCTCAACGAGCATGCGTTCGAAAAGGCCCGGGAGATTTATGCGGATGTCTGGCTTGGGTTTAAGGAGAGCGCACTCCATGCCTTTCTGAAAAAAGCGGGATTCGCGAAGGTCGAAGTGACGACGGTGGCGAAGGAAACCGTTGCCCCGTGCTTTGAGACGCTGCTGGCCAGTGGAATCAAGAGTGGACGGTAGCAGCCGGCTTCGCCGGGCGGACCGGACGCGGGTGTTTTGTGGTGTCCGCGGTTGCGGGCATGGCACTCGGTGGCAACGTAATTTCCTCCTTTTCCACTCACCTGTTTCTTGCCTCCCACGCTGATGCCGCCGATCGTCGCATTCCTTCGCTGATGAAAATGTGGCTTCGGATTCTCATCGTCTGCCCGCTCCTGCTCAACGCCGTGGCAGCCGCCCCGACTGCTCGCGACGAGACGGTTTTTATCTTTCAGAACCGGCGGGTCACAATCACGGTTCCCGAGGGGTTGGGATTTGCGAGCGGCAAGGATGATCGCGGCATCATCTCAGTCCGACTCGGACACCCCGCGGGCAAGGTCAGCCTGGAACTCACCTTTCTGCCGGATCCAAGCGGGCAGTTTGCGACCGCGCGCGGGCGCAAGGAATTCCTCAACGAGACTTTTCACGCCTATGTGGCAAGTTCGGTCGAAAGAGCGATGCAGTTCGAGGAATTGGATCCGCGCGCCGGCGCCGGGACGTATTGCATCTTCAGCGATGCGAGTCTTGTGGGCAAGGCGACGCTGCCGCCAGGAGAATTCCTCCATTCCACCACGGGCCTGAAAACATGGTCCGGTGTCGGGGTCGTCTTCACCCTGTTCAGCAACGACCCACGCTCGGACGAGCATCAATCGCTCATGACCATGCTCCGGGAAAGCGTGGTGGAGAAACCGGGACCGCTGCGCTAGAATTTTCCGCTCCGACGGAAAATCCGCCTACATCTTCTTCACGGCATACGCCATCGCATCGGCGATCTTCTCGAGTTGTTCGTCGGTGTGCATGGCGGAAATCGCGGTGCGGATGAGATCCTTGCCGGCGGGAACCGCGGGCGCGATCGACATGACGGTGAACACACCCTTGTCGAGCAGCGCCTTCCAGAAGGGGTACACCCGCTCCTTGGAGCCAAGCACGATCGGGACCGCGGGCGTTTCGCTTTCCCAGGTGTCGAGGCCCAGCGATTTCAGGATCGCGCGATACTTGCGGGTGTTGGCCCAGAGTTGCTCGAGGTGCTGCGGCTCGGCCTGCATGAGTTCGAGCGAGGCCTGCGCACAGGCAGCCTGGCTGGGGCTAATGGCGGCCGAAAAGATCGTCTGCTTCGAGTGGGACCGCAGATACTCGATCACGTCCGTCGATGCCGCGACGAAACCACCGGTGCTGGCGAGCGACTTCGACAGGCTCCCGCAGATTATGTCCACCTTGTCGTTCAACCCGAAGTGATCGACCGTCCCGCGGCCCTGGCGGCCAAGCACGCCGAATCCATGGGCGTCGTCGAGCACGGTAAAGCATCCATGTTCCTCCGCGATTTCCGAAAGCTCGGGCAGCCGCGCGATGTGGCCCTCCATGGAATAAACCCCTTCGATGACCAGCATCTTTGGGCTGTCCGGGCTTACCGCGGCCAAGACCTCGCGGAGATCGTCGGGGCTGTTATGCGAGAACCGCTCGACCGTCGCATTCGACAGGCGGATGCCGTCCCAGAGGCACGAGTGGATGTTCTTGTCGGCCAGGATGACGTCGCCCTTTTGCGCAAACGAGGCCACGCTCGAAAGGCAGGCCAGGTAACCCGCCACGCTGATGTGGCACGCTTCACGGCCGAGAAAGTTGGCAAGTCTCTCCTCGAGTTCGAGATGGAAGGTGCGGGAGCCGTTCGAGGTCCGGGCACCGGTCGTGCTCGTGCCCCATTTCAGCATGGCGGCGCGACCGGCCTCGATGACTTTCGGATGAAATGAAAGCCCGAGATAATCGTTGCTCGAAAGCATGATCATATCGCGTCCATGCAACTTCACGGTGGTGCCCTTCTGGGCCTCCATGGCGTGGTAAAAAGGCGCGTACTTCAGCCGCATCTTGGTCGCGTAGTCGTCGCGGCAACGCGCCAGAAGGGCTTTTTTGTTTTTGGTGAAGAATGATAACGCCATGTCTCAGCGGAACGCTGGGGAGCGCTCCCGACCATTGCAAATGCAAAGGCTGCCGGGGCAGGATTTGGCGAAGCCCGGCCGGATTGGGCCCGGTGCGCCCACGACGCCGGCGATTTGGCTGGGCCGGCCTGGGTTCAGGACCGGGGCAGTCCGTGCATCCACGTGGTCAGTTCCGCGGCGTAGTCCGCCCAAGTCTTGAACCGTCGATTCCTGGCGGCAGTGGTAAGGGCTGCGAGCTCCGCGGGGCTTCCGAGCAGGCGGCCGATGGCCCCGGCCAGGCTGCGGGGATCGACCGACTCCAGCGCGACGCAACCGCCGCCCCGGGCGGACTCGCCCAAGGCGCCGCGCGCCGAGCAGATGCAGGGCTTGCCGTGCGCCAGACTCTCGATCACGGGCAGCCCGAAACCCTCGATCAAAGACGGATAGACGGTGAATCCGCAGGTCGAATACGCGGCCGCGAGCGCGTGGTCGGTGACGGGTCCGTCGTAGCGGAGTGGACGGCCCGCGGCCTGCAAGCCGCGGATGCGCGCCAGCGCCTCGCGACCGGTTTGCGCGTGGGCGAGCCCGACCAGATGCAGGGTGAATCGGTCTCCACGCGTCCAGAGCTCCTCGCAGGCGTCGACGAGGGCCAGGTGATTCTTGCGCCCCTCGATCGAACCCACGCTCAGCACCACCGGCGCGGCGCCCTCCGGCGGCGGGTAACCTATTGGGTTACCCGCCGGATCGACGCCGAGCGGAATTGCCCGCACCGGCGGCGGGTCTTTCGCGCCGAGCCAGCGCCAGTAGTCGAGAAGCGTCGCGCGGGAATCCTCGGACACGGCCGCGATGCCGTCGAAAGCGAGCAGTTCGACGAGATAAGCGGGAAAACGCGTCACCGTTGCCGGTGAGCTGAGCTCGGGAAATTTCAGGGCAATCGCATCGTGAAAAATGGCCACGCGCGGTCCGCGCGTGCGGGTGAGGAGTTGGGGCAGAGCCTGCGCCACGGTCGGCGAAAACACCTCGGGCTCGATCAGGCCGGAGTGCTCGGGCAAGGTCGCGCCGCCGTGCCCGAGGAGCCGGCGCGTTCGTCCAGCCAGTTTCGCGGCGAGCGGCCACCGGGCCCCGCGGGTGCGTGCCGCGGAACTGATCGCCAGGTTCGCATGTTCCCAGGCCCTGAGCACGCGCCACGCTTTCAGGTGAGGATCATGGGTGACGGCCACGGCGCCGTCGCCGAGGGCGAGTTGCAGCGACCGCGCGACGCGCTGAATGCCGGTGCGGGCCAGCGTGTGACTCGTGTGGGAGAGATCGAGGAGCAGGGGCTTGGGCATGGCGGCGCTCAGGGTTCTGCCACCGTCAGGTGCGGATTATAAAGCGCAAACGCGAGCTGGCGTCCCCCGCTTCCGACCGTTTCAAGGATCGGAGGCGTGGGGGTGAAGAACTCCACGGTCGTTCGGCCCGCGTCGAGCGGCATGATGACGGAGTGGCGGGCAACCGACGTGCCGACCTCGGCGCGCCAGAGGTCGCGGCCGTCCTTGCGAAGTGCGACCGGGCGCGGCGAGAGGCTGCGGAGGGCAAAATCGAATCGCACCGTGCGGGGTTGGGCCGACCATACCGTGAACGCAAGCCGGCCGTTTCCGCTGCTCCAGGCCCAGCGCTGTCCGCGCCCGCTTTCGAGGTTGTACCAGCCTTCGGCCACTTGGAGGATGGCCGCGACACCGTCGGAGCGCACCGCGGCGAGTTCACGCGGATCGGTGGGAATATCCCGGAGGGCGAGCAGCCCGGCTCCGACGGATAGATTCCCGGCGAGCAGCCACGCGAGCGGGGCGCGGGCGCGGACAACGAGAACATTGAAGGCCAGATTTAACGGCAGCAGCACGCGCGTGGCGGCACCGGGGTAGCCCTCCCATACGGCGGTGCCGAGGCACAGCATCATGACGACATAGGCGCCGCCGAGGCGCCACCAACGATCGCCCGGCCTCCAGCGGGTAAGAAAATAAAGTGCCTGCACGGTGAGCCCTCCGGTCGCCAGGAGCGTGGTCCAGGCGAGCGGCCGGTCTTCCACTGTGCGGATCGCGGCGAGCGCGGCGCCCCACTTTTCGATGAGCCCGGCGAAGGGCAGGGCGAAATTGGCCCAACCGGCATCGGTGGGGCCCACCCGCCAGCGGACATAAGCCAGCCACCCGACGAGTGGCGCGGCGACGGCGAGGGTGCGAAGCGCGTTGGGGCGCCCAACCCACGGGCGTTCCCAGAGGCCCGTCAGCGCAAGCAGCGAGGTCTCGCGGGCGAGACCGGCGGCGGCGAGGAGGCCGGCCGCACGGCGCGGATGGGCAGTCTCTTGAGCGAGCAAGCACGCGGCGAGCAGCGCGAGGGCGACAAGGTCGGTGAGCGCCAGGCGCACGCTGCACAAGGCGCCGGCGGAGAACAGCACGCCCGCCCAAGCGAGCAACGTGCGTCCGTCGCGGACCTTGAGCAGCCGCCACACCAGTCCGGCGAGCGCCAGCCAGGCGGCGACGTTGAGGAGCGAATACGTATGGATGATCCAGGCGCTCCGGCCCAAGCCGAGCAACCACGCGATCGCGGCCGGCAGGATGCGGCGGGCGCGATAGGCGAAATTGTCCATGGCGCGCGGCAGTTCGGGATCGCGCAGGGTGGGATCGTGGGCGATTTGGGCGTAATAGAGGCCATCGTATCCTCCGGTGTCGCGGTACACAAAAACCGGGAGCTCGCGAAACGCGGTAATCTTCAGCTCGTCGTTCGGAGCATCGAGTTGAAAGAACGTCGTGAATCCATAAACCGGATGCCAGAAGCGTGCGACCAGCCAGAGAAACACCGCGACGGCGGCGAGCGCCGCAACCCGGATCGCCCATCGGGAAGGAGCGGAGTTCGTTGTCATCGCGCGATTTCGTCGCGGTTGGTTTCGAGCTGCCAGAGACCGGCGTTGCGGACGCGGGCGAGGCGGGTCCAGCGCCCAGGGCAGCGTATTTGCAGCGCCTCGTTTTCCTCGGCGTAGAAGAGCAGGGCGCAAACGGGCCGACCGTTTTGCCGGGCGAGGGTGGCGTAGCGCGCGAAATCGCGGGCCTCGACCTGATCCCAACGCAACACCGCAAGACCCGTGTGAAAGTAGAGCGCGCCACTAAAGGCATGGGCGACGACGACGGCGTTGGGCGGCATCCGGTCGCGCGCGGCGTTCGCAGCATCGGCGTAGGTCTGCTCGTAGGTTTTCATCATCAGGACACCGAGGTGCCTCGTCCAAAACCACGAGTTGCCCGCACTCCAGAGGATCAGAGCCACCGCGGTCGCGGTTCGGAAATGCCGCGGCCACCGGGCGCCCGGGCCCCGGGCGAGTGCCTCAACACCGAGCAGGCCGGCCAGGATCAGCGCGGGCACGGCCGGCAGGATGAAGCGCAGGGACCACCACACTTCGTGCGAGAATTCATAGAAAGCATAAATGCCCGTGACGGCGAAGAACGCGACCGCGAGCGCGAGGAGTTCGCGGTTGCGCAGGTCGCGTCGCGCCAGCGCGGCGAACGGCAGCAGGAGCAGCGCGGCGGGCAGGAGCAACGCGAGCCATTTGGCGAAGTGCAAAACGGTCGGTGGCCCGTACGCCGCGGCAAATGCCGCCGCGATGTCGTCACCATAGCCCGAGCGCAGCGCGCTACCATAAAGCTGGTGGTTATAGGTTGCGAGCCAGGCGGCGCCCGGCAGGCCGCCGATCGCGAACAGGACCAGTCGCCGCCGATCGAGACCGAGGAGCACGAGCAGCGCGGGGGCCAGGATCAGGTTGGTGGGCCGCACCAGGATGGCGACCGCGAGTGCGGCACCGCAGACGACAGACCAGCCGCGGGCGCGTCGAGCCCGCAATGCCGCGTAAAGCGCGGCGAGCCCCCACGTCGTTGCCAGCGTGTCGCTCAACGGTTGGGTCGCGGTGAAGATGAAGACGGGGAATCCGGCCAGCATCGCGGCCCCGGCGGTGGCCAGTGGGCGGGAGAGACCGAGTTCGCGTGCGACGCGGAAGCACAGCCAGATCGCACCGGCGGCCGCGAGGAGTTCCACCAGCAGCGGGCCGGCCTGCCAGCCGAAAAATCTCCCCGCCAGCGCGAAGTGCAGGGGCAGACCGGTTGGGTACGTCGGTGTCAGCTCGGCGCCGCTTGAATGGTGGGAGAAACCCAGGGGAATAAAGTGCGTCCGATCGATCTGACCGGCCGCCCTGAATTCGGCCGGGACGCGCAGATCGGCCAGCAGCCGGCCGGACGCCAGAAGCCGGGCGCTGTGCAAATAGCCCGACGAATCCGCGCCGCCGGCGACGGCGGTGGCATGGGCGGCGATGAACGCGACATAGGCGGCCAGGGCGCCGAATCCCAGCCATCGAAGCCAACGCGGCGCGGGCGCGGCGGAGGCAGGGGGATTCGGATTTGACATGGTGCGCTTGCGTTCTGTGATGCGCAAACTGCCTGTGAGAATTTTGGAAGACAAGCACCTGCAAGACACCCGTCCGCCCAGCCTCGCGCGAGGAGCGCGGCGCGGCGAATGAGCCCCCCGCCGCAGACAAGCGCGCGGCCCGGATTGCTGATCCGGCTGCTGGGTTGGCGGGTGCGCGTGGCCCTCGTTGTTTGCTGCCTGGGGTTTGGGTGGGCGATTGCCCAATTTTATCATCCGGTCACGGGCTTCACGAGTTTGATTTCGATCGGCGACGTGCTGAGCGGGAGCAAAGTATCCGCTTTGCGGGGGGTGCCTCATTATGTTTATGAGGGCACCGCGGGCTACGACGGGGCCTACTATGTCCAGCTGGCGCTCCATCCGACCCTTGGCAATCCCGAGCTGACGAAGGCGATCGACAACCTGCCTTACCGCGCCCGGCGCATGTTATTTTGCTGGATCGCGTGGCTGCTTGGGCTCGGGCAGCCCGCGTGGATTGTGCAGGCGCACGCGCTGCTCAACGTGCTGTGCTGGTTCGCGCTCGCGGGGGTGTTGTGGCGGTGGTTTCCACCGACGAACGAACAGAATTTTCTGCGCTGGTTCGGCGTGATGTTTTCCCACGGCCTGTGCATGAGCGTGCGAAACTCCCTCGTCGACGGGCCGAGCCTACTGTTCGTGGCGGTGGCGATCGCGCTGTGGGAAGGCGGCCAGAGGGCGCCGGGTGGCGTGGTCCTCGCGCTGGTCGGGCTGGGCAAGGAGACGAATCTGTTGGCCGCGGCTGCCTGGGGGGACGGCATCGGCAGAAAACCGCGCTTGTGGTGGCGGCCAGCCGCGGCCGCGATCGCGATCGCCCTGCCTCTGGCGGTATGGATGGGATATATCCGGTGGAAATTTGGACCCGCGGACGATCCGGGTTTTGGCAATTTCACCCTGCCCCTGGCGGGCTTCATCGAGAAGTGGCGTTTCGCGGTGCACGAGGTTGGGTCGGTGGGGTCGGGGTTGTCCTGGGCGACGCTCCTGGCCGTCGTGGCGCTCGCCGTACAAGGCTTGTTTTTCCTGCTGCGCTGGCGGCCGGGCGACGTGTGGTGGCGCGTGGGCGCAGCGTTTGCGGCGATGATGGTGTTTCTGTCGACGCCGGTCTGGGAGGGCTTTCCGGGGGCGGCAACCCGCGTGCTGCTGCCGATGACGCTGGCCTTCAACGTGCTCGTGCCCCGCGGACGACGGTGGCTGCCCGTGTTGCTCGCGGGAAACCTCACGGTGATGGCGAGTTTCTTCGAGTTTTCACCGCCGCAAGAGTTCTTCCTGGTGCGGGGCGATCCCGCGCTGCGCGCCGCCGTGCACGTCGCGCCAGTGAACGGGTGGCACGCCCCGGAAGGTCTGCGCGGGAATCGCTGGCGCTGGAGCCGGGAGCGCTCGGAGCTGCGGATCGTCAACGGCGCCCTGCAGCCGGTGACGCTCGCCGTGCGCGGCCGGGCGAGCTCGGCGTCGGATCGGCGCGGGCTGCGCATCAGCAGCGGCGAACGCGTGGTCTGGAGTGGCGACATCGGCCGGGCGCCGGCGGAGATTCGTTTCCGGTTTGAACTGCCGCCGGGCGAGACGGTGCTGGTTTTCACCAACGACAAGCCCGCCGAGAAAATCGGGACCGATCCGCGGGAACTGGCCTTCATGGTGTCGAATTTGGAGATCGTCGTGGAACCGGCGGCTGCGCCACGCTAGGATCCTTTCGGACCTCCCAGCACAGTCATGTCTTCGTTCGCCGCCGTCATCGCATGAGTTTTCTTTTTCACGACGTTCTCCGCCTGATCCCCTCCTACAAGAAGATGGAGAAGGAGAACGCGCGGCTGCGGGCGGCGGCCGTCGAGTGGGACCGGGAGCGGGCCCGGCAGGCCGAGTGGACGCGGTTTTTCCCGCCGGGGCATTTCTATTCGCCGCTGCCGTCGCAGGCGGAAATAGCGGAGGCGTATTTGCGCGGTGGATTCGGTCCGCCATTTCCCGCCATTGACCTCAACGAGGCCGGCCAGCTGGCGCGGCTCGAGCGCTTCGCGGCGCATTACCCGGAGCAACCGTTCCCGGAGCAGCCGGTCGCCGGCCGGCGTTTTCATCTGCGGAACCCGTCGTACGGGCCCTTCGATGCGATCATGCTCCACGGCATGCTGCGCGAGGCGCAGCCCCGCCGGATCATCGAGGTGGGCTCGGGCTTCAGCTCCGCCGCAATGCTCGACTTGAACGAGCACACGCTGGGCGGCCGGGTGCAGTTCACGTTCATCGATCCCGACATGGCCCGGCTCCGACCGTTGCTGCGCGAGGGCGACGCCGGCCGCGTGCGGCTGATCGAGCGGCGCGTGCAGGAGGTGCCGTTGGAGGTCTTTGCGGAGCTGGCGGAAAACGACGTGCTGTTCATCGATTCGTCGCATGTGAGCAAGATCGGCAGCGATGTGAACCGGCTCTTCTTCGATGTGCTCCCGACGTTGGCGGCGGGCGTGCTGATCCACATCCACGATGTGGCGGGCAACCTGGAGTATCCGCGCGAGTGGTTGGAGGAAGGGCGGGCCTGGAACGAGCAATACCTGCTGCGGGCGTTCCTGATGCACAACGCGGCGTACCGGATCGAGCTCTTCACGGGCTGGCTGTTCAACACCCGGCACGAGTGGTTCCACGCGCGGATGCCGCTGTGCGCCGGCGGTGGTGGCGGCCAGCTCTGGCTGCGGAAGCTGGCGAGGTAGGAGCGGGAAGACGGGGGAGACGCGGAAGATCTACGCTGGATTCTTGGCGCCTCCGCGTTCTCAGCCTTCCCAATCCATTCGGCCACGAAAAGGCACGAAAAAGCCGATAGCCGCGGCGGAGATCCTCCGCGCGCTTATAAGCGCGACGCACACTCTAGCCGGCGCCCTTGTCTTTTTTGCGCCTTTTTGTGGCCATCCTGCCTTGGTCGGATGGCATTGATCGAAATCGCAATCCTCCCAACCTTGAAACGCAGCGAGGTAACAGGAGAAGGGCATTTCTCGGCGCATTCAGTGACCTGATGTCTGACCGAATCCAACTCCTCCGTCCTCGGGGTTGCGGGGCGCTAAAGCTTGCGTTGCTGCAATCATGAAGCCCGAATGTCCTCGGGTTCGGAGATAGGTTTCTCCGAAGGCAAATGAGACGGTCGGGCCGCTGTCTCGCAAACTCACCGCTGTGAGAGTGTCAGCCTTGGCTCCCCTTTCAATTTTGGGGCGCCTCTCGGTCCTGCGACTGGGAGCAAGGTTGGCCGCTCGAGGAGCGGAACCAGCGAGACAAAATGAACATTGACCAGAATGAAACCGAGAGCGTTGCGGAAGTTCCGAACTCCACGGATAGTCGGTGGGAAGGCCACATGTCCGACGGCGTGGGCGCCACGTACGGCCACAAGCCGCTGGCATTTTTGAACGCGAACGCCGATGAACTCCTGTTGTCCGGGAATCGCGGCACTTTTCGCCTCCGGCGGGCCTCGATCTTGAAACTGGGGCGGGGGAGCTTCTATCCGTGGTGTTTCGGCGGAATCAGGATTCGCCACAACATCGCGAGCATGCCGGCCGACCTTCAATTCAAACCGATGGATGCGCGGTCGAGCGACGTCCTCGATCGGTTGCGGGCCCTCGGCTATCCGGCTAAATGATGCCGACTCCGAACCTGGCGAGGCTGGTCGGTGGCATGGGGCAGACGCTGATGGCCGTCGTCGCCCTCGATCTGCCTTGCCAGGTCCGGCGGAGGGTTGCACCCCATGAATTTCGATCCGCGCCGGTTGACTCGGATCGCACGAACTCTTGCCTCAGCCACCGCATGATTCGTTTTTTCATTGGACTCCTCCTGGTTCTGTTCGCGCTGGCACCGACCTATGGGGCGGCGGGATCACCCGCTTTGCCGATCCCGCTGGAATCCTATCGCGAACCGACCACGGCCGGTCTCATGGAGGTGTTGCGCAGCCGGGTCGAGGGGGTGCCGTTCAATCTGGTCGCCTCGTTGATTTTCCTCCTCGCCATCTGTCACACGTTTCTCACCGCCAAGTTCCGCCACCTGGCGCATGTCGCGGAAGTGGCGCACGCGCGCAAGCTGCAGCGTGAGGCTGTGGACCGGTTGGATGTCGACGACGATGGCGTGCCGGACGAGGTGAGCTTCAAGGGTCAGATCCTTCACTTCCTCGGTGAAGTCGAAGCCGTTTTTGGCCTCTGGGCGGTCGTGCTGGCCGGGGCGATCGTTTATTTTTTCGGCTGGCAGGCGGTTTTGGACTACATCGGCCACAGGGTGAATTTCACCGAACCGATGTTTGTGGTCGTGATTATGGCGATGGCGGGGACGCGGCCCGTGCTGCGCGTGGCCGAGTCGTGTTTGCGCGTGGTGGCATCGATCGGCCACGGCACGACCGGCGCGTGGTGGCTCGCGATCCTCATCGTCGCGCCCTTGCTGGGTTCTTTCATCACCGAGCCGGCGGCGATGACGATCGCGGCGCTGCTTTTGGCGCGCCAGTTCTATGCCCTCAAACCGTCGCCGCGCTTCGCCTACGCGACGCTCGGCTTGCTGTTCGTCAACATTTCGGTGGGCGGTACCCTGACGCATTTTGCCGCGCCGCCGGTGCTGATGGTGGCCGGGCCGTGGCAGTGGAACACGCCGTTCATGTTTGCGCATTTCGGCTGGAAGGCGGCTGTGGGCATTGTCGGGGCGACGACCCTGTATTTTTTCATGTTTCGGGGGGAACTTGCCACGCTCGAGCAAAAGTGCCGCGCCCTCGGCGATGGGGTCGGAAACGACCGAGGCGCGCCCGTCCCTGTTTGGATCACCACGGTGCAACTTGCGTTCATGGCCTTCACGGTGCTGGTCGCCCACTATCCACCGCTTTTCATCGGCGCCTTCCTCTTCTTCCTGGCGTTTGCCCAGTCCACGGCGCACCACCAGGGAAAATCGGATCTTAAGGCGCCGCTGCTCGTCGGTTTTTTTCTCGCCGGCCTCGTCGTGCATGGCGGCCTCCAGGCCTGGTGGATCGAGCCCGTGTTGAAGCGCCTGGGTGAATTCCCACTGTTTCTCGGGGCCACCATTCTCACTGCCTTCAACGACAACGCCGCGATCACCTACCTCGCGACGCTGGTTCCGGGATTCACCGACGCGTTGAAATACGCCGTCGTGGCCGGCGCGGTGACGGGCGGTGGGCTCACGGTGATCGCCAACGCCCCGAATCCGGCAGGTCAAAACATCCTCCAGCGCTTTTTTCCGGATGGCGTCAGCCCCGTCGGCTTGGCGCTCGGCGCGCTGCCCCCGACGATCATCCTGGCCGTGTGTTTTCTGCTGCTTTAGTTCTCTTCGGTGACGAACGCTCCAAAGGCAATGCCGACAGACTCGTCGGGATGCGCCCGAATCGCGACGCCGGCTTATTCCAGGTTGCGTTTAAGTTGAGCTTAACCGCGTGCCGTCGGATTGGGATTGTAGGGGCGCTGCTCGTCGGCGCCCGCGGCGCGTCGTAAAGCGAAGCCCCTACAAAATCAGTCTCATCTTGAAAGCGAATTGGAATTAGAAGGTCGCAATGCTTTCCAGCCGGCGGCGGTAGCGGGTGCCGATCACGGCGGGGGCGAACTGAGTCGTAACCGTCTCCCGTGCCGCCGTTCCAAGCCTGGCTCCGATCGCGCGGTCGGTGTACAGCGTTCGCATCCATTCCGCGGCATGGCCGGTGTCGGGTTCGGCCCAGGTGGAACCCTTCGCATACGGACCGTGGCTTTGTTCGAGCCTGACCAGCTTCATCCGCACGGGACATCCGTTGGCCGGCGTCACGAATTCCGTGGTGGCGGACCAGTCCGTCGCGATGACCGGTTTCCCGAGGTACATCGATTCCGCAATGGCGAGACCGAAACCCTCCGACCGGTGCAAGGAGAGGAAACAGTCGCAGGCGGCTTCGAGCGCATAGATGTCCGCCCGCGCCAGCGTATCCGTGAGGAGCACCGTACCGGGAAGATCCTGCACGCTGGCTTGCAACGCCGCGAAGTCCGCCTCGTTGCTGGCGACATTCTGCACTTTCACGACGAGCGTGGCCCCGGCTCCGGCCAGGCCGGACTGGCGGAACGCATCGATGGCGGCGCGCGGATTCTTGCGGGCCGAGTACGAATTCAGATCGAAGAGCGTGAGGAAAAGAAACGACTCCGGCGGCAGGCCGAAGCGGGCGCGCAGCGCGGCGGTGTTCTCGGCGGGGCGGACAAAGGAGATCGCGTGCGGCATTGTCAGCACCGGGATCGGCGATTTCAGGCGGATGGCGGCGGCGGTGAAGTCACTGGGACACCAGACCTCGTCGTAGTAATCGAAACTGGGAACCCAGGCGTCGGGAAATTGCGGCAGCTCCCAGGCGAAATAGGCGATGTTGTATTTGCCGGCGCGGAAATGCTTCCCGTGGTGATGGTCGAGATCGCGCGAGGCGGGCGGATCGAGATGGACGACATTGACGTCGTGCGGATTGTCCTCCTGCAGCCGCGCCGCATAGGTTTGATCGCCGAGCCGATTCTTGCAGTTGAGTTTGAGCGGCACGAGGGCCGACGGGATGCCGGCCGCATCGGCGGCGCGGACCATGCAACGCGCGGATTCGCCGACGCCGAGATCGGCCGTGAGGAAGCCGACGATGTTCAATCCGAGCTTCGCGTGCTGGCGGGCGTAATCAGCGGAGACGGGCGCGTCGCGTTGCGAGAAGTCAAATATGACTTCGCCCTCCGGGGTCGCAATGGTGGTGACGCGAAGCTGCCGGTTTTTGTTCTGCGCGCGAAATCGTTGCCAGGGACCGAAGCCGGACACGCGCGCGAGGAAGGCGAGCAGGTTCGTGATGCCGGTGCCGGTTAGCTGGAGCGAAAGCTCGATGCGGTCGGCCGCCGGAAGATCGATGTGCATTTCCCAAGGTCCGGGTGGCGGGGAGACCAATTTGCCGGCGTGGCGTCCGTTGACCAGCACGTGGAGGCCGGGAGCGGCGGCTTCGAGGCCGCGGGCCGCCGGGTGGGGGCGAAATTCGCCGCGCAGCACGAGGCCGCGCAGGCCGGTGTGTGGCGGCAGCCGCACCGCACCGAGCTCGCGAATCCAGGCGGAGTCGGAGGCGAAGTCGTCGAAAAAGAAGCCGGTGTAGCCGGTGAATCGCCGGGAAAAAGTGCCGCCGGCAGGAGGCGTGCGATGGGCGGAACACATGGCGTCGGTGCACGGAGCGAAAGGCCCGGGCTGATGCTTGGCAAAACTTATGCGGAAAAAAACCGGACTGCATGCTTGCGTCGAGGCGGGCGGAGGTTCTTCAAAATCAAGTTGGCTGCAACCTCTCGCACCTGCTCCGGCTTGGCGTGCCTTCCCTGACTCCAACTTCTCTGATCGGATTTGTCGCCGCGCGTTGGCGCATCTGCCTCCTGGTGCTTGCCACGGCGTTGGTGTGGATGGCGCATTACGACCGGTGGACGCTGGAGAACTGGCAGCTGCCCACGGATTACATGGGCGATGCGCCGGAGATATTGGCGCAGATGCAGGCGGCAGTCGATGGCGACATGTGGCCGCTGAGCCCGAAGGTGATCGAGCGGCTCGGCGCTCCCTTTGGGGCGCACTGGAACGCGTTTCCGACGCCGGACAAGCCCCTGCTGCTGCTCGTGGCGGGGCTGGCGCGGTGGATCGGATTGTTTGCCGCGGCGAACGTGCTGCTGCTGCTGGCGTCCGTGAGCGCGGCCCTGGCGTTTTATTTCGTCGCCCGCTGGCTGCGATGCCGCTGGGAGTGGGCGTGGACGGGCGCACTGCTTTTTGCGTTCACGTATCACTCGTTTCACCGCGGGCTGGGGCATTTCTCAATCGCGTTTTCCTGGACGGTTCCGATCGGGCTTCTCGCGGTGTGGCTCGTCGCGAAAAGCCGGCGGCTCGAGTGGCGGAGTGCGGGCGCCGTGGTGTGCCTCGGAACCGCCGTGGCGCTGGGGGTGAGCAATCCCTACAATCTGTTTTTCTGGGGACAACTGATGGCGTGGGCGCTGATTGCGCAGTGGTTTGACCAGCGCCGGCGCGTCAATCTCGCGATTGGCAGCGCGGCCATTGCACTCGCGGGCTTCACGTTCTTTCTGAGTCACATCGAAGTGTGGCTTTTCGTTAGTGAACCGGACGCCATGCCGTTGGTGGCGCGCAACTATGGTGGCACGGAGATGTATGCGCTGAAGCCGATGGAGATGTTGATTCCCCCGACGTTTCACCAGTGGGACGCGCTGGCGTCGATCGGACATCGTTATGTCCGCTGGTCCGTGTGGCGGGGCGAAGTCTTTCTGCCTTATCTCGGTGTCGTCGGCGTGATCGGTTTGCTGTGGCTCATGGCCTTGATGATCCGGCGAATCCTGACCCGACGTCCGCTGCCCGGGCAGGCGCTCACGCTCGGTTGGCTCGTGACCTATGCGACGGTGGGTGGACTGACCAACGTGGTTGCCTTGTTGGCGGGTATCCAAATCTTTCGGGCGACGAACCGGGTCGCGATCTTCATCTCGGCGCTCGTGCTGTTGTTTCTGATGGTCCGGGTCACGCGCCTCACGGCGGGTTGGCCGGCATGGCGGCGTCTCGCCGTCGCCCTGGTGGTGGCGGCGTTTGGCTTGTTCGATCAAGTGCCGAAGGGATTGACGAAGGATGAGCGGGCGGAAATCGCGTCGATGGTGCGTTCGGATCTGAAACTGGGCCACGACATGGAGGCGGTACTGCCGGCGGGCGCGATGGTGTTTCAGCTCCCGGTGCAAGGTTTTCCGGAGGTGGTGCCGCCGTACCGCCTGGCCGATTACGAGCTCTTCCGGCCCTTTCTGACCACGACCACGCTGCGTTTTAGTTATGGCGCGGCGAAATTCCGGGCCCGGAGCCGCTGGCAGCGTGATCTGGAGAACGCGTCGGGGGCGACCTTGGTAAGAAGGCTCGAGGCCTACGGCTTCGCGGCAATTTATCTTAATCGCAAAGGTTACGAAGATCGCGCCGAGCGCCTGTTAAAGGAGCTGACCGCCTTGGGCTACGATCGGCGGATTGAGAGCCTGCGCGGCCAGCAGGTCGTCGTGTTGCTCAACCCGCGATCCGATCGGGTGCGGCCACTGGGCCGGGCGCTGACGTTTGGGCAGGGCTGGCATCCGCGGGGAAACAACGGCGTGCGCTGGGCGAATCGCGACGCCGTCATGTCGTATTTCAATCCGTACGACCACCCGATCGCCGTGGACTTGCGCCTGTCCCTGATCGGAGTCAACGAGCGGGAGGTTTCACTCGTGCAGGCGGGGCGGGTTTTGCGCACCGTGCGCGTCGCCGCGGAGCCAACGGCGATCAACCTGCCGCAGCACCAGCTCGCACCCGGGGTCACCATCCTGACGTTGCGATCACGGGAGCCGGCGGTGCGGGTGGGGACGGGGCAGTACCAGTTGCGCGCCTTTGGGTTGCAGGATTCGTCGATCAAGGTGACTTCTCCGATCAAGATGCTCGAGTAGCTCGGCGTCGCGCGGCGAGAATCGCAGTTGAAATCCGGTCGGCAAGCTGGCGGTGTAAGCGGCTGCACAACGCATGGATGCCGACGAATATCTCAAGCTGGCCGAGGTCGAAGACCGGATGTGGTACTTCCGTTCGCTGCATGCGCACGTGGCGCGGGAATTGGCGGGAGGCGGTTTGCGCATCAACCCGGATGTGCTCGATGCCGGCTGTGGCACGGGCGGTCTCCTTTTGCGGGCGCGAAATTCCTGGCCGGCCGCCCGATGGCAAGGAATCGATTTCATGCCGCTGGCGTGCGAGCTGGCGCGCAGACGCTGCGGCGCGGGCGTGGATATTCGCGAGGCATCGGTGACCGCGCTGCCGTTTGCGGATGCGAGTTTCGATGCCGTGGTATCGGTTGATGTGATTTGCCAGGTGGAGAATCCCACCTCGGCGATGGCGGAGTTCTTCCGCGTGCTGCGGCCAGGCGGCTTGTTGATCGTGAGCGCGCCCGCCTACCAGTGGCTGTGGTCGTATCACGACGAGACGGTGCAGACCAAGCACCGCTACACCCGGGCGGAGATCAGGGCGCTCCTGCATGAAGCGGGTTTTTTGTTGGGGCGGGTCACCCACTTGAACGCGCTGCCGTTTCCGCTGGTGTGGGCGAAGCGCAAGCTTTTCCACACCGCGAGCGACACCAGCGATGTGAAGGATTATCCGGCGGCGATCGATGCGATGTTTCGGGCCATGATGGCGGTCGAGCACGCGTGGCTGCGGGCGGGGGCGAACTGGGCGTGGGGGTCGTCGGTATTTGCCGTTGCGCGCAAGCCGCAGGGTTCGCCCCGGTCCGTTTCCATCGCTGCCGACCGCGCGGCGCGGGGCACCGAGCACTCCGCTGCACCCATTCGCTGAGGTCGATCCGCCGATCGTCCGTTTGATCCACGACTCCCCTTGGGGTTCGTTCGGGTCGGTCCACTCGAACCGCGGGCAGCTCCACCTGGGGTAAAGCGGAGTCGGCTTGGACGATACGTGGCAGAAACGTTTCTACTCGATTCCAGGCTCCACGGGATCGACGGGCGCGACGGGATCGACGGGCGCGGCGGGCGCCGGGAGTGCGACGGGCGCCGCGGGGACGGCAGGCTCAGACCTCCTGATCCGAGCCCGTGTGCGACGGGGCTCGAGGAATTGGGTCGGGCCGTTTTGACTGGCCGACGGCGCTGGGTGCGCATATCGCGCCCGGTATGCCGCAAGCGCAATTGCCCCT
>JBIJCX010000531.1:0-4506 GCA_044344465.1 Opitutaceae bacterium
AAGTTACGACCGGCGGAGACGACAGTCGATCACGGGCACTGCCGATGAGCTGATTGCGGAAAGGGAACCGGGAGTTTCGCCGGCCGCTCAGCGTTTGCCCTTGGTCTTGCGCCGCGGTTTCTTTTCTTCGTCGTCGTCCTCGTCCTCCTCGTCGTCTTCGTCGTCGTCCTCGTCCTCCTCGTCGAAGGTATCGTCGGTGGCGGCGGCCTTCTTCTTCGTGCCGACCTTGGTTTCCTTGCCGTTCTTGGCCTCCTTGCCGTCCTCCTCGGGCTTCTCGACGCCGTCTTCTTCATCCCACTTCAACGATTCGTCGTTCTTGAGCTTCTCTTCCTCGGCTTCATCGAGTTCCGGCAGGTCGTCGTCCTCCTCATCCTCGATGCCCTTGGCCGGAGCTTCCTCGTCCGTGTCATAACCCGCCGGCATGTAATCGAGGATGGCGGTCAGCTCCTCAAACGTATGAACGGCTTTGCCCTGGATAAAGCTGCTGTTCTGATCCTCGCGAATCTCGTCCTCGACTTCGTCGACGCCGAGCTTGGCCTCGAACTTGAAAAGGTCGTTCAGCATCTTCACCCGGCAGCGGGTGAGATGATCGAGCAGATCGGCATAGGGGCCGTTTTCCTCGTCGATGGTGTCGGCGAGGGCGAAGAGCTTTTCGTCGGACTCGAACAAGGATTCCTTCATCCGCTTGAGGCGGACCTTCCCGTTGCCGAGATCCTTGTCGATGCGAAAGGGGATGAACGCGGCCTCAAAAAGATCCTGGTCGAAACCATAATCCCGCAGGGGATCCACCAACTCGATGAGGTGCGCCAGCTGGCGCGGATCGACGATGCTGAGACCGTCCACGTCCCACCGCACGGGATCGCTGGTCTCGGCGACCCACCAGTTGTGGTCGTCACCAAGTCGTACAATACACCAGTCGAGAATGGAAATAGCTTTGGCCATGTATCAGGAGTGAATTTTTTCGCAGCGTGCGAGGGGGGGATGAAAAAACAAGCACAAAAGCAGCGCGCGTGAAGAAGCCGCCCCGGCCGGCTCCGCGGTGCGGAAATTGCTGGGTGCGTGACGATACGGTGACGCCCAATCCTTGCTAATTGCAGCGGGAGATTTCACGGTCGGGGGCCATGGGGAGATATTACGAACGAATCGTTCGGCCCGCGATGTTCCGGTTGGACTCGGAGCGGGCGCACGAACTGGGGGTTGAGGGGATGGCGCTGCTGGGGGCGCTGCCTCCGCTGTGCCGCCTGCTCGAGGCCTGGTGCCGGTGGGGGTTGCGGAACCCGCGACCGGTGGAGGCGTTCGGCCTCACCTTTCCGAACTGCATCGGCCTGGCCGCCGGTTTCGACAAAAATGCTCAGGCCTGGCCTGCGGCGGCGGCGATGGGGTTCGGCCACGTCGAGATCGGCACCATCACGGCCTTGGCCCAGCCCGGCAATCCAACGCCGCGGGTCTTTCGCTATCCGCCGCAGGAGGCGGTGATCAACCGGATGGGGTTTAACAACGACGGGGCCGAAGCGGTCGCCCGTCGGCTTGCCCGACAGCCCGGGCCCGGGGCGCGACGGATTCCCCTCGGGATCAATCTCGGCAAGTCAAAGGTGGCGGAGATCGAGCGGGCGGCGGCGGATTACCTCGCGAGCTTTGCCCGGCTCGCGGACCACGCCGACTATGTGGTGCTCAATGTCTCGAGCCCCAACACCCCGAACCTCCGCCAGTTGCAGGACGAGTCCCGGTTGCGCGAATTGCTGGGTGCCGTCACGGCGGCAAATCGGGCGCGGGAGGCGCAGCCCGGCAAGCGCCGGGTGCCGATCCTGTTGAAGATCGCGCCAGATCTCACCTGGCCGCAGATCGATGTGGTGCTCGGTGTCATCGCGGAATTCGGGCTCGATGGGATCATTGCGACGAACACCACGCTCGCGCGTCCGGGATTTTTCGCGACGGTGTCGGAAGCGGGCGGACTCAGCGGGGCGCCGCTCCGGTTTCGTTCCACGGAGATCATCAACTATATTTCCCGCGTGACCCGGGGCCGCCTGCCGATCATCGGCGTCGGGGGGATTTCGGACGAGGTGAGCGGGGCGGAGAAACTCGATGCCGGCGCCACGCTGTTGCAGATTTACACCGGGATGATTTATCGCGGACCGTTTTTCGCCGCCGACCTCGCCCGCGCTCTCGTTGATCGCCAGCGCTCCTGAGGGCTTTGCACCGGGGCAGAAAGCCGCGCGTCTGCGCCTGGTTTTCGCTTGGTGATGCGATTTGGGCGCCGGTTGATTTCAGGGCTGGACAAGCTTTGGACGATGTCTCTTAGTCCGCGTTTCTCTCTGCAGGACTGCTCGGGTGGTGGAATTGGTAGACACACACGTTTGAGGGGCGTGTGCCGTAAGGCGTAAGGGTTCGAGTCCCTTCCCGAGCACCATTTCTTTCAGAGGTAAACCACATCTAGAGGCTTCCAGCATGCCAGAATTGACGGCATGCTGGTGTTTACGGCCGCGGCAGTGGCATGGTGGCAGTCATGACGCAGCCCGGTTTTCGCATTCGCCCGTTCACCGCAAAGGAGCGCGGGATTGAGCGCAAGCGGTTTCAGGTGTGCGCCGCATTTTGGCAGTAATGACCGGGTTATCCGTCAATGCTGCAGTCTTGCGGGCTTTTGATTGAAGAGGCCGGAAACCCCGTTCACCAGTCGGCGCAGGGCGTCGTCACCCAGGTTCAGTTCGTTGACCTTCATGCCGCTCACGACCGCGGGCAGGTTTTTCACCAAGGCCAGCGTGGTGCTCTCCATGTTGGCCGTTTCCGTCCGTCGCCGGTTGAGGTCGTCGTCGAGGGTTCCGAGCTTCACCTGATGTTCGCGTTGCGCGGCCTCGACGGCGAAGCGCCGTGTCTGGACTTCCTCCAAAACCGCGAGAACCTCCTGTTCGAGGCGCAATGCCTTTTCCTTGTTCGCCTGTATCCGATCTTTTTCATGATATTTCCTCCGTTCAGGCTGAGACAAAGTTGTGCGCCGAGAGCGTCCGTTCCCCGTTCCACCGGTAGGCGACGAGCCGGCCGCCCTTGCCGCAGCCGGCGTCGAGGCAGGCGGTGTTTGGGGTGATGAGGCCGTGGGGCAGGGCGCTGAGCGCGTAGTGGCCGAAGAACACCGGCGGTGCATCCGGCGCGTAGCCGGTGATGCCGTTGGCGATTTCAGCCGGCACCGGCACGTCTGGGATGTTGCCACTCGACCCGAAGGCCACGGCTCGGAAAGACCGGCCCGCGCCGGGGAGAGGCCAGCAGACCCGCACTTCGTTTCGTTCGGTGCCGTCGAAGTCCGCGTAGGTGGCGCCGTCCGGCAGCGGAATTTCCGCGCCTTTCAGGAGCACCTCGATTGTCCGGTGTTCCCGGGTGCCCTGGGTGGTGGCGAGCCCGAGAAACTCGTCGTCGAGGTAGGCCCGCCCGTTTACGCCGGCAACCAGTGCGTCGTTCCACTCGGCGTGGACGACCCGGCAGTCCCCGAGGTCAAGGTAGAGGGGGAGGGTGCGGAACCAGTTGAGGTAATCCCGCAGTTCGGCATCCCGGCCGGCAAAGTCCGTGAGGGTGGCAGCACAGTTCTTGAGATTCCGCGGGGTGTGCGGCCGGAGGAAGCCCCCGTTGCCGTCCGTCGTCAGGAGAGCGAGGAGGTTGAACTCGTGATTGCCGAGAACCATCAGGGCGGCCCCGGCCTCGACCATCGCCCGCACAATCCGCAGCGTCTCCGCAATCTTCGGCCCTCGGTCAACCAGGTCGCCCACGAAGACCGCCCGCCGGCCATCCGGGTGGCTGTTTGCGCCCCCAGCGTGCTGGTAGCCAAGGATTCCGAGCAGGCGGGTGAGCCGGTCGGCATCGCCGTGGACATCGCCGATCAGGTCGTAACCGGGACTTTCGTGGTTCTTTTCGTTGGTCTTTTTTGTTCTCACTTCGCCTTTAGCCTCTCCACTGCGTTCGAGATTGCGATCCGTAGGATAGTATTTAGCATAACTGTAAGGTTATGAGTAAAAACACCGTCTCGCTGAAAAACTGCTCGTTGGACCGCCTGCTGAACTTCGCCGCGGTCGTCCGAAAGGGCGGAATCGTCGGAGTCACCGGCGGTGATCCGTCGCGGCAGGCGTTGATTTCCCGGCAGATCAGCGAGCTGGCGTCACATTTCGAAACCGAGTTGACCCGCCGGTCAGGCAAGGGACTCGCGTTCACTCCGGCCGGGGAGCAACTCGCCCGGCTGGTGACGGAGCTGGAGAACGGCCTCGATGAATTACGGGCCGGCGTTCGTGGTGCCCCGGTCGGCTATTCGATCGCGGCGTCGAACAGCGTCCTGCATTGGCTGGTATTGCCGAAACTCAAGGCCATCTCCGACGCGCTGCCGGCCGTAAAATGGACGCTTCATCACGAAAGCACCGCCGGGATCGGCGAAAAAGTCACGATGGGGCAGATCGACTTCGGGTTGCTGATCGGGACACCGGCTCCGGGAACGATGAAACGCCGGTTCTTGGGCAACGTGGAATATGCTCT
>JBIJCX010000194.1:0-15127 GCA_044344465.1 Opitutaceae bacterium
TCGGCGATCCGCAGTTTTTCAGGAAACCCGCCGTCGAGGTCACGCGGGCGACCGCGCGCCTGCACGAGATCGAGGCGCAGCTGGCCGCGGCGTATGCGCGCTGGGCCGAGCTGGGCGCGTAGGGCGGGTCTGTGACCCGCCCATCGGGGCGCACGAAAACCCGTGGGTACGCTCGGGGGCAGGTCGCAGACCTGCCCTACTGTTTCTTCGCCTTGCGCGCGGCGCGTTTCTCCGCCTTGCCGTCGCCGAAATCCTCCGCGCCCTTGTTCTTCTTGCTGCCGGGCGCGATGGTGTCGGGCGCGTCTGTCTTCGGCAGAAAATTCGCCAGCTCGATTTTCTTCGCCGCGAACCCGGGCTTGGTCGCGAGATTGGTCCACTCGTTGGGATCCTTGCGTTCGTCGTAGAGCTCCTCGTCGCCGTTGGCGTAGCGGATGTAGCGCCAGTCAGCGACACGCGCGGTGTGGTTCTTGAAGCGATAGGTCGTGACGGCCGGAAGAGTCCAGGCCGCGTTCGGGTTGGCGAGCAGCGCCTTGATGCTGACCCCCTCGTTGTGCGCCGGCGTCGGGATGCCGCAAAGGTCGGTGAGGGTTGGGAAGATGCTCATGAAGTCGACGGTGCGATCGCAGATCGTGCCGGGCTTGGTGAGACCGGGAGCGACCCAAATGAGCGGCGAGCGGGTGGCCTCTTCCCAAAGCGCGAATTTTCGCCAGTGGTGTTTCTCGCCGAGGTGCCAGCCGTGGTCGCCCCAGAGGCAGATGATGGTGTTGTTCTTGTAGGCGGATTTATCCAGCGCATCGAGCAGGCGGCCGAGGTTCATGTCGCAGTAGGCGATCGTGGCGAGATAGGCCTGGATGGCCTCCTTCCAGCGGCCGGATTTGAGCATCGGCTGGTGGTCGGTTTCGGGGTGCGCCATGCGGACCCCGGCCGGCGGAATGTCGTCGAGATCGTTCTCGAGATACGGTGGCAGCTTGATGCTCTCGAGCGGGAACAAGTCGAAATACTTGCGCGGGACGTTCCACGGCATGTGCGGCTTGTGGAAACCGACGGCCAGGAAAAACGGCTTGTCGTGCTTCCGGCCGAGCGACGCGATCCCGTAATCGGCGATCGACCAGTCGGGGATGTCCTGATCCCGGCAGTCGAGCGGGGCGAACTTGATGCCACCGACGCCGTCGCTCTGGCCGGCGGGCACCCGCGGGTAGGCGCCCTCTTTTTCGAGGTAGTCGTCCCATTCGCTCCGGCGGCGATAGGACTCGTGGTAGATTTTCCCCGCGCCATGCACGAAGTAGCCGGCGTTACGAAACGCGGTGGTCAACGTCTTCTCGGGCGGGATCAGCGGACGGAAGTCGACGTTGTTCTCATAGACGGCGCTCGTCGACGGGCGCAGGCCGGACATGAGAGCCGCGCGCGACGGATTGCAGACCGGCGAGGCGCAGTACGCACGCGTGAACGAGGTGCCCATCTTGGCGAGCCGGTCATAGTTCGGTGTCTTGGTCTGCGGGTTGTGGCCGAAATAGCCAACCCAGTCGCGGAGATCGTCGACCGCGATGAAGAGCACGTTCGGCGTGCCCGCGGCCGCCGCGCGCGCACCGGTAGGGCTGGCGAACGCGAGGACGGCGCAGAGGGCGGGAAGAAGAAGCGTCAGTCTTGGTTTCATGGGCGGAGAATTTTTCGGACCGGGCCGCGTTGGCTGGACCGGGCAAGTTTAGCCGCGAGGTCCGGGCACGCACGTCAAAAGAGCGGCACTGATCTGTACATCTGTACACCGAGCATGTGCCTCCGAGGTGGTCGGGCACGTCCCTGTGCCCGCATTCGATCCCACATCGGAAAGCAGCACCGAAATGCTCGCGGCTATCGACGAGGTCCGGCAATGCTTGCCGCTCCCGGATCGGGTGTGACGACCCGCCCGGCCGCGTCGAGATAGAGGCAGCCCACTTCCTCTTCCGGCAGCGATTCGACGAGGGTCCGTGCCCGTCGCATCATCCCCAGCCACTGTGCTTTCAGCTCTTGCACCGTCACGGGCCGCGCCAGACGCACTTCTTGCTGGAGCCGTATCTCGATGCCGGCGCGCCGGAGCCAAACCAAGCGGCGACGAATCCGCGATTCGAGGACATGGTCGCCAAGGCGCAGCAATCGGTCGTGTTGATCCTGGTCGATTGAGCCAGGGAATATTCTGCAGGCACGCGGCGAAATCGCAGCCGAACTGGCCAGTCCATTCCACAAAAGGTATCGGAGAAAACGGAAAGATCATTGCCCACGGAACACACGGAATACACTGAACCTTGAAACGCGGAGCGCGCGGAGCTCGCGGAGCACGCGGAGCACGTAACGACTCTCCGCGACCTCCGCGTTTGAAACCTTTCGGGGTCATTGCGAGCGGGTTCGAGCTCGCTTTCGGTCAGGGCTTTTTGTCCGCGTCCACCCGTGCAATCCGCGGCAAAGTATCCGGAACCTGCTGCAATTCACGCCAGCAGCGGATTCTTCCATCTGACCCCCGCGAGCCGGGCGAAATCGGTATCCGCCGAATGCACGGTGGCGCCATACTCGATCGCCAGGGCGGCGATTTGGGCGTCGGTCACGAGATTGCCGGCAGTGCCGGCCTTGATCAAGAGGCGGCAGAACGATTCGACGTGACCGGGGCCGGCCACCAGCAGACGGACATTGGGCCGGGCCAGCCAGGAGGCGACGCGCTCGCTGGCCTCCCCCATGCTCATCGGGCGTTCAAAGACCTTTCCATGGGTGGCCAGCCGCAGAAACGCAAAAACCACGACTGGACACAGGCCGACCGGTTCGACGCCGGACAGCAGGGCGGCCCACCAGCGGGAGGCGGCGGCGTGAAAGGGGCTCGCCGAGTCGTAGGCGTAGAGCAGGAGGTTGGCGTCGGGCACAATCATTTTTTCAACGCTTTGCGGAGCTTGCGGGTCGTGACGCCAAACGCCTCGGCTTCGAGTTCATCGGCCAGGTCGTGCAGCCGCGCGGGATCCAATCCCGCACGCAGGCCCATCGGACGGGCCTTGACGACAAAGGGCTTGGCGACGACGGCCGGGGCGAGATGGGCGAGACCGCGGCGGAGCCCGTCATTGAGCGCCTGTTTGAAGTTTTGCTGCGAACCGTGGGTGGCGTGGCGGAGCAGTTGCTCGACGTCGGGGTCCAGCGTGACGGTGGTTCTCATCCAAGCATCATGATGCTGACACTTAATGCTGTCAAGATGCCCACCAGGAGTGAGGGCAAGACCAAGGGAATCGGCATTGCGCTCCGCGCCTCCGCATCTCCGCGTGAGAAATTGTTCCCAGAGTTTTGTCAGGGCAATTATCCGCGCTGATCCGCGTGGGACGAGGTGAAGTTTCTGGCTTTGTTGGGCGCGGGCCGCGGGAGGTCAGTGGGAGATCCGGGAACGCGGACCGCCCCTCCGCGCTACTGGCCGAACCGCTGCACGAGTTGGTCGAGGGTCAGGTCCGCGAGCGAGGCCAGCTTCAGATCGGCTTGACTGAGATCGTGGTGGGCGGTCGACGGATTGGGCACGGCGACGGTCCAGAGGTTGGCGCGCTTCGCGGCCAGCGTGCCGGCATGCGAATCCTCGAACGCGATCCCCTCGTGCCCGCGCAGACCAAACCGGTTGAGCACGAGCTTGTACAGGTCAGGCTCGGGCTTGGGCGAGGGCGCGTCGCCGCGGCAGGCGAGAAACTCGAAACGCTCCAGCAGTCCGAGCCGGGCGAGGTGCGGGTCGACCCACGTGTGCTCGGAGTTCGAGGCCAGCCCAACGCGGATCCCGCGTTCGCCAGCCGCCGCGAGCAGCGCGACCACGCCCGGCAGGATCGGTTGTTGCAGCAGCAGCGCGTCCTTGCGGGCGCGGCGTTCGACTTCCAGGGCCACCCGGTCGGCATGGGGGCTGAAGCCATGCCACGGGTCGAACGCATAGTCGGCGCGGCCCACGCTGTAGATCAAGGCGGACCGATCGAACGGGACGCCATGGCTGGCGTGAACGTCGGCAAACGAGTCGATCAACGGCGTCTCGGTGTCGAGGATCAGGCCGTCGAAATCAAAGATGAGGGCGCGAATCATGCGGTGACGAAAGCGTTGGCACCCAAAAAAGCAAAAGCGCAGAGTTCGGCGCGGCGCCGAGATTGTCGTCCCAACCTTGGGCGGAAGGCCCCGGAATAAACGTGTGCCTCGTCTGAAGGCGGGACGACGAACGAAATTGTCAGACCGAACGCTCAAGAGCTGATTTGCCCCCGACCGCTAGCCCCGCCGGGGGCGGGCCCGGTTCGCGTCATGAACGCGCCCACAGCGTGCGCACACCTTCGCGGCTGAAGTGGGCCAGAAAACCGAGCAGGCACGCGAAAAACGCCCAAATGACCGGTTGCTCGAGCAGAAAAAAACCATTTGCCCAACGCACCACCTCCGACGTCGGAATCTGACCCGTAAAGTGCGCGAGCACCGCGCTCGCCACCGCATCCGACCAGAGGGCAAAGACCAACAGTCCGGCCGTCAGTCCAGCCAGCCGGCGCACTCCGCTCGGCGCCGCCCGGTCGCGCGGCAGCGACCAGAGCAACGGCGCCATCCACACCGCGAAAATCCAACGATACGCGTAGTTTGTGCCGGCAAAGAAACAACCGGTGAGCAACGCCGCCCCGAGCACAAAACCGAGCCAGGCCGGTCGATCGGCCGGCGCGATCCGCCACGCATCGAAAAACCCGGACCGCCAGAAACCACCCACCGCGACCACGACAAACCCCAGCGCGGCGACCGCGGCCCGCCAGCCGCCAAGCCCGACGGCCTCGAGCAGGTTGATCGCACCAAACGTCATCAGGCCTTCCGCCTTGGGCACCAGGACGCTGGCCCGCGCGAGATCGGGTGCGATGCTGATCGCGACGACCGCGAGCAGCCCAACCGCGAGCAGCAACCGCCCGCGCAACTCGCGTGCATCGGGCGCGGCCAGCAGCACCAAGCCCGCTATCGCCGGGTAAAATTTCAGCCCGGCGGCGATGGCGATTGGCACCGCCGCCAGGAACCGGACCGGCCGGTGCGGGCTGGTCAGGCAGGGCACCACCACCGCGAGCAGGATGAACACCACGAGATCGTTGTTGGCCCGGTCGAGGGCGAGCAGCACCGGCGAGGAAAAGAACACCGCCGCATACCAGAGCAGCGCGCCGGGCTCGCGCGGCCGCAGCCACGCCAGCGCCGCCGCCAGGAAGCCGAGCACGAACACCAGCCCGACCCAGAGGTTGTCGGCCCGCGTCAGGCCGAGGTCACGCAAATGCAGCCACCAATGCGAATACACATGGGGCCGGCGCAGGTAATCGAGCGGGTTGGACGCCGAGGGGTCGAGCCCGAGGGTAACGGCATCGTTCGAGGCCAGAATCGCAAACGTATCCAAAAACCACACCTCGAAGTGGTTGACCCCGAGGCGGAAGAACATGTCCGGGAACAGCGCGAAGGCTCCAAACCATCCGATCGTGAGCCCGGCGAGCAGCCACCACAGCACACGGGGCGAGAGGCGGCCGCCGTTGTCGCGTTCGGCGATCATTGCGCCGGGCGGTCGGCCGGATCCGGTAAGTCGATCGCGACGAGCCGGCTGAGCCGCGCCAGTCTCCCGCCAAAGCGTTTTTCCGCGAACGGTTCGAGGCGATAGCCCGGGGGCATCAGGTCCTCCGGATCCACGCCCATCTCCCCATTGATCGAGGTCGGTCGCAGCGCCTGGGCAATGACCACCTCCTGGAACGTGCCTTCGCGCAGGTGATACTTGATCTGCTCCGCGCGCTGCCGACCCACGCCATTGATGATGGTCGGCACACGCCAGAGCACGAAGGGAAAGGTGGACTTGTTGGTGATGAACAGCAGCGGTCCGCGGCGGCGCGACAACTCGTCGTGCTCCCACTCGACCTCCTGCATCACGAGATTCTGGTTGGTATAAAGGCGCCGCGCGATCGCCGGTACGCCCCACCCCAGGATCCAAATGCCGAGCCCGAGCGTCGCCCAGCGGGTGGCCGGCATCCGGCGCCCGTCGAGCCAGTGCAGGAACATCGCGGCCAGCAGCGCCAGCCACAGGCACATCGGCAAGGCGAAACGCGACGCCATCACGTCGTCGAGGCGGCTCCAATAATAGAACATCAACATGCCCAGATTGCCGGCAATGCCGAGGCCGAACGCCACCAGCACGAGCGTCGATGCCGCCGTCGTCCGAGGCGGCGATCCACGCGCCCAGCGCCAGACTTGCACGAGCGACCAGACGAGCCCTCCGGCACCCAGCACGGAAAGGTACCAGGAGTTCGCGATCCCCGGCCCATGGTTGAAGAAGAACAACCACGCGCCCGTCAGGTTGCCCGGAAGATAGTCGAGGCTGAAGCGCGAGGTCTGGCCCTCCGCCAGCTGCCAGAGCAGCGGTGAGGCGGAAAGAAACCGGTTGTGCCACGCGTACGGTACGAGGAGCAGCGGAGCGAGCACCGCCGGCCACGTCAAAATCACCCGCCCCGCCCGCCACCAGCCGGCGAGGATCACAAACGCCGTCGGCACCACAAAAAGGACCGACTCATAGCGGCTCTGTGCCAGCAGCAGCGAACTGACCACCAGCAACGACAGCCGGTCGGCATCGGGGGCGCGCAGGTAGAGCACGGCCAGCGCCATGACGAGTGCGAGCATGACAAGATTGTGCAGCTCCATGCCCGCACCGCTGGCCTGCTGGCCCAACAGTGGCATGGTCGCGAGCAGGCCGACGGCCAGCAGCGCCGGACCCCGGCCGGCCAGGGTGCGGCCGAGCCAGTACACCAGCGCGAACAAACAGGGCGCCAGCGCGGCATTCACGAAGAAGATGTTCGCCATCCGGTAGCCCGTGAAATCGTGAACCAGCGAAACGAGAAACGTGAAAAAATACGGGCGCTTGTCCAGGAACGTGTCAATCGGCACCCAGGAGCCGGCGATTTCGTAGGCCCGCATCACGGTGCCGATCTCCTTGGTGGCGTGCATGTGCAGCGCGGTCGCCTGCAACACGTATTCGTCGAACAGAATCTTGTGCTTGAACGGATCGCTCCAGAGCACGAAGACCGTGGCCCCCGCCATGACCAGGCCGACCAACCCCGGCCGGCGCAGCACCGCACGCCATCGCTCCCGGTTCGCCGCCGCGACCCGCCAGGCGTAAAACCCACCCAGCGAAAACAATCCCAGCATGTAATAATAGCCCCACGCCGTGATCAGCGTCTTTCCCGTCGCCGGGGACACCACGACAAAACCCAGCAGCACGGCGACCACCGCGCACGCCACCAGAAAGCCGACCCGGTGCGGTTCCGGCGCATCGCGCAGCAGTTTGAAAAATGCGCGCATCATATCTGCGGGTCGGCGCAGGTCATGACACCAAGGCGGGAAGAAAGCACCGGGGCCACGGCTACGGGAGCATTTTCACGAAGTTTTCCAGATACTCGCGGCGGATTTTTTCGATCTCGGCGCGCTTTTTCGGCACCACATGCTCCGTGGGATCCGGTGCCGTGAGCGACACCGCCCCCTCCCTGACCTCTTTCAACCGGCTGAGCCGCGAAAGCGTCAGGGTTTGCAGCCGCTCCTCCCGCACGGTCTCCAGCACGAACTGGGGACCGAGATCATCGCCCTCGCGCAACGTCATCCGGCCGGTTTCCGCATCGATGATGTAGCGCTGAAAAACAAAAATGTCGGAGTAGGTCCGGTTCCGCATGTTCCAGATGATTCGATCGCGATACTTCATCGCCTGCAGCATCGGCGTGGAGGAGACCTGGTGCACAATCCACAGGATGGAATCATTGTCGATGACCAGGTAGTCCCGGCGCGGCTGCGCCGCCATAAACTCGCGCCGCCAAGCCGTCTCGCGCCCCGGAATATACTCCTGGCTGTACGCGTGCGACGCCATCGAGGGGACGCCACTGGCCACCAGGCCAAGCACCGCGACCGCAAACACGAGGCGGCGGGCGAAAACCTGCGTGATCTGCGGCAGCACCGCGACGATCGCGATCACCATGCCAAGATGGGTGGGCAGGCTGAGGCGGCGGATGACCGGGTCGTCAAACTTCCCCCAAAAATAGCACATCATGAGCGCAAACTGCGCCGCAAAACCCAGCGCAAAAAGCGTCGTGGCCACCACCGCTGGCCGCTCTTCTTCCAACCGGCGGATCCGCTTCATCACCAGCAGCGCGAAAAACGGAATGGCGACGCAGCCCAGCACGGAGAGGACCAGCGAGTTGGGTTGCTCAGACGGCCGGGCGAAGAAGAAATTCAGGGTGTGCGACAGATTTTCCGTGATATAGGTCGGCGAAAACGGGGTGCTGTACCCGGGACGGCTAGCCATTTCCCAGGCGGATGCCCGCAGATCAAAGATTCGGTGCTGGAGAGGATAATGCACCATCAACAACGGCGCGATGACGACCGGCCAGGTCAGGATCGGGCGACCTTCGCATTTCCAGACGTACAACACGATCAGCGCCACCGGCAGGATGTAGATGACCGATTCATACCGGACCTGTGCTAGGAGCAGCGCGGAAAAACAAAACGCGGTGAGCGCGGCCGAATCGCGCTTGGCCACGAAACGGGCTCCCAGCAACATCGTCGCGAGGATCATCACCAGGTTCAGCAGTTCAAACCCTCCCCCCGTGGCATTGTGTGCCAACAATGGCAGCCCGGCAAAAAGCGCGACCGCCAGCCATCCCGCCATGCGCCCGGCCAGGAGCCGGCCCGTGAGATTGACCAGGGCGAGAAAGACAACTGTCAGACCGCCGTTCAGGATAAAGGCATTCGCCGGACGGTAACCCGTGAGATCATGCAGCAACGAAACGAGAAAGGGGAAAAACAGCGGCCGCTTGTCCATCAGCCCGTCAAGAATCACAAAGGCTCCCTGGATGTCACTGCCGCGGAGGGGGGTCAGCACGGTCTTGTCGAGGTGCATGCTCATCGACGTGCCCAGCAGCATGATCTCGTCCATCACGATCTTGAACCCGTAGGTTTCGTGGGCGAGCAGAACGCTGGTTCCGAGTCCGATGATGGCGACGGACACCCAATCGATGCCTCGACCTCGAAACGCCCGGATTTCACTCCCGAGGGTGCCCCACAGCGCCCACATAAAAATCGCAAAACCGACCAGCACGAACCAGAAGCCCGCTTTCGAAACGAATACGATCGCCGCGTAATCGGGAATGGCAAAGAAACCCAACCCGACCGCCACCACGCTCGTCAGCAGCAGGCACCAGACTCGTCGTTCGCGGAGTACCGGGGCAAGGGAGGAACGATTCATCGGGCGGCGAGACTGGGCGACCGCAGCGGAAAAAGAAAGCCTGTTGACCGGACAAACACGCCCAAAAAAAGCCGCCCGCATGGCAGCGGGCGGCTTGAAGTGAGTTCTTAAATACGATCAGGGAGCGTACGTAATCGTGCGCGCACCGGCGATATTCGAAATCGTGATCGTCGTGGCCTGGCTGAAGACGCCCGGATACGTTTCACCCGCGACGAGATTGAGCGATTTCACGTAATTGGTGGCACCGACCAGGCTCGATTGCGAGACCGAGGCGACACCGTTTTCCAGGAAGTACTGGTCGGCGGCGGCGGCGAGTTGACGCGCGTTGTTCATCACGGCCTTGTCCTGCGACGAGGTGCGAACCTTCTGGAACGCGGGAATTGCCATCGCGGCGAGCAGGCCGATGATGACGACAACGATCATGATTTCTACGAGGGTAAAACCCTTTGCGGTATTCAGATTTTTCATGGGTATTTAGCTACTAATTATTCGTTATGATATTCGTCCAACTGTGAGCAAATTTGCATTTTGATGGCATTTAACCCTATTATTCAAGCAGAAAACCACTTGCGCTACAGCCTCGGGCGCGTCTCCAGATTGACGGTTGCCCAACTGTAGCGGCGGTCTATGACCGCCGACTGGAGTTTGGCCAATTTCCGCCGGCGGCGGTCTATGACCGCCGACCACGTCTGACGGATCGGTGCAGCAATTCCACGACGGTCACAGACCGCCGCTACAGTCCCATGATTTTCGAACCGTTAATCCGGGAGATGCGCCCTCAGCGCTTGCCAGCCGCCGACGCCACTTATCGCTTCTTCGCCTTGGCCGGACTGCGCGGGCGGATCGCCTTTACCCGGGCCTTCGGTTTCGGCTGGGCGAGCAACTTCTTAACCGGCACTTCCGTGGCGTCGCGCCACAGCCGCTCCAGACCATAACGTTCGCGCGGGCCGGCGAGGAACAGGTGGACCATCACATCGAATGCGTCGATGATCATCCAGCCGGTTTCCTGCGCGATCTCCATCCCGACAATGTGGGTCTTGGCAGCATCGAGCGCCTTCTCCAATTCAACGCGCAGCGCCCGCAGGTGCGGTTCAGACGTTGCCGTGGCCAGCACCAGGTAATCCGTAATCGATGATTGCGCCGACACATCCAGCACCATCAGGTCCCCCGCCTTCTTTGCGTCGAGGACGCCACAACACAGTTTTGCCAGTTCAATCGCCGGCGTCTTCTTCAGTTTCATGGGGTGTCGCGATACAGACAAAATTCCTTGATGTAAACAATCGCCTTGTGGGGCACAAAATAGTCGAGTGACAGACCGCGCCGCGTACGGTCCCGCAGTTCGGTCGAACTGATGGCAAGGAGGTGGCCGTCACACCGGTGCAGCCGCATCCCCGGAACGTCCGGGGTCGCTTTGACCGGGAATCCCGGTCGCTCGAGAAAAATGAACTCCACCAGCGAGGCCAGCTCGGCAATGTCCTTCCACAGGTTCAATTTCGGCAGTTGGTCGCCGCCGATGATCCAGTAAAGCTGATCGTGCGGATACAGCGTCCGAAAAAAGCGGGCCGAATCGATGGTGTAGCTCACCCCGCCGCGGCGGAGTTCGACATCGGATATCTCGAACCGCTTGTCCCATTCGATGGCGGCCCGCAACATCGCCAGCCGAGCCTCGGGTGACGACTGCATGTCATTCAGTTTGAGCGGCGCCTGCGCGGCTGGAACCAGCACAAGCCGATCGAGATTGTGTTGCTCATAGGCATCCTGTGCGGCGAGCAAATGGCCGAAGTGGACGGGATCGAAGCACCCGCCGAGAAATCCGATTTTCACCGCGCGGAACGTGGTGGGCGGCCCAGCAACCGGCAAGGCTCAAGTGGATCCGTTGGCCCGCATTCAAGGCGGGGCAAGAAGCGCGCAGACCCCGGCAATCGTTGCATAGCGATCGGCGATCTGGAGTGCTACAGTGCGTCGTGAAAACGATTCTGACCCCTGTCGATTTCTCCAGCTCCACTCCGGCCGTCGTGGCCCAGGCCGCCATGCTGGCCCGTTCGTTCAACGGCCGCGTGGTGCTTTTATCCATCATCCAGCCTCCGGTCATCACCAGCGAATACGCACCCCTGATGGAGAACATCGCCGAAATCACGGCCGCGGGGGAAAAGGCGGCCGCCAAGCATCTCTCCCGGCTGCAGGATGAACTGCAGCGCGAGTCGATTCCGTCCGAATCAGTCCAGCTCAATGGCGCCCCCGTGCCGCATATCATTGAACAGGCCAAGAAATTCGCGGCCGACTACATCGTGATGGGCTCCCACGGACACACCGCGCTCTACGAATTGCTCGTTGGCAGCACGACGCACGGCGTGTTGATGCGGGCGTCCTGCCCGGTCGTCATCACCCCCGCCGCCCAGGAGAAGCCAAACCCGCGGGAGACGAAGCCGTAATTCTTTGGTTTTGGGTATGTGGGAACACCGGGCGCAAGCATGGGCTTGCGCCCGTTTTCTTGCTCACGCGGCCACAGCCCAAGGTCAGCTGGCGGCGCACCCAAAGCTCGCATTTTTTTCCTCTGCCCCAAAGCTTCGCGCACGCTTTTGGCCCGGGTGGTGGAATGGTAGACACTAGGGACTTAAAATCCCTTGGCCGCAAGGCCGTGCGGGTTCGAGTCCCGCCCCGGGCACCAATGAGTTACGTTTTTTGTGCGCATCGTCTGTAAGTCTGTCTTGGCGAATACTTGGCAAATAACACGGTAAGTCCGGCAAGAATCCTCTCCTTGCCGCGGCGAGGTCCCAGCCGGCGAAATGTGGCCAGCCAACAGCAAAGGGCCGCGAAATTGAAACTCCAGCACCGAGGTCTGGCGCCGCGCTTGATTGAAGAACCACAGCTTCCTGTTCGACAGTCGAACCAACCGCTGGACCTTGTCGCCCGCTTACGACCTCACCCCGAGCTATTCGCGGGACCAAGAAATGCGAGGGCTTTTCCCCAACACCTTTGGCTCGTCGCCCCGTCGCCAGGTGCTCGCGGATGTCGCCACCGAAGCCGGAGTGACCTTCGCGGAGTTCGACAAAATCGATGCTGAGGTGGCGGCCGTTGTGTCCCGCTGGACCACACACGCCAAACAACTCGATGTTCCGGCGAAGTTGATGCGCCACGCGACTGCAATCCAGGCGGAGCTAGCAGCCTCTCTCGCGAGCGAGGTTACTCCGGCTCGTTTGTCTCGTCGCCGTCCACGCTGGTGACTTGCAGTTGGATCGTCTTGGACCAGCCAATCTGTCCTGTTAGGAACTCATTGGATCCGGCGGATTGGGCGCGGTTCCAAGGGTAAATTACGCCCGAAATTTCGCACAAACCAGACGTTGACCTCCCCTCGAGGGAACGTGAGCACGCCGCCCGGGGGTAAATAGTGCGGAATCGTCCCATGCCGAACCTGCCACTTAACCCAACACCGACGCTGCGCAAGATCACGAGCAATTCAAGCCGTTCCACGGCATCATGGATGCCAGTGCCTGTTGTCAGCCAACGCCCGTCCAGACCGGGCCCGAAAGTTATGCGGAGAGGGTGATGCGTGTCGTCGCGTTGAATTCGTCGATCTCGTCCTGCAGCTGCTCGATTTCCGACTGATAGGTGGCAACCAAGCGGTCGACCTCATCCCGTGTGATGGTCGCGACGTAGATCGTGCGAGAGGCCTCGTCCCGGCTCAAGAACCCGTCCAACTGCTTTACGATTCACGTCATGGCCCCGTCGAGCCGCCCCGTTGTAGGTCAGCTCGCTTGCGAGCGCCCAGACCGTACCGGGCTTCGTTCGGGTCTTTGGCGCGCGCGAGCGCGCTGGCCTACGGTACGAGGTTTCGAATGGCCAAGCCATTTGGCAAAAAAATGTGGGGCAAGAAAATGAAAACTGGGTGGCGATCGCTTTCATCTTTTACCCTCCATCTTTTTGCCTATCGGCCTGGGGTTTGACAAGGTGGTCAAGCACGCGGCCAAAGCTTTGCCCCATCGCGGCCTGGAGCCTTGAGCTTTCAGCTTATAGCATTAAGCGCTAAGCTTTAGGCTCTAAGTTTTCAGCGATCAGCTTTCAGCTCTCAGCTGTACACTCAGCCCTCACCCAACCCGTCCAACTGCTTTACGATTCACGTCATGACCACGTCCAGCAGCCCAAACCGCCAAGCCATTTGGCAAAAAAATGTGGGGCAAGAAAATGAAAACTGAGTGGCGATTGCTTTCATCTTTTACCCTCCATCTTTTTGCCTATCGGCCTGGGGTTTGACAAGGTGGCTGATGCGGCGACTCCACGGACCACCGGAGCGGGTTGCCCACGGAACACACGGAGTACCCGGAACCTGAATTCTCTTCCGTGTATTCCGTGTGTTCCGTGGGCCAAAAGATGGAGTGGCTTGAGAATCTAACCAACAAAGATGCCCGCAGAGAAACAAGGTGTTCAGATATAGTATTACGCCAGTGCGATGATCGGGCCGGCGTCGGCGACCAGCTTCATTTAACATAAGGCTGCAGCGGCCGACCTAGTTCGGCGGCAATTTCCGCGTCCAACTCTTCCGGTGGGTAGTTAAACATGCTTACACGGTAAGTGCCACCGATCTCGTCGGTTCGCACCCTCGCCGGGGCCGGAGCGGCTATATTTACGAGAAGCGTAAGCTTCTTCTTGACGTAAATGTCCGAGACGCACAACTTCGGCTCATGCTTCAGAGTTTCGCCGACGAAGTGACCGAGCAGATTTGGAAAGGCGTTCCGGTTCGCCGGGTACCGGCCGATCGGCAACGCCAGGCGCTCAAACGGCTCGGTTATCTCAACGCCGCCCAGAAGATCGAAGATCTTTTCCAACCTCCGTCGAACCATTTTCATACGTTAAAAGGCTCAGGCCGCTACGCGATCCGCGTAAACCTGCAATGGCGCATCACCTTTACCTGGACTGAAGCCGGTCCCGCCGAAGTTCTTTTCGAGGACTACCATTAACCATGAAGACGAAACAAAAAAAACCAACCGTGCCGCCATGGCATCCGGGCGAAATCCTCAAGGAAGACTGGATTGCCGACTATGGCCTCACGCAATACTCGCTCGCGAAGGCGCTGCACATTCCGCACAGCCGCCTGACGGAGATCGTCAAGGGCCGGCGCGCCATCACTGCCGATACGGCGCTTCGCCTGGCCCGCTTCTACGGCAATTCCGCCGCCTTCTGGCTCAATCTTCAGGCGGACTACGATCTGAGGGTGGCCGATGCCGACCAAATTATCGCGGAAGTGCAGCCGCACGCCGCCTAGTTGGCGTTCCGGCACACGCTAGCTCTTGCCGTCGGCAGCGGGCAGTTTCAGTCGGTGACAATTTGTCACCAACTGACTACCCTCCTTCACAAGCCGCTCTTTCAGCTTGTTCCAATACTTTCTAGCCACCGCCTCCCCGACCGGGAGCGCGGGGACGGTCGGCAAGCCGCCGCACACACGGCGAGCTACGCTGCCGGACCGGTGCCCACGGCGTCTATAGACGCCACGCAGATCTCCGCACGCACCGCCGCGCCTTTTTGTGCCTTTTCGTGGCAACTGGTTTGGGGTTTAAAAACCATCCGATCAAGGCAGGTTGGCCACCAAGAGGCGCAAAAAGGGGTCTGCGTGCTGACGATGACTACTCGAGCGTCTATAGACGCTGCGTACATCTTCTTTGCGAGCGGGGGTTCCTGAATTGGGGTAGCGGCGGTGGAGCGAAGCGACAAGGTGGCTTTTGAGGCGGCTGCAGGGACCACGCTGGCGCTGCGCTCAAGCGCGGCTACGGGACAACGCGCTTTCATCTTACCGAGGATTTCGCTGATGGCGCGGATAAAACCAGCTGCGAAAGTATTACGCATGGGCACGGAAGTATTGCGGCCTATTTCTCGGACTGCGCCGGGAAA
>JBIJCX010000532.1:0-4478 GCA_044344465.1 Opitutaceae bacterium
ACCGCCCTGCAATCGTGCTGGTCACTCTAAACGTTAGCGAACGCTCTCTCTGAAGAACCGGATGCGTTAATTGCGCTAGTCCGGGTCTGTGGGGGGCTCGGCGGGCAACCGCTGGGCCTACCCGGAAAGCTATTCGCTCGTGCCTCGGAGTGGGAAAGCGGGCCGGCCTAATCGCGCAATTTTAGGGCTGAGGAAATCGGAGTTGTTTCCACCAATTACCGACAACCCGCCAAATTGAAGGGTTTCAAAGGCCCGACCATCGCGTCCGCGGGGGCGGGCGTTTCGTTTCACTGCCGCCCGAACCCGAAATAGCACCTCCCCGGCCGTTACCTCCACCATGAAGGCATCCTCACCTCGATCGACGTTTCGCCCCGCATCCGCCCTCTTCGGCCTCGTCCTGTTCTCTCTGGCCGTCGCTACTGCCATCGCCGAATCGGCGACCGGCTCCGTGCGCGGCCGCGTCAGCAGCGACGAAACCAAATCCTACCTGCAAGGCGCGCATGTCGCCGTCGAAGCCCTCCGGCTCTCCACGTATACCGATCGGGACGGCGAGTTTGCCTTTGCGAGTTTGCCCGCCGGCACGCACCAGCTGCGCGTGAGCTACACCGGGATGGTCGCCCGCTCCGTCTCCGCCACCGTTGCCGCCGGCGCCACCGCCACCGTCGACGTCACCCTCGACAGCGAAGTCCAGGTGCTCTCCGCCTTCACCGTCACCGCCGACAAGGAGGGCCGCGCCCTCGCCATCATGCAGCAGCGTGCGGCCGACAACGTGAAGAACGTGGTCGCCGCCGACGCCTTCGGCAGCTCGGGCGAGGGCAACGTCGCCGATTTGCTCCAGCGCTTGCCCGGCATCACCGTCAGCTACACCTCGGCCGATCCCGATCAGGTCAGCATCCGTGGCGTCTCCCCCGAAATGAGCACCGTTACGATCGATGGCGCCCCGGTCGCCAACGCCGCCGCCGGCACCGCCCGCACCTTTCGTTTCACGATCACCTCCAATATCTCGATGCTCGAAAGCGTCGAGGTGACCAAGGCCCTCACCCCCGAGATGGACGCCGCCTCGGTCGGCGGTGCGATCAACCTCCGCTCGAAGACGCCCTTCCAGTCGAAGGTCACGCGCTCCTACGAGTTCCAAATCGGGGGCAACCTCGAAAGCCGCTCCGATTCCGCGCACCGGATGCACCCGAACTTCAACGCCAGCCTGACGCGCGTCTTCGGCACGGAGCGCCGGCTCGGCGTCACCCTCGCGGCCAACTACACCGCGTATTACCAAATCCAGGACCAGGTTGGCTACACCTTCAACCCGACCCTCACCGGCCCGGCCTACGTCACGCGCTTCTTCTACAACGACGGCCCGAAGATCACCTTTCGCAGCTCGGTCAGCGGGCGCCTCGACTACGAGCTGTCGAAACGCTGGACGATCTACGGCAGCGCGTCCGCCAACTACTACCGGTCGGAACTCGCCAACAAGGTGCGCGACTGGACGACGGCCGCCGCCGCGGTCGCCCCGGGCTACACCGAGCTGGTCACCGAGGCGCTGGTGTCACCGTCGAGCGCCACCAGCTTCAGCCTCAACAACAGCCTGGTGCTCGCCACCAGTGTGCTCCTCCAGACCGGCGGCCGGAACCGCTTCGACACGGTCGATCTCGATTACGATTTTTCCTATTCGCCCGGAAGGAACCGCGTCGAGAACATCGGCAAGCACGCCAACCTGACCGGCAACATCACCGGCGCCGGCTGGCGGCTGGATCGCGGCCCGAGCACGCAGTATCCGGCGATGCGTTACACCGGCGGCCCCGATCCGCAGAATCTCGACAACTACGGCACGCTGCGCTTCAACACCGGCCGCAATTTCACCTGGGACAACGTCTGGTCCGGCCGCGCCAACGCGAAAAAGACCTTCGCCACCCGCTGGCCGGTGGAACTGAAGGCCGGCGGCGTGATTCGCGGCCAGGAGCGTGACTACAACAACACGCCGGCGAACTTTGCCTACGTCGGCGCGGATGGCGTGGCGGGACGCCACGCGGCCACCGGCGTGAACGACGACCAGTTCGGCCGCTTCCTCGAGACCGAGTACCACCGCGACCCGACGACCGGCGGCTACCCGAGCGCGCCGTGGCCGAGTGCCGCCAGGGTGGCCGCGCGTTTTGACACCCATCCAGGCGAGTTCCAGCTCGACACCTACAACAACCTGCGGACGAAGCTGCAGAGCCTCCGCAACGCGCGCGAGGAGATCAGCGCCGGCTACCTGCAGGGCAAGATCGGGTTCGGCCGTTTCTCGCTGCTCTCCGGCCTGCGCCTGGAGTCCACCGATGTTCGCGGTGAGGGCCCGCTCCAGGGCCCCATCCTGAACACCCTCGTGGTGGCCGGGACCGGCACGGGGCGCAAGGAGACGGTCGCCGAGGCGCTCACCCGCATCCGCACTGAAACCGCCGCCCAGCGCACGGCCCGCACCGCCGCCGAAGCTGCGCGTCGCCTCGCCGATCCCGTCGGCGCCGCGCTGGAGGAATGGGGCACTATCCGCCGCGTAAACGAGGCGAGCTACACCAAGGTCTTTCCCAGCATCCACGGCCGTTTCGCCTTCACGCGCAATCTGATCGCCCGGGCCAGTTGGGCGACGGGAATTGGGCGGCCCAACTTCACGAACATCATGCCGCTCGAGACGGCCAACTACACCAACAGCACCGTCTCCGCCTCCAACCCGGAGCTCAAGCCCCAGTACGTGAAGAACAGCGACGTCACGCTCGAATACTACTTCGAACCCGTCGGCATGGTCTCGGCCGGCGTTTTCCGGAAGGATTTGTCCGACTTCATTTACAGCGACAGTGGCGGCACCGTCCCCACCGGCCCCGACAACGGTTTCAACGGCCTCTACGAGAACTTCCAGCTCACCACATCGAAGAACGGCGGCAACGCCCGTATCCAGGGCATTGAGTTCGCCTATCAGCAGCAGTTCACGTTCCTGCCGGGCTGGTTTCGCGGCCTGGGCATGTTCGCCAACTACACCCGCCTGCAGACTGAGGGCGACTATGGCTCCACCACGCCGCGCACGACCGCGAGCGTGCCGGGCTTCGTGCCGCGCTCCGCCAACGTGGGCGTCTCCTACAGCATCCACCGCGTCTCCCTGCGGGCCAAGTGGAACTACAAGTCGCTCGCGCTCTTCTCCTATAGCACCAACCCCGCCTCCCTGCGCTACAATCCCGGTCAGGGCCGCATCGACCTGAGCGCGCGTTACAAGCTGACCCGCCACCTCGACCTCTACGGCGACGCGATCAACGTCACCGCCGTGCCGATGGTCTTCCAGGGCCCGATGCCCGACCGCCGCGACAGCATCTCCGACTACGGCGCCAAGGTGAGCTTCGGACTCTCCGGCCGGTACTAGCCGGCGGAAAATACGGCGCCGGCCGTTTCGACCTCCAGTCTTTGACGCCAGGAACTCCCTTCCTGTTTTGTGCGACTCGTGATGGCCGGCGGGATCGTTCAAGCGGCGCAAGAGCTTCCCACGCGGTGAGCGCAACAGTCCGAATTGAAGGGTTTCAAGGACACGGCAATCGCGTCCGTTTTCACCGGAACCACACTCCGTCGAGCTGTTCCTGGTCCGTCTGGCCCTCACCTTGATACACCTCACTCCAATAATCCTGTGATGAAAACTGTAAACCCTGCTCGAAAGTTCCTGTTGCTGGCGGCCCTCGTGCCCGCCGTGGTCGCGCTCGCCCAGAATGCCACGAAACCGGCGCCGGAAGAGGTCTATGTGCTGGAGGAGTTCCGCGTTAACACCGCCAAGGACGACAGCTTCGTGGCGACGGCGAGCACCTCCGGCACGCGCATCGCCACTGACATCATCAACCTGCCGTTTGCGGTTTCCGTCCTCACCGAGGATTTCGTGAGGGAGTTTCAGCTGTTCGACCTCGACCAGCAGGCGCCGTTCATTTCCGGCATGGCGGCGGGTGATCCCGCCCAGGGCGGCGGTGGCGGCACGCGCCTGCGCGGCTTCGGGTTGCCGATATTTCGCAACGGATTCTTCCGCTCCCAGGCGCCGGAATCGAACAGCATCGCGCGCACCGAAGTGATCAAGGGCCCCCAGTCGGCGATCTATGGCCGCGTGTCTCCCGGTGGCGTGATGAATTTCATCTCCAAGAAGCCGGGGACGAAGTTCGCCTCGGGCCTGAGCTACGTGACGGGTTCTTACGACCATCAGCGGATCGCCGGTGACATCACCGGACCGATCATTCCGGGCAAGTTGTTCTATCGCGTGGACGCCACCTACTACGATTTCGAGCGGCCGACGGATTTCTGGTATAATCGCACGGCCAATGTTTCCGGATCCCTTAGCTACAAGCTCGCGCCGGACACTCTGCTCACCCTCGAGCACGAATACACCAAACGAGTCATGCAGGGCGGTCAGGCGTTCACGCGCTGGACGCGCGTGAGCGGCGCGCAGACGATCACGGAAGGCTCGACATTTTATATGCCCGACC
>JBIJCX010000025.1:0-47264 GCA_044344465.1 Opitutaceae bacterium
CATGCACCCCGACCGACCACCGCACCATGCCCGCCGCTCGCCCATCGCTCACCGTCGCCGCAATCCAACTACTGCCGGAAATGTTCGCCAGCGCACAGCAATGGCCATCGCCGGCCAGCCGCCGCGTCAAAGCCATGCTGATACTCGGGCGAGGACGAAAGGCCGCAGGACGCAGGCAATGGCGCCAGCGCGTGCCACCCGTCGCCACGTCACCGTCACCGCGCGCAAGTTCCGGCTGGGTGAAGACCCGGTGGCTAAAAGGAATCGTTTGCGTGTAGGCGCCTTACGTAGGCAACCCGAACCGGGAGGCTCGTTCTCGTGAACCGAAAAAAAACCATTGGTGCGCTGTCCTCAATGCCTTTACGGGCGAAAAACACCCCGCGCCGACCCCTCGCAGGCGAGTCGCGTCATAGGAGAAAATCCTCGATACGCTGCGCTTTCGAAGCGCGAAGTTGACACGCGAACCATAGATACCATGCCGCGCAAACCTGTCCTCCCCGTATTCGCAAGCGTCGGACGGCTGGCGAAACGCTCCGACTTGCACCGCGTCGCCGTCCTGCGGCTCGTCGCCAGTGGTCAACTCGTGCCCGATGCGATCCTCGATCTCGGCGGACGGTCGGCGCCGTTGTTCCGGCTGGGGCAACCGCCGCGCCGCATGGCGGGACCTGTTTCCGCCCCGAAACCCTCAAACACACCATGAGCCTCCCCCCGAAAGTATCCGCAATTTTAGGCTACCTCGCCGGCCGACACCGCAAAAAAACCTTGCCGGCGCCGACAAAGGCGCAGGCCGACAAGCTCGCGCGTGTCGCCGCCGCCCGCTCTGCGCCGGCTGCGGGAACATCCCAGGCCGACCGAGTTGTCGCCGCGGTCCTGCTCGCGCGTGAGGTTCAAACCCGGCTGGCGGAAGCGTTCGCGTCGCCCGCCGCGACACGTCCCGCCGCCGCTCGCACGGGTCCGACTCGACGTGCCGACGATCTGCCGCCCGTGGAACCGAAGATCACGCAACCCGTGCCGACCGTCGAAAAACCGCTCGCGCCGCAATTCTTCACGTATCCGATTCGCGGAGTCGCGAGCATTGAAATGACCGCGAAGGAACTCTTGGCGAAATACAATTCGCTTCACGGCGCCGAAGGACTCGCATTTTATCGTGAGCACTCGAAACAGATCGACGCCGCTCGCGCTGGGATCCGGTTGGACGCGGGCCGGTTTCCCGAGTTGAGCGGGACAGACCGCACCGTCGCCGCGCTTCAACGACAATTTCCCTCACGCCCGTGATCGCCACGATTGTGCAGGCCAAGAAACTCGCGCGTGCGGAGCGTGCGGCGCGCGAAGCCCGCGCCCGGCTGGCGGCGGCGATGGAGCAGCCAGGCTTCCCCTCTGCCGCGGCGATCTCGGCGCGGCGCGCGGAGATCGGACGCGAGGCGCAGCGCCGAAGCTCTCCGAGTTATGGGCTGTCCGGGGCCGCGCTGCTGGAAAAATACCGCACGCTACCCGACGGCCCGGAGTGGCGCGCGCTTTGCGCAGGCCACTTTGACGCGATTCAAGCCGAGGCTCTCTCTCGCGGCATCGAATTGGATTTATCCCCTTTGAGAAATCTCAGCGGGCACGCCCGCGTACTTGCTGTCCTTCAACGCCAAAAACCATGACCCCCATCGCCGCCGAACCGCACAACGCACTATTCGTTCGTTTGAAACTCACCGACGCCGAACGCGCCAACCCGCAACTGCGCCGGGCCGCCGAGCGCCGAGCCGCCGCCAACGGATATTTCGCGAGCGCCGATCACGCCGCGGCATTTTTCGACGCGCAGGAAATCGCCAACGATCCGCACGTCTCCGCCGAGTTGCGCGGGATCTTCGTGGAGAACGAGAGATTTCAAAAGCGAGCGGACGCGCAGGCCGACAAGACCCGCGCGGCATTTGCTCGTCATGAAAAGGCGGAGCAGCTTCGCGCAGGCGTCACCCGAATCGAGCGCCGGATCTCCGAAGTTGCCGACTGGCAGTCGAAACTCGACGCCTACGTTTCCAGCGCGCCGGATGAGTTCTACGGGGTCACCGACTTGCCCGCGGCCGCCGCGCTCGGATCTTCGGTGGTTGGCGCGAAATACGCCGCCGCGCTCATCGCCGACTCAGTTTTGCCCAAGCTCCGCGAAGATCTGGCCGCCGCGCAGCACGAGCTGAAAACTTTCGCCGCCGCGCCGTCGCCGTCCAACTGACAACTTTGCCCCGCCAACCGGCCCCCGGCGGTCTAGAAATTCCGACCGGGGCCGCTAGCCCGACGCTTTATTGCGGGTTCGGGCCGCGGTCTCATAACCGGTGGCGGGGCATTTCATTCTCGCGCCGCGGAGCTGAACCGCGCGACGGAGATCCGCCTGCTGGCCGCATCACGGGCCCGTGACCGTCAATCGACGCCGGGCGGCTTGATTTTCAACCAGTCGCTTGACCGCTCAAACGCGTAGCAAGACCCCGGCCGCTTCACCACGCAGCCTTCGCCGCCACCGCTCACGATTTCGCGCATCGCCGCGAGTGCATCGGAGCCGCTGGTGCAAACCCGGTGCGTGACGGCAAACGCGAAGTCACCGCGCGCAAGTTCCGCCGCACGTTCGATCCGTTGCTCGACTCGCACCGCATCCGTGGTTGGCGCGTCAAAAATCGCATAGCGCATTTGCAACCACGCCGAGTCATTGCCGCGCTGAAACCGGGCGAGCTCGCTCGCAAGCTGGAACGTGCCACGCCCGCCCCATAGCTCGCCGTCAAGGGCGATGCCGTTCGGGAGTTGAGCGGTGAACCATTTCGGCGCTGCCACCGCTCGCCATGTGCGGGTGCGGATGACTTCGCCATCCCAGAAGGCCCGCACCCCGTCGAACTTCTCCGACAGCCACCAGCCGGCGACATCCTGACCGGAGAACCTATTGGCGAGCATCACGACGCCAGCTTGCCCCGGCGCGCGTCCGGTCGCAACCGGGAACGGGTTACAACGTCGGGCTTGGTTTCCTCCGCAATGGCACCGCGGGCGCCACCCTGACGCGCTGGCGGGGATCCGTGGGCCGGCGCGGGTGAGGACCGCGGGAGGCTGGCGGATGGGCTGGAATGGCAGCGTCCAACACGGACTCCCGCTTGCCGTGGTTCAACGGGTTACGGGCGATGAAAATGCCAAAAATGCGACATTGTAACCGCTCTACCAATACAAAACGGCTTTCTACAGGTTATCCCGAGCTCGGGATAAAGTGTAGAAGCCAAAGTAGAAGATTATGCCGAGTAGACCAGTGTGAAGGCGGCATTTGAGAGGGAGCCGGGCAGCATCAACTCGGGATAATTACAGCGCCTCCAAGAACGAGATCAAATGCGATATGGGTTTCGGACGAGGTCGCGCCGGAGATGCCCCAGGATCGAGCAATTGAAGGCATTCCTTCTTCATTTTTAGGTCGGCTTCGACGTATTGATGAGTCGTAGCGGGATTTTCATGACCGAGCCAAAGGGCGATGACTTCGAGGGGAACTCCGGCTTGCAAGAGGTGCATCGCCGTGGTGTGGCGAAAGACGTGGGGCGTGATTTGCCGACCGTTAAGGGAGGGACAATCGTGCGCAGCAAGGTGCACGACCAGCATCAGCCGAAAGGCCACTCCGTCACGGGAAAGGGGCACTCCGCGGCGGTTGGTAAAAATGGGTTGGTCCGATCCAATCTGGTTACACTGACGCCATTGCTGCAAATGCCGGAGGGTTTTCGGCCAAAGTGGGACCGAGCGGAGCTTTCGTCCTTTGCCGCGCAGAGTGAGACTGCGTCCGTTGATGTCGATGGGGCGAAGATCGAGGGCTTCCGCGATGCGGGCGCCAGTATTGTAGAGGATCGTGAACAAGAGGTGGTCGCGCCGGCCGGACCAGGACTTTGCCGTCGCGCCAAGAATGGCGGTGACCTCCTCCCGGGACAAGAAGCCCACCTGCCGTCGAATCGTCCGTTTCGTCGGGATCGAGAGAATCCGCTGGAACGGCGCCAAGAAGTCCGGCGCGGTTTGGGCCACGGCGAAGCGAGCGAAAGCGCGGATGGCCGCGAGCCGAAGATTACGCGTTTGCACGGTATTTTTCCTCACCTGTTCCAGATGGTCGAGGAAAGCGAGGACGGCCTCGGCGGAACAACTCGCCATCGTGAGCGAGTCGATGGAAGTGCCGTGGTGGGTAGAGAGGAAGGTTAGGAACAGGCGGAAGGTATCGCGGTAAGTGGCGACCGTGCGGGGGCTGAGGTTGCGTTGTGTGGTGAGGAAGTCCGCGAAAAACCGCTGGACCAGCGAGGGGAACGGATCGGGGTTCATGGTTTATCGGTCGCGGCCGTGCCGATGATGGGCAAAACGCTCGGCGGCTTCCTCAAGCGCGCGGCGGTCGCTGCTCACATACCACCAAGTCATCTCCATGTTCCGATGGCCGAGATAGGAAGCCAGTCGTAGCAGATAGTGCGAAAGCGGGCGGGTTTGGTGGCTACACTGAGCGATCCAGTTCGTCGCGAAGGTGTGGCGAAAATCATGGGGTCGCGGGCGGGGCCGGTCACCGTTGCCCGGGATATCTGCGGTGACGCGCCGGAAGGCGCGGTCGATGAGGCAGGTCCGCAGCGGCCGGCCGTAGTGGCTCACGAAGAAATGGTCGCCCGCGACGAGAAACGTGCGCAGCCGCTGGTAACGGACCAAGGCCTGAACGGTCGAGGGATGCAGGGGCAGGCGCCTTTCGGGGCTGAACTTCGTCGCGGGCACCTGGAGCGTTCCGGCGACCGGATCGAAGTCGCCCAGGCGCAGCCGGCGGGCCTCGCCGGGCCGCAGGCCGGTGCAGGCGAGCAGTCCAAAGAACGTCTCAAATGTGCGCGGCCGAAGCGGTGAAATCTTCGGCAGCCCGCCGGCCCGCTGCATGATCAACCGAACCTGGTCGGGCGTGAAGATGTGGGGAACGCGGCGAACGTACGCTGACCCGAGGAGACCCGCCGCCGGAATCTGCGTCCGCGGATCTTCGATCGCACAGTACCGGGCGAACCCGCGAACGATGATGAGTCGCCGGGATCGACCCATCGGCCGTCGCGACGCCCATTGAATCGCAATCGTCTCGGTGATCGGTCCTCCGGGACTCGCTGTTGCTGCAAACTGAGCGAAGTCGTGCAGCAGCTTTTCCTGCCCCTTGAGCACGAAGCCGAGTGATCGACGGCAGGCCAAATAGGGCTCCACCCATGAATCGAGCGAGGCGTTCATACCGGCCAGGGGCGCGCCAGAGCGCGCAGCCCGTTGAGGTCGAGGTGGGTGTAACGCCGGCTCGTCTGAACCCAACGATGACCCAGCAGGTCAGAGATCTGCTTCAAGGTAGCGCCCCGGCTGAAGAGCCGAGTTGCGAACGTGTGCCGCAACCGGTGAGTGCCGGCTCGCGTATCCGGAAATCCGCAGCTGCGGTAAAGACGACCGGTCATCCCGGAAAGCATCGTAGGGAGGAGGGGCTCGCCTTGACGCGGACCATGCCGGACAAAAACGAACCCCGCATCACTCGCGGGCCGCCCGCGCTTGAGGTAGCGGGTCAGCACCGCCTTGACGTGGGATGGCAACGGCAACTGCCGGGAGTAACCGTTCTTGACCGCCGGCACTGTCAACACGCCACTGGCGAAATCCACATCCGACAATCGCAGACGAACGACCTCGCTCCTGCGTAATCCGAGATCGAGCATGCAGAGGATCATGGCATAGTCCCGCAGGCTTTCGGCCGAGGTTTGCTTCTGGCATCGACTCAACAGGCGGCGCCGTTGCGTCGCCGAAAGGACGCCCGCATCAGATGTCGCGGCATAGTTGGCGACCCTCGGAACAGCCAACTCGAACGAAGGCGGACAATCCCCACGCAGATGAAGGTATCGGAAGAACAAGCGGAGCGAACAAAGGGCATGGTTCGTACTCGAGCGCTTCCAGCGGCGCGACAGATCGGAGGCGTATCGCCAGAAGGCATGCGGTCGGACCTTCGACCAGTCCGCATCGCGGCGCCCAAACTGCCACTTGAGGTAATCGTAGATATGGTGCTGGACCGCACTTCGCGTCGCGGGCGCCAGACCTCGATGGGCGGTTAGGAAGCGATCATAGTCTTCGATGAGTGGTGCCCAACGACATCGTGAAATGGCGGATTTTTTTTGCATACGCTGTCCCGCGCAAACGCCGCGGAACAGCTCGCCACACTTCCAGCCTGCCAGCTGAATAAAAACAGCTCAAGCATCCAGCGACCGACGAATTATCCCGAGTTGAGGCCGACCGCCTCCCTCTCAAACGCGGTCTCCCTACCGGTCTACTCGGCATAATCTTCTACTTTGGCTTCTACACCCGTTTTCTACACACGGACCCAAAAAATGGGCAAAAGTGGTTTTGCAGTGAGTAACACCGAAACCTGTTCTTCACTCGTAAAGTAACGGTGAGTGTATTTGCTGAGCAATGACAAACAACGTGCTTTTGAGTTAAAAGGACGCTGCTCTACCATTGAGCTATCGACCCATCTTCTAATTCCTTAATATCTTACGCGACAATTTCAATCTTCACACCGATTCCACCTCACTCGTTTTCTCCGGGGCGAGAAAAGCGATGAGCAGCCAACTGGAAACATAGGAACCAACGAGAGTAGGGAAGCGGTTGCGCAATGGACATTCAAGTCGCTACTACGCCCGCTTCAGAGTCCGCGGCAAGTCGAAATCAATAAACCTGAAAGCGGACTATTGCCGCGTCGCGTGAGGCGAATGTGATTTACGCCGATGAGTTGGACTCACGAGCGCAGCACACGGCCACCGCTCATGGGTCGCCGACCCAACTTCGCGCCAGTAAACTCTTGCCGGCCCTCATCCGGGCGGGTACCGGATTGGGATGATGAACTCGATTATCCGCCTCACCCGATGTTTTGTTGAATTGCTGAAATCCCCTTCACGTCGCTCCGCCGACCCGATCACCGCCGAATTTCGCCGGCAGTCGACCGGCAGTGCGGGCCGACGCATCGGGGCGCTCCGCCCGGTGGCGATGTTGCTCTCTCTTGGTGCTGCCGTTCTTCTGTCGCCCCAAGGCGCGGCGCAGTCGACTCCCGCGCCGCGAACTCCGGCCAAGGCACCCGCCGTCAAGCGCACTCCCGAACCCACCACCGGCTGGGTTTCCCTTTTCAACGGCAAGGATCTCGCCGGGTGGGTCAAGGTCGGCAAAGAGAAGTGGGACGTCGAGGACGGCACGATCCATGGACAAGGAATGACCAAGGAATACGGTTACTTGAGAACGGAGAAAAAGTATCAGGACTTCCACTTCGCCTTGCGTTTCAAGTGCGAGGCGAGCGGCAACAGCGGGGTGTTTTTTCACTCCGACTTCAAACCCGATACCGTGACCATCACCCAGGGCCTGCAATTTGAAATCGACCGAGGTTTGGGTAAACACACCGGCGGCCTCTACGGTGACGGCCGGCGCTGGATCGTCTGGCCGTCGCCGGAAAACGAAACCGTCATCCGCCCCTACGATTGGAACGAGTTTCTGCTGAAGGTCGAAGGCAACCACTACGTCGCGCGTTTGAACGGCGTGGTCGTGGTGGATTTTACCGACCCGGCGCCGGTGTCTTTTGATGGTTATATCTCGCTTCAACTGCATTCCGGCGGCGAGGGCAACATGCGGTTCAAGGACCTTTATATTCGGGACCTTTCGAAACGCTGATCCGCCCATAGAATCTCAGTTAATTTGTACCCAGCGCCACAATTCTTTGCGGATTTACCCTCGGTCCCGCCGCTCACTCGACGGGCGACGCCTTGATTGTAGCCCTGAGCGTGAGCGCAGGGACGCCTTGATCCGCAAACAATTCTGGCGCCAAGTATAGATCGCCAGTCCGGCTGGTTGCGATTGCGGCTGAGGAGCGCAGTCAGCTGTCCGCGCGGCGTACCCCGTGCCCGTTTGCGCCGAACCCACACTCTTTTCCCCATGTTTACCTCCCTTCGACCACTCATAATTCTCACCGCCGTGTCGATGACGGCGCTCACCGGCTTCGGCGCCAGTGCGCCGAAGCCACTCAAGGTCCTGCTCATCACCGGTGGGTGCTGCCACGACTACGCCGCGCAAAAGGATCTCCTGAAAAGAGGGCTCGAGCAGCGTGCGAACATCGTGGTTCAACAGATGCACACCGCGGACAAGTCCACCAAGCCACCGCTGGCGTGCTTGGCGACGCCCGACTATGCCGCCGGCTACGATCTCGTCATTCACGACGAGTGCGCCGCGGGCATCAGCGATGTCGACCTGGTTAACAACGTGCTGAAGCCGCATCTCGAGGGCATTCCGGCGGTGAACCTGCACTGCGCCATGCACAGTTACCGGGTGACCCCGGACGTCGGGCGGCCGATGCAGCCGGGTTCGGCGGGTGCCCTTTGGTTCGATTTTCTCGGTCTGCAATCCAGTGGTCACGGGCCCCAGGAGCCCATTGCGATCACGTTTGTCGCCTCGGAGAATCCGATCGTCAAATCCATGGCAAATTGGACCACGATCAAAGAGGAACTCTACAACAACGTGCAGAACCCGGCGGTATTCTCGGGCCACCGCGCACTCGCCACGGGAAAACAGATCGTCAAAAACAGGGATGGCACCACGAAGACGATGGAGAGTGTGGTCGCCTGGACGAACGAGTACGGTCCCCGCAAGACGCGCGTCTTCAGCACGACGATTGGGCACAACAATGCCACGGTTGACGATCCCCGCTACCTGGAACTTGTGACGCGGGGTCTGCTCTGGGCGGCCGGAAAGCTCGGGGCAGACGGCCGGCCGGTCGCGGGCTACGGGCCGACGCCGTAAGCGCATTCGAGCCCCAACGGCGAGCGCCAGGGCCATGCCCGGCAGAAGGCACGGCCGGGTTGATTCGCGCCCCGGGTACTGAGCCCGAAGAAGCCCTTTCGAGGGCCGGACGTGCCGCAGTCGGGCGTCAGCGTGCCGCCGCTTGGTCGGTCGCCGTGTGCCCGAGCCACCGATCGAGCAATTTGTAGGCGACCTGCCGCGCCGCCGGCGCGAACCCGTGTCCACCTTCCGGATATTCCGCCACCAGCTTGTCCCGCGAGTGGAAAAGCCGATCGTAGACTGGCAGTGCCGCCGTGACGCAGTCCCTTACCCCGGAGACCTCGAAATTCGAGTCACCAATCGGCGCGTTGACAAAGACCGGCCGGGGGGCGAGCGCGGCGAGCACCTCGGTAAAGTCGAAGGGCATCCGATCCGGTTGGCTCGCGTACTCGGTGGCGATGCGCGGCATATAGCGATTGCTCGTCCAGCCCTTGAGGTTGCCCCCATAGTACTTGGAAAAGGTGTTGAACCCCGCGCTTGAAACGACCGCGCGGATCCGCGGTTCGAACACGCCGAGAAACAGCGCGTTGTGGCCCCCGAGCGACAGGCCGATCGTGCCGATGCGGCTGGCGTCGACCTCGGCCATCGTGGCCAGCACGTCCACGGCCCGGATGTGATTGACGATGCCCTTCATTGTGCCGCTCGCGTAGCCGAGCGTGTAGGGATCGGTTTTGTAATCGGGGCCGAGAAAAAGGTAGTCGGGCGCGATCACCACGTAGCCGCGCGTCGCGAGTTCCTGGGCGTACTGCGTGTCGCCAGTGTTTGGTTTCGGATCGGCCGGGGCCTCACTCAACGGCACGTATCGGCGATAGGTCGTGCCGTGCAGGCTGACGATCGCGGGCACGCGGCGACCGCCGAGTTTGTCGGGGATATAGAGATAGGCGTAGGCGCGATCGCGGCGCTCGGCGGCATAGGTGATCCGGCGCCAGGTGTAACCCTCACCGCGCCCCTCCTTGAGGATTTCGACGGCGAGTGGAACCCGATCGTCGATGGCCGGCATCGGCCCCATGACCCGTTGCATGTTGGCCAGGATGTGACTGCGCCGAATGTCCCAATCGCGGGCCGTACGCACCGCGTGGCGGTTCCCACTGGCGTCCAGATAATGCATCAAATCCTGTTTGTCGGAGTAAAACGGCGGCGGCGAAACTGCCGCCGCCGCGGCGTTCGCAATCAGCAGGGCGAGATAAAGCGCGGCGTGGGGACGTGGCATGGTAAAATCGGCTCGGGTAAATGTGACGATGGGTTCATGCCACGATCCCCACGACCTGATGGAATTAGGTCCGCGTGAAACGTCGCAATTCAGGGGCGGCCGCACGCTAGCGGCCGTGACCGAAACGCCACAACAGAAATCACCGCCCGGTCCAGCCGGCGCCTCGGTTCAGACCGGTGGCGGGTGGGTCACGCTCGTCGCGCGGGTCGGCACGAGTTTCTCGCTGGGGAATCCGGCCACTTTCTCGCCTCGCCTCCGCAGCGCGTCAGCCAGCGCAAACTTGAACGGCTCGGGCGCTTGTTTGAGGGCCGACACCATGGCCGACGTCGCCTTGCGGCCGGGAAACCGCATCAGCGCGCCCAGGGCGTCGCTCCGGACATCCTTGTCGGCCAGAAGCGCGGCCATCGCGGTGATCGCCTCGTCGCCGGCGATTTCGGAGAGCATCCACAGCACTTCACGATGGACGGCGGCCGGACTGGCGCCGAGCAACGGGATCAGTTCCTTCGTGACGGCCCCGGACTCTTTCGTGGCCCCGGGCCGGCCGGCGCGGCGCACGATCACCCAGAGCGCGCGCTTGGCGGAACGCGCGGTCTCGAAGTCCGCGTCGGCCATCGCTGCGGCGAGCGGTCGGACCGCCGGGGCCCCGTAGCGGGCGGCACCCTGCCAGGCTGGACCGCGCACGGTGTCATCCTTGCTCTTGATCTGCGTGATGAGTTCGTCGACGGAGGCGGCGCCGGCCGCGTGACTTGCGCTGGCCAATGCCGTGGTTGCCGCGATGGCGACGGCGGTGGGGTGGGATTCGGGTGTCGTGATGGCTGACATGGGGATGAGGAAAACAGGATTGGTTGGGAATGGTCGTGGCGAAATCTGATCACCGCTGCGCTCTTACAGCACATACGGGTAGCGCTGCGGACGGCTCATCATTCGTCGGGCGGCATCGTCGCCGACAATTTCCTGTTTCACCGGATCCCAGGTCAGCTTGCGACCGAGGAGGAGCGAAAGATTGCCGAGCACGGTGAGGTAGGCCGCGGCCACACCGGCTTCTATCGGGGTCACGGTGTTCCGGCCCGTCTTGATGCCCTGAAACCAGTCCTCGATGTGATCGAAATCCTGGCTCTTGTGCACGTCCTTGGCTCCGGGGCCGGGCGTCCAGTCGACCGCCTTCTGCTCCGTGTAGACCTGGCCGTCTCCCACCCAGACGATCAGCTTGTCCTTGGAGCCGTGATACGTGGCGCCGTAGCTGTCGCGAATCTTGAGCGCCTTCACCTTCTCCTGGTCAAAGTACGGAATCTTCACCCCCGGCTGCGCCCAGACGAGGGTCCAGTCAGGGTTCTTGAACCGGTAAGTGGCCTCCATGGTGATGGCCGTGTCCCACAGGCCCTTGGTGGGCAGGGTGCCCGTGGCCTCGATCGTGACCAGGCTCGCGGGATTCTGCGGTGACGCGAACATCTGCCGGTCGGCGTTCATGATCCAGAGCGCGTTGCTCATGACATGCGCGCCGCGATCGCGAATCTGCCCGCCGCCCGACTCCATGATCCAGCGGAAGGTGCCGGGGCAGTACTTCGCATTGTAGGGCCGCCACGAGAGCGGGCCGAGCCACAAGTCCCAATCGAGTTCCGGCGGCGGCGCCGAGTCGGGAACCGGGTTGTTGTCCACCGGGCTTTCGTAGTGCCAGCAGACGACCTTGCTGACCTGACCGATGTTGCCGTTGGCGATATAGCGGTTCGCCATGTAGCACTCGGGCTGCGAGCGGCCGGTCGAGCCGACTTGAACCGTGACCTTGTTGTCCCGAGCCGCCTTTACCATCGCCCTGCCTTCCTCGATCGTGCAGCAGGCGGGCTTTTCCACATACACGTGCTTGCCGCACTGGGCGGCGTGGACCATGCCCACGGCGTGCCAGTGATCGGGCGTGGCGATCACGACGGCATCGATGTCCTTTCGCTCGAGCAGATAGCGGTAGTCGCGATACGGGGTGGCCGCGCGCCCGGCCTTGCCCAGCGCCTTGACCAGCCGCTTTTCATCCACATCGCACACCGCGGCGACGTTGACGTCTCCGCGCGCCAGGCGCTCGGTGACGGAATTGAGCAGGCCCGTGCCGCGGCCGCCCACGCCAATGTGGCCGAGCGTGAGGCGGCTGTTGGCGCCCAGTCGGCCGGGTGCGGCCAGCGCGCGGGCGGGAATGATATCGGGGAAGCCGATGACGGCGGTGCCGAGGGCCGTCGCGCTGACCTTGAGAAAATTGCGACGGTCGAGGCTCTTGGTGTGGTCAGTCATAGTCGGGCGGGTTTGATGGCAGGCAATTCTGGGAATTCAGCGCGCTCGCTGATGAAGAGTCCCGGTGCCGCGGGCCGCTCTCAATGCCAAAGACGTGGCGCGCGGGGTTCATGGCGGTTAAAAGAAGTTCGACTTCGGATTATGAGGAAATTTACCGAAGATCTTCAGCCAATCGACGCGCTGGAGGCTCATGATGTACACCAGCGTCGTGGAGCAAGATTGGCGCGCGCCGAGTTTCGGTCCGCCAAAAGAATTTCGAGTTACGCTTCGAAGCGCCCAACAGCTTGCGCAAGTCGCACGCAACCCTTCGGTCTTGGGGTTGTCGCAGCGGACTCAGCTTCCATTGTGCAACGATGAAACCAAACGCGCCTTCACCAACAACCCGTCCGCTTTGCGGCGCGGGCGAGGGCGTGGGTTGTGCCACCCCCTTCGCCGCCGGCCGGACGCCCCCGCCGACCGTGGGGAAGGCCTAAAGCCCCCTGTGGGGGTCCAGTGGGAGATTAGTGGGGGATTAGTGGGGTCTTGATGAGCCAGCCAAGAGCGCAATTGGTCACCACTACGAGTAGGGAATGCACTCTGAGCCACGGGGCAAAACGCGCGGTCGATCCCGTGGTGACCCGACGCCGCTCACTCACGGGGGCCACGCTCGTTTGGGTGGGCGGGCGCGTCCCCGCGCCCGCATTCGCCAGCCGCCGATCCGAGGCGCGGCGGCGGCAGAAGGTCGGCCGAAACGCGCCGTGTGGCCGTCAAGTCGGGTATCATCCAAATCTTTCTCTTACCTCTTTCTCTTTCGTCAGGGGCGCGGCAATGGATCATACCAGCGTCCCTTACCCTATTGATTGTAGACCCGGCCGGTGGCCGGGTTGCCCGCTGCCCGGCCACCGGCCGGGCCTACAAGGCGGAAGTCCAAAGCCTATTGGACGTTGGCATCAGCCGATACCTGCCACGGAGCCGTCAAATTCGGCGGCGTAGTGAAGGTTCCGCTGACCTCAAGGCTACGGAACTGCGGCGCGTGAATTTTCGACCCTCCTTGGCGGTGCCCGATCCCAATACTGGCCGCCCGGCCACTATTGGCTTGAAGACTGCCTCGGCGATCCGCTCCCACCGCCCTCGCTGCGCATCATCCGTCGAGCGGCGACCGCACGCCCAGCCCCGGCTTCTGCATCACGTGCGTGTAGATTTGCGTCGTCTCGACGCTTTCGTGCCCGAGGAGATCCTGCACCGTGCGGATGTCGGTGCCGCTTTCGAGCAAACCTGCCCTGAGCGAAGCCGAACGGGTGCGTCGCGAAGCTGTGCCGAAGGACGTGTGGGGTCACGCGTTTGTCGATCTTTGCGTCGGCCGCCGCTGCCTTGATCGCCCGTTGAAACGCGCCGTCGGTCACATGATGCCTCCGGCGCACCTGGCTCACGGGATCGATGGCCGTTTCCCGCGACGGGAACAACCACTGCCACTCCCAAGTCTCTCCGGCCCGCGCATACTTCTTGGCGAGACCCTCCGGCAACGCGCCCACATCGCGCGCCTCACTGGCATAGGGCGATCGCGGCGCCATCCAGACCGCAAAACGCGCCGCCCAGCCCCGATACGTCTTCTCCGTGCGCCATAACATCCCTCGTTCGCGCAGCGCCGCGATCAGATCCCGTTCCCAATCGGCGCCGCCCAAGTCACGCGCCGCGAGCGGCGGCGTGGCGCTGCGCGCCCGTGGTGACCCGCCGGTGGGCGGGCGCGTCCCTGCGCCCGCATTCGCCGACTCACCGACGGCCGCCACCTCACACCGGTGCTCAAAGCCCTCCCCTGGGCCCCCGCCGCGCGGCTCCGCCTCGACTTCCCGCCCGCGCCGCAGAGCCTCAGTGCAAAACCAACGCAACGCCACCCGCGCCCCGTTTCCACCTTGTCTCTCGCGCTCCGCCAAGTACTCTTTCGCCAGCATGATCGTAGCCGGGGCACGCCTGATTTTGCAGTGATGCAGGAACGCGAGGATTTCCCGATGATAACTTTCACGCTCCGACCGCGAAACGGGAGCCCGCTGCAACGCCCCCTTCCAGTCCGGAAAGGAAATCGGCTGCTGATCCGCGCTGGAGTTGGGTTTGAACGTGTTCATGCGCCAGTGAGTCTTTCGCCGGAGCTGAAAGTAAACGGCTTCGACCACCCAATTCTTGGGGTGCCCTTTGGGGTATTTTGCCGGAGAACAAGTTGCGCGAGCTCTTTTCGACTCAACGTCACCCCGCTAACCTACCGCCGTCACCGGGTGAAACCGGAACTCAGTTCAGGCGAATAACACTGTTGGGCGAAAGAAGAACATCTATGAACGCTATTATCACCCGAAAAGAAGTCGCGGCCGGCTTTGCTGTTGCCGGCGCCACGCTTTGTCTCGGCATCTATTTCAGCACGAAGGCGGGTGGAGAAGGCGGCACGACGATCATCCGGATATTTTACCTCTTGGCTGTGTTCATCGTTTTGAAGTTCACGTTCGCTTGGGGTCGCATTCGCGGATTTCCCGCAAGAAGAGAAGACGGCAGGGTCGCCATTTCTCATGTGATGCGGAATCTGGTCATGTCCGTGATCGTGTGGTGCGCACTCATCCTTCTTTTCGCGCCAATCATGATGTTCACCTTCAAACTCGCTCGATGAGAAGGCCCAACCAGTCACCACAGCGCAACGCGGGGATCGGGCCTGCGACTCTGGACAGCGCGATTCCGCCCCCGCCGGCCTTGTCATCCGAAAAAACGGCTCGCCCGCAATCCCCGCGTGGCTGACCTTGGACCTGAGCTGCGCTTTTCCGCTGGGTTCGCAAACGCGTGGTCGGGTTTCAGTTGCATGCAGACGACTAGCGCCGCCGATCGAATGTTCAAGCGTGTAATTGAAATCTGGTGTCATGCGGCTGTCATGCGCCGGCAGATCGGTCGTCATGGCGCCGTGATAATCGTGCGGTAAAGTTTCCCATGCTCTTGACTAATCCAGTGACAGGAAAAGCTCGGCGTCCGCATTGTTCATCAAGCCTCGGGTCTGTGAGCGGGCTTTTGCCGGCACGGTTGGGTATTTCAGGAATGCAAGAAACCCATTGCAGAAATGCAAGACATCTCTTGCATTTCGGGCATGAAATCTGAGCCGGCCAATCCTTTCATCTTCGGACAGGTGCTTGGCGCCGGTGCGCCCTTTTGCGCCCGGCCGCAGTTGGAGCGCAGTATCCGTGAGACAGTCGACAACCGGCAGCGCCTCGTGCTGCTGGGCGACCGGCGCATGGGGAAGACGAGCCTCGTCGAACATACACTGGCGGACGGCGACAGTTTGCTGGTGTCGGTGGATCTGCTCGGTCTGGCCTCGGTGGAGGATTTCATGGATCGCGTGCTGGCACGCTTGGAAACCGTCCTGTCCAGCAAACGCCTGCTGACGAAACACCTGCCGCCGGCGATGAAAGAAGCACTGTCGGCGGTCTCCTCGCTCCGCGTCGATCTCCCCTTCGTTCAAGTCGAAGCCAAGCCGACGAAAGCCTCAACGGTCATGCAGGTGATGGGGCTGCTGGCGCGCGTGAGCGAATGGAAGCCGCTGACCGTGTTCTTCGACGAATTTCAAGAAACCGTGGATCGGCTCGAAGAAAAATCGGCGCAACACCTGCTTGGCGTGTTGCGCGGCGAAATCCAGCGGCATGGTCGCATCGCCTATTTGTTTGCGGGCAGCGCCAAGGATTCGCTGACAGACATTTTCACGGCGTCAGGCAGCCCGTTCTACCAGTCGGCGCGGATCCTCGAGGTGGGCCCATTGCCGCGCGAAGACATGGCGCAGTTTCTCACGACCCAGTTTGCCAAAGGCGGACGCACTTTGGACGAAAGCGTGTTGTCCGCTCTTTTTTCGCTCGCGGGAGACAACCCCAACGATCTTCAGCAGTTATCATATCACCTGTGGGCGCGTTCTGCGCCCGGCCCGCTTGGACTGGCGGGGTTGCGGGCAGCCGTGAGCACGCTCATGGGTGAAATCGGGCGCTCGGGCGAACGCGTGCTCGGCGATGCGACTCCGAGCCAGCGGAAAGTGCTGTTTGCACTGGCGCTGTGCGAGGGCGAGCGGGAGATTTTCGGCAGTGAGTTCCTGGAACTTGCCGGCTTCAAAACACACCAGGCCGCCGACCAGGCGATCAAGCCGTTCCTCAAGGGCCCGACGGCGGTGCTTGAAAAGCAGGCTAGCAAAGTGCGCTTTCGCGAACGCTTCATGCGACTTTGGGTGCTCTCGCGTGTGCTGCGCAACCCACGGGTGCTGCCAACCGGGACCGGGCGCGAAGGTCAGTGGGTGCAACTCGTGCGACCCCATCTCGGAGGATTGCTGCAGTAACGGGAAGGCTGGTCGTGTGGCGATCGAGAGTGGTGCGAAACGAACGCTATTCCACTCGAATCTGGACATGAAGTCCGGGTATCGCCGCGTCACTCGGAACCGGACGACAACGGTGTTAATGGCGACTCCGGTCGTCAGCACAGCACGGCGCCAATGCCGGGTTGATCCTATCGGATGCCTCACCCACGTTACCGGCATGGGAAATTACGTTGGCAACACGATTGCTTTGGCCATGAGGACAAGAGGCACGAGCAGGACACCGGAAGCATGAACCGCAAGTCCCACCCCAAGATCGATCCGATCGAGCGGGCGATCGAGTTGGCGCTCAACCCGGGCGCCGTCATCCCGGACCGGGCCTGCTTCTCCTTCGTGAGCGGCCTCGATGAGGTGGCAGCCAAGATCGCGACGCTGGTTGCGGGGGAGCCGTCGCGCGCCGTCACCCTATACGAAACATTCCTCGCCGCGGCTCACGCCAAGGCTGAAGAACTCGACGATTCGAGCGGCAGCTTCGGCCAGTTCGTAGGCGATCTTTACTGCGGCTGGATCAAGGCCCGTCAGGCAGCGGGGGCGAATCCGGACGAGACTGCGAGCCGCCTGCTCTCGTGGATGGACGACGACGACTATGGCTTCTGCTACGACCTCGAAAAGCACGCCACAAAAGCCTTCAATCAGGCCGGCCTCGCGGCATTCGTGACGCAGGTTCGAGCGAGATTTGCTGCTGCCGCCACGGCTGGCCCGAAGGCGGACGGCACGTTTAGGGACAATCCTGACTACCTCCGTCGCCGCTGGGGAAAGGTTCTCCGTGCGCTCCACGCGGCCCAGAATGACGTCGCCGCGTACATTGCCCTGGCCGAGGAGACCGGCCTCACCGCGCAGGATTGCCACGCGATCGCCACGCTGCTCGTCGGCCGGCGTAAACCGGAAGAAGCCCTCGGCTGGGTGGAGCGTGGCATCGCGCTCAACAAGCAGGTGCCGCACGAATCGATGGCCGGTCTCGATCTCGCGAAGCTCAAGCGGGATCTCCTGACCAAGCTGGGGCGCGGCGGCGAGGCGCTCGACGCCGCCTGGGCCGACTTTCGCGTGCACCCGAGCAAGTACACCTACGAGGATCTCATGAAGTACGTGCCGAAGGCCGAGCGCCGCACGTGGCATGAGAAAGCCCTCGAGGCGATCAGGGGAGGCGATCTCTCCTCCGCCATGGAACTTCTCGTAGCGACCAAGGAACTGGATCGACTCGCGGCCCTTGTGCGCCAGACCACGGACAATGCGCTGCAAGGCCTGAGCCACTACACCACCGAACCGGTGGCCGAAAAACTCGAAAAGCCCCATCCCGATCTCGCCGCGCGGTTGTGGCGGGCGCAGGGCATGCGGATTATCAACGCCAAGAAGAGCAAGTATTACGCCGCAGCGTTGTCGAACTTCGAGAGTGCCAAGCATTGCTTCGTGCGAGCGGGACTCGACGCCGAGTGGCAGAAGACGGTGAGCGACGTGCGCGCCGGGCACCATCGCAAGAGCGGCTTCATGCTGGGATTCGAGCGCCTGGTGGCAGGAATCGGGCCGAGCGACGAGCCATCTTTTCTTGAACGGGCCAAGGCGCGCTGGAGCGAGCGTGAGCGGAAAACCCAATGATGAAAATGAACAGCGCCGACGACAGGGGAGCGCCTGAGTTGGATGAACTGATCGCGCAGATCACGACCGGCACTCAGAGCGACGACGAGCAACTGCAGGCCTTTCACCGCGTGATCCAGACCGGTGTCGATCTCCCGTGTGATGCGTTCGTCATCGGCGAGCCCGTCTCGGTGGTCGCGTTCGACTACGACGGGAACCCGCGGCGTGGCTTGGTAGCCCGCTGCCGACGGGAGGACGGCTCCGAGCACGTGGTTGCAGCCGCCGAGGTCGTCTTCGCGCCGCGGTCCCGTGGCATCCATTACCTGGCGGCCTACCGCAAGTGGTTGGGCGTCGATCCCGGGCTTGTGCCGGTCGTTGCTCCCACTCGCCGCAAGCGCCAACACAAGGTCGCCGCGAAGGACCTCGATCTGAGCCAGCCCGTCGAGTTGGTCGTTCTGTCCGTCAAGGAGAACGCGGCGCGTTGCCGGCCGATCGGCGGCGATCGCGTCATCACCCTGCGCGCGAGTCGCCTGTGGGCCGTCGTTCCCGGCGAGATCGCGTTGGTGAAGCCGGGCAAGCAATGGAGCTACGCCGGTCATCCTTACCTGTCCGGCGAGATCGAGTCCGCACGACTCGACGTGGCCGCGCTCGGTCTCGTACCGCTCAAGCTCGATGACCGAGGTTTGTGGAACCCTGCCGAGCATTACTGGGGTGAGGAGAACGAACCGATCGAGGAGTGGGCCAAGCCGATCATTGCCCGGGGGCCGAGAAAGGAATTCGAGATGGAGCAGGTCGTTCCCGGCCGGGATCCCGGCGACTTCGATGCCGACCCGATCTGCGAGGCCGCCGACCTCAAGGAGGCCGGCGACGAGGCGGCGGCGGTCAGGGCCCTGATGGAGCTTTGCCAGGCCGACCTGCGTTGTCTGGACGCCCATGCGCACCTCGGCCACTTTTGCTTCGACCACCGGCTGAAGGATGCGATCCGGCACTTTGAAGTCGGCGTCCGCATCGGCGAGTTGTCCCTCCCTTCGGACTTCGATGGCCTCTTGCCCTGGGGATATCTCGACAACCGGCCGTTCCTGCGCTGCCTGCACGGATACGGGCTGTGTCTGTGGCGCGGCGCGCGGTTCGACGAAGCCGGGCGCGTCTTCGACCGGATGCTCTGGTTCAATCCGACGGACAATCAGGGTGTGCGCTTCCTGATCGACGAAGTGAGAGCCCGGACGCCATGGGAAGACCGCCGAGAACAGAGATGATCCAGTCATTAGCGAAAACGGTATCCCGAAGCTTTGTGAGCTGATCGTCTCCGCAAATTGCTTGGCGCAGACGGCGGCGGAGATTGTCTGCGTGCCGATGGCGTTTGTTTTCGACGGCGGGGTAGAGGGGCACCAGCGTGATGTTCGATTTCTCCAGTTGGCGAAGGTTTGCTTCGTTGCGTCACGGGTGAAGTCGTCCGTTAGCGGATACCTGTGTGCCGTCATCGACTGGTATAGCCGGGCGGTTCTGGCATGGGAATATCGAACACAGTCACTCCATCAGGCGCAGTCCGGCGCCATACATCAATTCGGCCATCAACCGGCTCGTCCCCGACATTTGGGAAAAGAGCCCGTCCCATTCCGCCCACGTGTGGACGTTCGGGATACGTCGCCGGCTGTGCAGCCGGTGGATCGACGATGGGCGGATATCAGACCTGCCCTTCCTCAACCCAGTGCACGTGTGCCTGAATTCCGACAAACCTATTGGTCGCCGGCGCACCGGTTTTGTGTTTGGGATCGCCCGGCCTGTCTGTCATGCGAAACGGGTGCAACCCTCCCGCAAGCCCGAAGATCCTTCCTTCCTTCGACGCGGCGGCCTGACTCGCCGCGAGGCCCTCGGCGTCCTCGGTGCGCTCGCCTTCCCCTGCGATGCGATGCTCGCGCAAACCGCCAGCGTGCCTACGCCGCCCCCCACCCCGGCACCCACCGCGATGCCCGACCTACCCAACTTTCACCCCATGATGGAGTGGCTCGCCCGCGAAAACGCCCCGCGCCTTTCCTTCCTTGATCCGCAATGGCGCTCTCTCGACGCGTGGAAAACCGCCGCCCGCTCCGTTCTGCGCGACCGGCTCGGTTATCAACCCACCGCCCGCCCGATCGGCGCCGATCTCGTGCGCCGCGAGGAACGCGACGGGTTCTCCATCGAGGTTGTCAACATCCACGCCACCGCGGCCTACTCGATTCCCGCCCGGGTGCTCGTGCCGGCCAACCGCACTGGCCGTCTGCCCGCCGTGCTCGCCCTGCATTGCCACAGCGGCCGTTACACCTGGGGGCACGAAAAGGTTCTCTCCAGCCCCGGTGAATCCGCCACCCTCACCATGTTCCGCCATGGCACGTACGCCCGCCCGTGGGCTGAGGCCCTGGTCCGCCGCGGCTACATCGTGATCGCGATCGACGCGTTCTATTTCGGCGCACGCCGGCTGCGCGTGGAGGAAATCGACCCGGTACGCGTGTTCCCCGAGGTGCGCGAAGCCCTCGCCCTCATGCGCAACACCACCCCGGACTCGCCCGCCTGGATCACCGCAGTGAACAAGGTCTGCAGTTTCTACGAGCACCACACCGCCAAGACGATCACCGCCACCGGCGCCACGTGGACCGGCCTCCACGTCTGGGACGACATGCGCTCCGTCGACTACCTCTGCAGCCGCGCCGACGTCGACCCGGCGCGGATCGGCTGCGTGGGACTTTCCGGGGGCGGATTCCGCACCGCCATGACCATCGCCGCCGATCCGCGCATCAAGGCGGCCTGCGTCACCGGCTGGATGACGGAGTTCGCGCACCAGCTGCGAAACCACATTCGCCACACGTGGATGGTATTTACGCCCGGCCTTTATCGCTCGCTCGATCTCCCCGATGCGGCCGCGCTGCACGCGCCGGGCGCACTGCTCGTGCAGCAATGCCGCCGCGACACCCTCTACCCGCTCGCCGGCATGCAGGGCGCCGTCGACAAGCTCGCCCGCATTTACGCGAAGGCGGGCCGGCCCGAGAGATTCCGCGGCACTTTCTACGACGAACCGCACTCCTTCCAGCCGCCAATGCAGGAGGAAGCATTCGACTGGCTCGACCGCTGGCTTTGACGGGCCGCCAGATTGCCACCGGGGTTGGCCGCCCCGAGTAGGTCAGGTCTCCGACCGGACCCGCATTCCCAATTTTGGCGCAGTATCAATCCTTGGGCAGAGCATCGCGATCGCGGGCGGAGGCCAGATCGAGCAGTGCGAGCATGCGCCGGAGCTGATCGGGCTGGCTGGCGGCGAGGTTGGTCTTCTCCTGGGGATCGGCCGCAAGATCGTAGAGCTCGCTCCGGCGGGCGGTGCCTTCGCCGAAGGCGATGAGCTTCCACTGACCGAAGCGCAGTGCGCGGGAGCGCCAGCCGGGTGCGACCGAGTACAGTGGACGCTCCGGCAGCGGCGTGTGCGCGGTGAGCAGCGGCAGGAGGCTGGCACCGTCCCACTTCAGGTCGCGATCGGGCCGGTAGCCAGTGAGGGCGGCGAAGGTCGGCAGCCAGTCGGTGATGTGCACCGGGGTCTGGACCTGGCCGGGCTTCGCGCGGCCCGGCCACGAGACGAGAGTGGGAACGCGTGTGCCGCCCTCATAGAGGTCGCCTTTCTGGCCGCGCCAGGGAGCGTTGCTCGCGGTTAACCTGCCGCTGGGGCAGTGATCGTCAGGATACGAGCGGTCGTTGTTCTCGGAGGTGCTGCCACCGTTGTCGCTGGTGAAAACCACGAACGTGTTCTGGCGCCGGCCGGTCTGCTCCAGGGCGGCGAGGATGCGGCCGACGCTGTCATCGAGCGCGATCCGAAGGGGTCGGCGCATGTGGTCTGTGGTAATGATTACGGAGAAATTACGGAAGACGGCTTTTCGCGCATGCTGGAGCGAGCAGACTTTGGAGCATGGCGCGCAAATTGCGGATGGAATCGGAGGCTGGTGTCTACCATGTGCTCAACCGGGGCAATTATCGGGCCGCCATCTTCCGGTCCGGGAAGACCAAGACGGCCTTTTTGCAATGCCTCGACGAGGCCTGCGGGCGAACCGGCTGGCTGGTGCGCGCCTGGTGCATTATGTCCAACCACTACCATCTGGCGATCTCGACTCCCCGGGCCAACTTGGTTGGCGGCATGTGCTGGCTGCAGGGCACATTCGCTAATCGCTTCAACCGCTTCAGCGGCGAACATGGCCACTTGTTTCAAGGCCGGTACAAGAGCCTGGTGGTTGACCCGGACGAAGGATTGGGCCCGCTCTGCCACTATATCCATCTGAATCCGGTGCGCGCTGGCCTCTGTGAGGTGTCCGCCCTGCGCACGTATGACTGGACCAGCCTGCATTGGCGGCAGCGCTCCGGCGCAAAACAACCGCGACCAATCGGTGGCTTGGCATCAACCTGCATCTCGGAGCCCGGGACGAAGTGAGTCGTAATCTGAGCGCTTGGCTGCGCAGCCAGAAGTGATTTCCGAGCACAGACCACATGCGCCGACCCCTTCGGCTTGTTCTGCGCCGACCCCTTCGGCTTGTTCTGCGCCGACCCCTTCGGCTTGTTCTCGCCGACCCCTTCGGCTTGTTCCCCAGACCACATGCGCCGATCCCTTCGGCTTGTCCCCTAACCCTGGCACGCGCCCTCGGCCGGCTGGCCGGCCTGGCGGCCGGTGAGCTCCGAGGAAAACCGCCTGAACCGGTGCGCCTCAATACCCCTTGTCCCATCGCGGCTCGACATTCGCCGCGCAGGTCTCGGAAACCCACACGTCGGTGCGCAGCGTCTGCAGAATCGACTCGGGCACGAGTGGCGTCACCGGCCCGTGCAGGACCATCCGCGTCGTGAACCGCTGCCACGAGGCGAATGAGCCATCGACCGTGATCGCGTGGATATCGATCCGGTGTTTGGCGGCGATGACCTCGGCCGGTCCAATCGTCGCGGCCATCGGCGGCACGGCGGCGAGATCGCCACTCATGCCAAAACTGCCGTGCAGCGAGTTCTGGGCAATCGTCAGCGGGTGCAGCGTACACACGCGCGGACCCAGCCGCTTCCATTCCTCCAGCGAGTCGGCGGCGAACTCCGGGGCGTCGGGATCGATGAAGGCCAGGTGCCCGGCCCAGCCAGGACCGCTGTAGCAGATGTCGGCGCCGCCGAGATCCGCGAGCATCCGGCCATACGATTTGATATTCCTGTCGTTGGGCCCGTGCACCTGGCTTTCGGGTGGACGTAATTTTGCATCGATCTGCGACCAGAAATATTTCTTGAACGCGTACATGAAGCCGAACTCCCAGGTCTCGGGCGCGATCCGTCCCTTGTCGTTCGCATACTCGTCCATGTTGAACGTGTGGAGCTGGCGGCAGTTGACCCGGAATTTGTTGATGAGAAAGGCGAGCCGCACGTAGTTCGGCCACGGATTCGGCATGATCATCACCAGCGGTTTGCCGGCATCCATCGCGGTCTTGATCCGATGGAACATGTCGGTGAGCCAGAGGAATTCCACGTCGGCATCCGGCACGACGGTGATGCGGAAGTCTGGATTGCGGTGCTTGGTGATGTCCTGCCGCTTGATCTTGCGGAGACGTTCGATCACCGCCTGATCGCGAAACGGAATGAACGCGGCGGGAGCGTAACTGAATTGCTCAGGAGTTTTTTTCATAAGTGCAGATTCCTTGGACCCACGTCTTGACGGGTTGAAAAGTGTTGTCCCACAGGACGAGATCGGCGTCGGCGCCGGCCTCCATCCGGCCCTTGCGCCCGAGCCCGAGCACGCGCGCCGGGTTGGCCGTGCCCATCGCCCAAATCTGCTCGGGTGGCAGCGTGAGCCAGCGCGTGAGGTTGGCGATGCCGCGATTCATGGTCAGCGCACTGCCGGCGAGGGTGTTGTTCACCGCGTGGCGTGTGCCATCGCCGTCCCGCGTCCGGACCTGAAAGCCCCACGGCGTGTCGTAAACGCCGGGCGGCAGGCCCGCGCCGATGTTCGAGTCCGTAATCAACACCACGCCGGCCCAGCCCTTGGCCGCGAGCGCCGCCCGGATCGCAAACGGGGAAACGTGCACGCCATCGCAGATGAAATCCACCGACACCTGCCGGTTGGCCAGGATCGCCTCGACCGCGCCCACGGGCCGGACGCCCGGTTCCGAAATCTCCGGCACCGGGAACACGTCGTAGAAATGCGTCGCGTGGCTCGCCCCGGCATCGATCGCCGCCTGCGTCTGCTCGGCGGTGGCTCTGGTGTGCGTCATCAACGGCACGATTTTGCGCGCGGCCAGGGCCTCGATGACCGGGATAATGTTCGGTGTGTCCGGACTGATGGACATCGCCAGCACGCGACCGCGGCAGGCCGCCAGCAGTTCCTGGAGCAGTCCGAGATCACCGGGAATCGTCTCGGCGCCCGCTCCGGGCAGCGCGAGGAACGGCCCTTCCAGATGGAAGCCCGGCATGCAAACATCCTTCACCTTCGGCAGCGCATCGGCGAGGCGCTCGAGGTGAGTGAGCGAGGTGCGGTTCATCACCCGATAAAGCGTCGGCAGCACGCAGGTCGTGCCGAATTTCGGCAGGGCCTTCGCTCCCGCGAAGAGTTCCTCTGCGCTGCGCTCATACAATGAAGTGTCGATGCCGTGGGTATGAAGATCGATCAACCCGGGCGTCAGGAGCCGCCCGCCCCCGTTTTCAATCGTGGCCCCAACTGCGACGGTCGGATCGACCGCTCCGACCGCGGCGATGCGACCGTCGCGCACGAGCACCTCGCCTGGGAGGATTTCCCGGCCTGGGATGACAATGCGGACGTTCCGGATGATCAGGGCGGACATGGTGTGGTGCTCGGCTTAGTCAATCCTGACGACCTGCTGGTCGCGCTGCGAGACGAGGGCGCTGGCCCAGAGTTCCTGCGAGGCGACGGCCTCGTCCGGCGTGGCGCAACCGAAGCGGCCTTCGAGCAGACCGGCGCGTTCGGCGAGATACGCGGCCCACATCTGCATCAGGATGTCGGGAAAGCCGGGCTCGAAGATGCCGCCGGTGATGGTGCGGAAGGGCGTGCCGAAACCGAGATCGGTTTTTTCCCACCACTGTTCCTTGTCGCGCCGGAAGGTCCAAAGCGTCTTTGGCTCCTTGGTGGAGTAACGCGCGCCCCGTTCCGTACCCAGAACTTCAATATACCACGTATTGGTCTCCGTCGGCGCCATCCGCTTCATTTCCAGGGTGAGCGGGGTGGGGTGGCCACCGATCGTCGTGGCGCAGTGGAGCACGGCATTGTCCCAGGTGTCGCACGGCGCGGTCCCGCCTTTGCCATCGGGGCGCGTGGTGTAGATTTTTTGGAGCTGCGCATACACACTTGACGGCTTCCAGCCCAGCCGCAGCGGCAGATGCGCCACGTGCAGGCCGAGGTCGCCCATCACTCCGATCTCGCCGCAGAATGCGTTCTGGCGTTTCCAGTTGATCGGCTTCGTCGGGTCGAGGTCGCTCGAGTGGAGAAAGCCGGCCTTGACCTCCAGGATGCGGCCGAGCGCACCGCTGGCGGCGAGTTGAAAGACGCGCTGGGCCCCGGGCAGGAACGGAAACTCCGACGAAACGCGCACGAAACGCTGGAGTCGCGCGGCCTCGTCGCGAACCCGCCGCGCGGCGCCGAGGTCGAGCCCAAAGGGCTTCTCGGCCAGCAGGTCCTTCCCGGCGCGCAGCACGTCGAGGTAGATTGACTCGTGCAAGTGGTGCGGCACGGCGACGTAAACGACGTCGACGTCCGGAGCGGCGAGCAGTTCGCGGTGGTCGGACGTCAGGAGCCTGACTCCCGGCACCTGGCGAAACCAGTCGAGGAGCTTCGGTTGGAGATCGCAGACCGCCGTCAATTCGGCACGAACCGGGAAGTTTTCGAGGACGAACCAACGGCCAAATGCCGATGCGGCTTCACGGCCCATGAGGCCGCCGCCGATAATGCCGATGCGAACGGAGGTGGGGGAGGGCATGGGCGCGCGGGTTTAGGAGGAGTAGCCGAGTTCGCGGGCGGTCTCGGCGATGGCTTCCTCGATGAGGTCGAGGCCCTTGAGCAGCGTGGCCTCATCCATCACGATCGGCGGGCTCATACGGAGAATGTGTCCGGCCGGGATCCAGGCGAGGCCCTTGCGGAACGCCTTCTGGTAAACCAGCGTGCCGGCTTTGTCGAAGGGCTCCTTGGTGGCGCGGTCCTTCACGAGCTCGATGCCCATGAGGCATCCCTTGGCCCGGACGTCGCCGATAATCTTGTGCGCGGCCTTCATCTGCTCCATCCGGCGCAGGGCGATGGCGCCGAGTTTCTCGGCGTGGGCCAGCAGGCCCTCCTCCTCGATCACCTCGGTGGAGGCGAGGGCGGCGGCGCACGCCATCGGGTTGCCCCCGTAGCTGCTCGACGCGGAGATCGACTCGAAACTCTCCTGGTAAGGTTCGCGCACGGCCACGCATGTCACCGGAAAACCATTACCGAAGCCCTTGCCGATCGTCACGATGTCGGGGACGACGCCCCAGTGTTCCATGCACAGCCACTTGCCGGTGCGCCCCCAGCTCGTGAGCACCTCGTCGGCCATGAGCAGGAGTTTGCGGGCGTCGCAGAATTTCCGCAGTTTCGGGAAGAAATCATCCGGTGGCATGACCGATCCGCCCCAGCCCTGGATCGGCTCGAGGACAAAGCCGGCGACGCTGCCGACCGTCGCCTTTTCGAGGTATTGATCGTAGAAATACAAATACTTGTCGGTGTCGATCGTGCCGTCCGGCTTCGTCCAGAGCGGGCGGTAGGTGTCCGGCCGCGGCACCATGTGCGCGCCGGGGCCGCGGACGGCCCCATAAACGTGCGACCGGATGTGGCCGAGGGAGACCGCGCCGTACGTCTTGCCGTGATAATCGTGGAAGCAACTGACCGTCTCGTGCTTGCCCGTGGCGGCGCGGAGCACCCGAATGCCGGCCTCGACGGCGGTGGTGCCGGAATCGTAGAGCTGAAAGGCCTTGAGATCACCGGGCAGCACCTGGGCGAGTTTCTCCATCAGGGCCGTCTTGATCGGCGTGGTGAAATCGTGGGCATTCATCAGCTGCGACGCCGCCTTCGCGATCGCCTCGCTGATTTTCGGATGACAGTGCCCGAGCGTGGTGACGTAGATGCCCGAGGAGAAATCGATGTAGTCGTTGCCGTCGACGTCGCGCAGGACGCAGCCGCGACCGGATTCGAACGCAACCGGGAAGAGCTTCACCTGGCTGCTGAGGCCCTTGAAGTGGCGCGTACAGCGGGTGTGCTGGTCCTGCGAAATCGGGCCGGGGGGCGGCACGGGCAGGTGCGGCACGCGGCTCAGGTCGACGCGGCCCCATTCGAGGGTGGAAAAGGATTCAACAGTGGATGCGTTCATGGTGAGGAAGTGCGCTAGGGTTGGGTGGTGATGACCCGGGTGCCCATCTTTTCGAAGCGTTGCCGCGCGGCGCGCGGTGCGCCCGTATCGGTGATGAAGATGTCGACCTCGGCCATCGTGCCGGAACGGGCGAGGGCGGTGCGGCCGATTTTCGTGTGATCGGCGAGCACGCAGCAGCGGCCGGCGACGCGGCGCATCATTTCGTCCACCCGGGCGAGCCGGACGTCGGAGTTGTAGATCGAGCCATCGAGGCCGATGGCGTCCGCGCCCTGGATCACGATGTCGGCGGCGAAAAGCTTGAGGCAGTGTTCGGTGACGGGTCCGGTCAGGTCGGGGCTGCCGCGGCGAATCACGCCGCCGAGGAGAATCACCTCCACCCCCGCGGCATGCTGAAGCTCCGAGGCCACGGCGAGGCTTGGCGTGATGACGGTCAGGCCCTCGCCGTCCCGCAACAGGCTGGCGAGCTCGAGCGTGGTCGTGCCGGTGTCGAGGATCACGCGGTCGCCCGGCTGCACGAGCTGGCGGGCCGCGGCGGCGATGGCGCGCTTGGCCGCGCGATTCTGCGCCCGCCGGTCGCGGTAGTCGAATTCGAGCATCATCCGCTCGGTGAGCATCGCGCCGCCGTGCGTCCGCTGGATGTCGGTCCGGTGCTCGAGGGCGGCGAGATCGCGGCGGATGGTCATCGCACTCACCCCGAATTCCGCGGCCAGCCCCGACACGGTCACGCCCCGGCCCTCCGCAAAGCGCTCGCGGATTCTCACCTGACGGACGGCGGACGGGAGTTTTCTCAAGGCCGGCGGATCTTTGGTTAATGTGTGACAATGTCAATACGCACAATATCTGAACATAAAATAACATTTACACCACCAGGCGGGCCGTCAGGCTGGTGGCATGCACGCATTGAAAAGCCAGATGGCGGAGGCCGGCGCGACCGGTTCCGCGGCACTGTGGGCGGGAGCGGCCGTCGTGGACATCACGCCGCGCGGCAGCGTCTTCCTCTTCGGCTATCCGCATGTCCCGCGTCACAGCACCGGCGTGCACGATCCCCTGGAGTGTGCCGCGCTGTATCTGCGCAGCGCCGAGGGCGGCGCGCTGTTCCTGGCCAACGATCTCATCTGCTTCACGAAGAAATTCGTGGCCACGGTGCGGGAGCGGATCGGGGTCGCCACCGGGCTGCCGGCTGCCGCCATCATGATCACGGCGACGCATACTCACTCCGGTCCGCTCACGGCGGATTATCTGAGCAACGCGGCGGATGCCGTGGTGCCCAAGGCGGATCCCGCCTACCTGCAGTGGCTGGCCGACCGGATGGTCGAAGCGGCGACGGCGGCAGTGCATGACGCCGTGCCCGCGGAAATCGGTTTGGTGGTGGCGCGCGCCGAGGGCGTCGGCTCCAACCGCCATGATCCTTCCGGCCCGGCGGACCCCGAGGTTCCGGTGCTGATCGCGCGCGCGCTGGCGACCCGCGAGCCGATCGGATGCATGGTCGTCTACGGCATGCATCCAACGGTCTTGCACGAGGACTCCACCTTGATCAGCGCCGATTTCCCCTACTTTGCCCGCCGCTGGCTGGGCCAGGCCGCCGTGCCCGCCTCATGTCCCGTGATCTATCACAACGGCGCTTCTGGAAACCAGAGTCCGCGGCACATGACGCGAGCCAACACGTTCGCCGAAGCGCAACGCCTCGGCGAAAATCTGGGCCGGGCGATTGCCCGCGTGATTCCTTCGGCAACGTTTTCTCCCGTGGCCGTGATTCGGTGCCGGCAGCGGTTTATCGATGTCGCGCCCCGGAGCTTTCCCGCGGTGGCCGAGGCGGAGGAGGCGGTGCGGCGCACGCGGGCGCGCTTTCGGCAGTTGCAGCAGGAAAACGCGGCGCGGACCGCGGTGCGAACCGCCGAGTGCGATGTATTTGGGGCGGAAGAGACGGCTGAACTGGCGCGTGCGGCGGTCGATGGCCGGCTGGCCACGGCCATTCAGGAATGCGTGCCGGCCGAGATTCAGGCGATCACGGTTGGGCCGTGGACATTCGTCGGCTGGCCGGGTGAGTTTTTTGTCGAGTATGGCCTCGAGTTGAAGGCGCGGGCTCCGGGCACGTTTCTCATCACCCTCGCCAACGGGGAAACCCAGGGCTACATCGTGACCGCCGAGGCCGCGGCCAAGGGGGTGTACGAATCCACCAACGCCGTTTTCGCGCCGCACAACGGGGTGCGCTTCATCACTTCGACGCTTGAGTTGCTGCATTCCGCCGGCTGAATCCCGAGCCATTGACCATGGCCCTGCTGCTCGGCATCGATCTCGGCACCTCGTATTTCAAGGTTGGGTTGTTCGACGCGACGGGTGCGCTGAAAGGGCTCGGACGCGTGGCGGTGGACCCGGTCTCGCCGGGTCCCGCCCGGGTCGAATTGCCGGTGGAGGTGTTTTGGGCGCGGCTGCGTCGCGGACTTGCCGAGGCACTGAACCAGGCGGGCGGTACGGCCGGCGAAATCGTGGGCGTGTCGTATTCGTCCCAGGCAAACACCTTTGTGCTCCTGGACGATCGCGATGCCCCGCTGACGCCTTTGGTGTTGTGGACGGACAAGCGGAGCGAGCCGCTGGAGGGTGAAATGGCGCGCTTTGCCGAGACGGAAGTGTTTTGCCGGACGGTCGGTTTTGTAGGGCTTTCGGGTGGATTCGCCGTGGCGAAATGGGGGTGGTTTCGAGCGAACCAGCCCGAGGTGTGGAAGAGCGTGGGCCGAATCATGACGATGGCGGATTACTTTACGTTTGCGTTGACGGGTGAACGCGTGGGCGACGCCAGCACCGCGGCGTTGCTGGGTTTATATGATTTGGCGAAGCGAGGTTGGTGGAACGAAGCCCTCCGGGTTTGTCAGGTCGAGGAGGACAAACTTTCGGTTCCGCTGTCTCCCGGTTCGCCGTGCGGCCGCACCGTGGCTCGCGCAACGGCACTGCTGGGCCTGCCGGCCGGAATCCCCTTCGCCGTGGGCGGCTTGGATCATCAGGTTGCCGCGCTGGGGTCCGGATTGGGGCGGTTTGCCGATATGAGCATCTCAACCGGCACCGTCTTGGCCGCGATGGCACTGGTTGATGAGGTGGTGCCGTTTCGCGGCTGTTACCATGGCCCGAATTTTGGTGGACGCGGTTTTTTCCGGCTGGCGTTCGATCCGCTGGGGGCCGGGCAACTGGAGGATTACCAGCGGCGCTTCGCCCCCGGCCTCACGATCGAGCAACTCATCGCGCTGGCGGCGCGAGTCCCAGCCGGCGCCAAACCTGCGCCCGACTCGGGGGGAGCGCGTTCGGACTACGAGCATGGCGTGGGCATGCGCTCCCTGCTTGAGTCGATTGCGGTCACGCACCGCGTCCTCGGCCAGCGGGTTGCCGGCGCCGGCAAGGTGACCCGAATCGTGGCCACCGGCGGAGGGGCGCGCAGCGCCGTCTGGCTGCAGATCAAGGCTGACATTCTCGGGGTGCCGATTGTGACCCCCACGTGCCCCGAGCGGGCCTGTCTTGGCGCGGCGTTGCTCGCGGGCGTTGCCGCGGGAGTGTTCAAGGATCTAACCGAGGCATCGGACCAGATGGTCCACGAAGCCATTTGTTTCAATCCCGGTTCCCACGATGGAAAAATGTCGATGGGCCGCGAGTCACAGTGACGGCGGGGCTCGAATTCAGAGCGCGGCAACGATGCACCGTCTCACCAAGGTCATCGGACTACTTCCGAGCCTTCAGTCGGGCATCGATGAGGGCGCGGAGCTCAGGCTCGAGCGTGCCGCTGTTGTCGGCGACACGGTGGGCCAGTTCTTCCCATGGCACTGCACCATCGGGGATCAAGATGGGTGTGCGATTCGCAAACGGGCCCGTGGTGCCAGAGTCAACGGCACTGTGGGCAAAGCCGACTTTTGGTCGCCACGTCAGGGCGTGTTCGCCGCGACCCAGGTTGTAGCAGAGTTGAAAACCATCGACGGTGCCGCCCGCGTCATACCACACGATCAATTCAAGCGGCAGCACATCGTCGTCGAACCAGCGGCGGTGGCCGGCGATCGGCTCCTGGCGGACCTTGCGGATTTCCTTGAACACGACATCAAGAATGCCGGTGCGGCACCGGATGTCAAAGTCACCCTTACGCCCCAAAGGCCCGATGGACAGACCGACTGTCGTGGCACGTCGCGGGCGGCTGGGAACTGTGGTCGTGGAAACACCCGCCGGTTGCACCATGCGCCTGAGCTTCAAAAAAGTCGGAAGTGCCAGCCGCCACGGCGTCCCGAACTGTCGACGGCGCGAAGAATGCCATTGACGCACTCGGAGGCGCTTGGCCTATTACCCAGCTTTTCCTTTCACCAAACACGTTTCCACGTCCGTCCTCATGTCCATCGAAATCAAAATCCGCAAGAATGAGCCCATCGACCGCGCGCTGCGTCGGATGAAAAAGAAGCTCGATCGCGAGAACATCATCAAGGGTACGCGCGCCAAGCGTTATTACGAGAAGCCGTGCGAGAAGCGCCGCCGTAAGAACAAGGTCCAGGCCTTCACCCAGATGCTCCGCCGTCGGTACGCCGAATAAGGCGGCCGCCGCCAGTCGGCGCCCATGAGTTTCGCCGTGTCCCCCGTTCGATTGGGGGCACGGCTTTTTTGTCTTAAGTGGTTTTTGGCCGTGCAACTTGAACGCGGACGGATTCGTCTCTCTCCGCCGAAAGCGTGAAGCCGATCCTCGCCTTGTCCACCAGCTGGAGCTCGCATCGCCACAACGATGGGTACGAGATGCTGCGTGAGATGGCCGATCTCGGGTTTGAATACGCTGAACTCAGCCATGGGGTGCGGATTACGCTGGTCCCGGGGGCGCTGAAAGCCGTGGAGGACGGGGTGATAAAGATCAGCTCCACCCACAACTTTTGTCCGCTCCCAACTGGAGTGGTGCAGGCGGCCCCGAATCTGTTCGAGCCGTCCGTAACCGAGCACCGGGAACACGATCAGTGGCTGCGGCACACGAAGCGGTCGATCGACTTTGCGGCGCAGGTCAAGGCGCGGGCTCTGGTCTGCCACCTGGGTAGTGTCACGTTTTTCTGGTTCAACCCCGCCCGCGATGTCCGCAATTACCTGCGCGATAATCCGGAGGCCGGCCGCACCTTGGACGACAAGGTCTATCAGGCGCTGCTGAGAAAATCGATGGTCCGGCTGCGCAAGCGCATGGGGCCGTTTTGGGAACAGACCAAGACTAGTGTGAACAAGATCCTCGATTACGCGGCGCAAAAGGGGGTCAAGCTGGGTTTCGAGAACCGGGAGAAATTCGAGGAGCTGCCACTCGACGACGATTATGCGGGCTTCTTCGCGGGTCTGCCGGCGGGGGCGCCGGTCGGCTACTGGCACGATACCGGCCATGCCGATCTCAAAGAGAGCATGGGCCTGCTCAATCACCGGGCGCACTTGCAGAAAATGCGCGATCGCCTGCTCGGGTTCCACCTGCACGACGTCAATGCCCAGGGGCAGGATCACCAGCCCGTCGGCGCTGGTCACATCGATTTCACAATGGTGAGCGAGTTCTGGCTGCCGCAACACTTGCTGACCCTCGAACTAAGCCCGCGGGTCACAATCGACGAGGTGCGGACTTCGAAAGCCCGCATCGAGGCCTTGCTCGGGTAGGGTCGGGGTTACGCGGGTTCACTGCCGGTCGCGCGGCGGGTGGCCGGTCGATTCGTTTCTGTTCGCGCGGCAAGGATTTCCCGCACCCAGCGGCGATGCGGTCCGGACAGGGTGATGGCGTCCAGATCGGCGACGGGAGCCCAGACGAGATCCGCGGTCGCCTTGCCCCGGGGCGGCGGCGCAAGGTGAATCGACTCGGTGATCTGAAACCGAGTGATCGCCCGGCGTTTTTTGGCGAGAAGTTTGCCACGCTCCGCGACGGCCGGCGCGATGCCGGCCTGATCCGCCCGTGGCAGTTCGTGGATGTTTGCGAAGCGCTTTGCACTGGCGGGTGCGCGGTGGAGGAGCAGCTTGCCGTGGCGCTCGCACCAGACGCGCGTAATGTGGCGCTGTTCTATTTGCTTCGGGGCGAGGCGCGGGAAGGCTTCCGGAGTTCCGTTCCGGGCCGCCGCACAGAACGGGCGTACGGGACAGGTCAGGCAGAGCGGTTTCTGCCGGAAGCAAACGGTCGCGCCGAGTTCCATCATCGCCTGATTGTGATCTCCGGAGGCTTCGACCGGCAGCAGCGCCTCGGCCAACGGCGCAAATGTTTTGGCCGCGCTCGCCGAGTCGCGAAACTCGGTCGCATTGGCGGTGAGGCGCGCGAGAATCCGGACGACGTTGCCGTCAACGCAGGCCGCCGGCGCGCCAAACGTGATGCTCGTAATCGCGGCCGAGGTATAGGGGCCGACCCCTGGTAGTTCGCGCCACTCCGCGGGGGTGCGGGGCTGGGTCGGGCGACCGGCGATTGCCCGCGCGAGCCGGTGCAAATTTCGGGCCCGCGAGTAGTAGCCGAGTCCCTCCCAGAGCTTGAGCACCTGCGCCTCGGGCGCGGCCGCCAGGGCCGCCAGATCCGGCAGGGCTTCAAGCCAGCGTGCGAAATAGGGCAGCACCGTCTTCACCTGCGTCTGCTGGAGCATGAACTCGCTCACCACCGTCTTGTAGAGCGAAGGCGCCTCGCGCCACGGCAGCTGACGCGCATGGGTCAGATACCAGCCACGCAGCGCGTGCTGAAAATCAACCTTGGCGGATAAAAGTTGGGAAACTGAGGAAGCCACGCAAAACACCGATCGCCGCCGGAATGACCGCGACCGACCGGCGAAAAGGCACAAAAATGCGGGGAACGAAAGCCGCGTTTTCTTTTTCGTGCATTTTCGAACTTTTTGTGGCCATTAAATCCATGTTCAAAAAGCCCGCGGACGACGAGGCCCCGAAGAAGCTCGCGTCCTATACTGTCAAACTTGACGACCTGCAGATGGAAAAGCTCCGCGCCCTGCTCGAGGCGCGCGGCTGGACGCCGTTCGACGTCGCTTACACGCGGTTTGCCTTCAAGGCCGACCACCTTCGGGTCAACGTTTCGGCCTATACCAGCGGCAAAGTGGTGGTTGCCGGCAAGGGCACCGAGGATTTCGTGCGCGACGTGGTGGAGCCGGAAATCACGGGTGCCGCCAAATTGGGCTACGATGAGGTGCTGCACCCCGACTGGTTCGAGCCGCACGCCGGGCTGGACGAAAGCGGCAAGGGCGATTTTTTTGGCCCGGTGATCGCGGCGACCGTGATCGCGCACAAGTCGGCGATCGAATCGTGGATCAAGGCCGGGGTGAAGGACTCCAAGAAGATCGCGGAGACGCAGATCATCAAACTCGACCACCTCATCCGCGAGACCCACGGGGTCGTTGTCCGCACCTGTTTTTGCGGAATGCCGAAGTACAACGAGCTGATGGCGCGGCCGGGGGCAAATCTCAACCGGCTCCTCGCCTGGCAGCATGCCACCGCGCTGGAGCAGGCGCTCGCGACCAAGCGCGTTCCCTGGGGCCTCCTCGACCAGTTTACCAAGCAGCCGTTGACGCAGCGTGAACTCGCCCGGAAAGGGGTGAAGGATTTTGACCTGCGCATGCGCACCAAGGCGGAGGAAGACCCCGTGGTCGCCGCGGCCTCGGTGGTCGCGCGCGCGGAGTTCGTCCGGCAGATGCACACGCTCTCCAAAAAGTTTGGCGCCAAACTCCAAAAGGGAGCCGGTCCCCTAGTCAAGGATCAGGCCGCGCAAATCATCGCCCAATTCGGCGTCCGGGCCCTCGGAGAGTTTGCCAAGCTGCACTTCCGCACGGCGTACGAGGTCGTGGCCGCCGCGGGCAAGCTGGGCGAACTGCCGCTCCCTGAGCCAAAGGAGCGCGTCGAGTGGGATTAGGCGGCGAAAAGGAGCGTGCGACCCACGCTTGCAACTGTCCCGGGCCTTCCCTTCACATGCGGTCATGAAACGCCGCCAGTTGCGCGGTTTCGATCTCAAACACATCAACGGGGTGACCGGCCTGATCGGCGTCGACGAGGTCGGGCGGGGTGCGTTCGCCGGGCCCGTCGTGGCGGCGGCGGTCTTGGTGTCGCGGGAGTTTCTTGAGAGCCGATGGGCATTGGCCAAGAGCGGGCGGGTCAACGATTCCAAGCTGCTGTCGCCCCAGCAGCGGGAAGAATTGTGGCTGGAGTTCGAGCAGCTGGCGTCCCAAGGCCAGATGCACGCGAATCCCGGGCTGGCGAGTGTCGAGGAAATCGAGCAGCACAATATTCTCGGGGCGACCAAGCTGGCGATGCGCCGTGCGCTCGAGGGCATTTACCCGCCGGAGGCATTCGAGCAAAGACGGGACGAACCGGATTTGTTCTCCAGTCTCGAGGAGCGCACGACCTTCCAGCCAACCGTGTCGGCGCGCATCATTGTCGACGGACTGGCGCTGCGGGGCTTCCCTTATCCGCACACCGCCTTCGTCAACGGCGACGCGCGGTCGCTGTGCATCGCGATGGCTTCCATCGTCGCCAAGGTCACCCGGGATCGGATCATGATCGACCTCGACGCAAAATTCCCCGGGTACGGGTTTGCGCGCCACAAGGGCTATGGCACCGAGGAACACCGCGAAGCCGTCCTCCGGCTCGGTCGGTGCGTCCAGCACCGCGACGTCTTCCTGCGCAAGCTGCTCGCGGTCCGTGTCGATCCGGCACAGATGGACTTCCTGGCCGCGCAGGAGTGAGCGGGCGAGGGTGGCGTTTCCCTTCGCGAGCAAAAACCGCGGTCCCCCAAGGCGCCGCGTTGACCCGGTTCCGCCGGTGGGTCACAAACGCGACCGATGGCCGGCAAAAAACATTCTTCGCTGGATCGCGTGCTCGGACGACTCGACACGCTTGATTCGGTCAACCTCGCGAACCTGGTCCAACGTCTCGCGCGGGAGCGCGGGCTGTTCGAGGAAATCTTCAACACGCTCCAGGAGGGCGTTCTGGTGGTGCGCGAGGACGGCGCCATCGAATACGCGAATACCGCGGCTCACCGGCTGATTGGGCTCGGCGGGGATGAACTGGCCGGGCAGACGCTGTGGCGCCTGGTGCCCGGGCTGCGCACCTCGCTGGGCGGCGCCTTGGACGACGAAACGGGGATGGGGGCGGCACCGGTGGTCGCGCGGGAATTTGAGCTGACCTATCCGGAACCACGAATCCTGCGGCTCTACATGGTCCCGTTTGGCCCGGCCGGCGGCGCGGTTGGCCGGCGCTTCGCCGTGATTCTCTCCGATGTCACCAAGGACAAGCAGTCGACCGAGGCTCGCATCGAGAGCGAGCGCAACGCCTCCATCATCCTGCTCGCCGCCGGTGTCGCGCACGAACTAGGGAATCCGCTCAATTCGCTCACCATCCACCTGCAACTCATCGAGCGGAAGCTGAAACGGCTGAAGGCGACGAAGGACACCGAGTCGCTGGGCGAGTCCGTCCGGATCTGCCGGGAGGAGGTGACGCGACTCGACGGGATTATCAGTAATTTCCTCGAGGCGATTCGTCCGCGGCAGCCGGATCTCGCCGAGGTCGATTTGATGGAAGTTCTCGCGGAGGTGCTGCGGTTTCAGCAGCGCGAGCTGGCCGACCGGGGCATCGCCGTGGAGGCCGAGTCATCGCATCTGCCGCACGTGATGGCCGATCGCAACCAGCTGAAGCAGGTCTTTTTCAACATCACGAAGAACGCGATGGAGGCGATGCGCCCCGGGGGAAAATTGAAAATCAGATCGCGGGTGGACGATGACTTGGTTTTCCTGCTCTTCGGCGACAGCGGCAGCGGGATCAAGCAGGAGGATCTCGTCCGGATGTTTCAGCCTTACCACACCACCAAGCCGGGTGGCCACGGCCTCGGCTTGATGATTGCGCAGCGGATTATGCGTGAGCACGGCGGCCAGATCGGACTCGAGAGCAAGGAGGCGATCGGAACCGTCGTCACCCTGCAATTCCCGCGCAAGGACCGCCGCGTCCGGATGCTCCACAGTTAGCCCGACACGCCGCCACCTACTTTTTCTGCGTCTCGAACTGCTTGCGGAGCGACGCGGCGATCACGTTCTTCACCGGCACGACCTGGGTTTCCTTTTTTCCGGCGACGCGGATGGCAAGCTTGAGCGGGATTTCATCGCTCGAAACGCCCAACTGGGAAATCATCGGGTCGAGCATGCCCTTTTCACCGGGTGCAATCGTGATCTTGGGCGGACGGACGGCAAAGTTGCCCAAGTCTGAGTTCACCTCGGTCACCTCGAGCACCACCGGCTCCGGGCCGCGGTTTTCGAACTGGACCCGCAATGTCACCGGCGGCATCGGGCTGCCCGCCGCGCGGCGGGCCTTGGCCTGGCGGATGTAATCCTCCATGGCCTCCTTCTGCTCTTCCTCTGAATCGCCGCCGATATTGTAGACCTCTGTAAAGGCCCCTTCGTCATCGCGACGCCGGCGGCGCCCGCCGATTTCGTCGAAATCCTCGCGATTCATCTTTCCGCCCCGCCCGGCGTTTCCGACGCGTTCAAATCCGCGGCTGACCGTGGCGACCGCCACGAGTTTGCCCTCGAGAAACATTCCTTCGCCCTTCATCGCGACTGGACGCTCGATCGGGCGCGCATTGGCCTCCTCCATCATCAAGTCGCGGGGGGTGCTGCCTCCGCAGCCTGCACCGGCGAACGCCCAGGCGATCAAGGCGACTGCACTGCCAATGGTCGGAAAAAATGCGGTTTTCTTCATCAGGATTTCGTTGGACGCCCAGCGGAGGCGAAGGTTGCACCGATTGCAAGGATCCGCCGTGGCTCTCCGAATCTTTCTGGCCATCCGGCCGTCTTGCTGCAGACACCTATGCACGCGGCATGGAACCAACTTCACCGAATGCGCTGGCGGACCTTGTCCGGCGGGCTCAAAAGGGCGACGAAGCCGCCCAGCATGAGCTCATTGTCAGCTACCAGCATCGGGTGGCCGGCTTCGTTTACGCCATGACCGGACGCAGTGATTATGTCGAAGACCTCGCCCAGCAGGTTTTCATCAAGATGATCCGGGCGTTGGATCACTTGCAGGCCCCGGCGCAATTCGAGTCGTGGCTGTTTCGACTTGCCCGCAACACCTGCATCGACCAGTTGCGCCGCCAGAAGCTGCGGCGGATTTTTCTCCCATTTGGCGAGGAGCACGAAAACATCCCCGAGCCGGCCGGCGCAGTAGGCACCGAGGAACTTGACGCCCTGCGCCATGCGCTCGCCCAGTTGCGCCCCCAGGACCGCGCGCTGCTCGCCCTCGTCCAGGAGGGTCGGAGCCATGCCGAAATTGCCGAGGTCTTGTCCACCAGCGTCGCGGCGGTGAAAGCTCGCCTTCACCGGGCGCGCGAGCACCTTCGCGAACACTACCAGCCCCACCATGAAACCTGAAGAAAATGCCTGGCGCCAGCTCCAGAACCACGCGGCCGCCCAGCTACCGCCCAGCTTCGCGAATCGCGTGCTCCGCGCCGTCCAGGGTCCCCGGCCCGAGGCGTGGCGCCAACTCCAGAAGCATGCGACCGCCCAGCTCCAGCCCGGTTTCGCCGCCCGCGTCCTGCGTGCCGCGCGGCAGATTCCGGGCGTACCTTCACTTCTGGATCAATTCGCCTACAGCGCCGCGACCGTTGCCCTTTGCGTTGTGACCGTTGTGTTTGTCCACTCGCGCCAAGTCCAGCTGGAGGATGAGCGCAACCTGGCGGGATGGGCCCAGCTCGCCGAAGAGGTCCAGGACCTCGAGCACTACCGCTGATGCAACGATTGGTTATCGCCGCGCTCACGGTGTTGGTCTTCGTTGCGGGTTTCATCGCCCGCGTATGGACGGAGCGCGCCAGCCCCGTGCCGCCGCCGCCCGTCGCCCTTGGGAGCGAGTTCAACCGACCTCCGCCGCCGCGCGCGGCCGATCCCAAGGTTTCACCCCGCCCGGCGGGGCGCGAGCCGGCAATTAATCGCGCGTCGCTGATCGCGGACATTGAAAAAGCGCGCCCCCAAATTGAAGCCTACCGCCAGCGCCTCGATGCCCTCGATGCCGAGTTCGATCGCGGGCTGATGGCCATCCTCACCCCGGAGCAACGCGAAAAGTACACTGCCCGGCAAAAGCGCTATGCCGAACGCCGCACCAGTCGCGAAGCCCGCGAGGCGGCCGATTCATCTCCGCTCAGTGACGAGCAGATTCTGCGGCTGCAACAGATCCCGCTCTTCAACGTCCTTTGGTCGGTCACCATCGCCTCCCGCCTGGAGCGCCTCGACCGCGATCTGAAGCTCGATCCCGCCCAGCAGGGCAGGGCCCGGGAAATGCTCATCGCCCGCCGCGACAATTTTCTGGCCTTGGTCGATTCGGCCCCGCCACCGACGATCACCCTCAGTCTTCTCGCCGCCCGGGCCCAGAAGTTGGTCGAGCCGGCACCGGTCCGGAAGTGAGGCGGCCGGGCTTGACCGGCGCGCACCGCACCGCGTGAATGGTGGCATGGTGCCAAGCGTCCTGATCGTCGACGACGAGAAACACACTCGCGAGGGCCTGCAACAGGCGCTGGCCGAGAACTATGACGTAACGGTCGCCGCCAACGCGGAGGAAGCCTTCAATCTCCTCGAGGCGCAGCCGTTCGAGGTCATCCTGACCGACCTGCGGATGCCCGGAAAATCCGGTCTTAAGGTCATCGACAAGGCGCTCGCGTTGCCGAATCGGCCCGCGGTCCTCATGATGACTGCCTACGGAAACATCGAAACCGCGGTCGAGGCCATGAAGCGCGGGGCGGTCGATTTCCTCACCAAGCCGGTCAACATCGAGCGGCTCGAGGTGCTCATCCAGCGGGCGCTCAAAACCAGGACGCTCGAGGTCGAGGTGCGACAGCTTCATGAGCGACTCGATGAAAAGTTCAACATCGAGGGCATCATTGGCACGTCGCAGAAACTCCAGGATGTCATCGACAAGATGAAGATCGTCGCGGCTTCGCGCGCGACGATCCTGATTGAGGGCGAATCCGGGACGGGCAAGGAACTGATCGCCCAGGCAATTCACCAATCGAGTCCGCGTTCCCGCGCGCCCTTTGTCGCCGTCCACTGTGCTGCGCTCTCGGAGAGTCTGCTCGAGAGCGAACTGTTTGGCCACGAGCGCGGCGCCTTCACCGGGGCCAGCGAGCGCCGCATCGGCCGGTTCGAGTCGGCTGGCGGCGGCACCCTGTTCCTGGACGAAATCGCCGAAATCTCGGCCTCCACCCAGGTGAAGCTGCTGCGTTTTTTGGAAACCAAGTCGATCGAGCGTGTCGGTGGCTCCAAGCCGCTGGATCTCGATGTGCGTCTGGTCGCCGCCGCCAACCGGAATCTCGAAAAGTTGGTGCGCGAGGGAAAATTCCGCGAAGATCTCTTTTTCCGCTTGAACGTGGTTCGGCTTTTCATGCCGCCGCTGCGCGAGCGCGCCGAGGATGTTCCGCTCCTGCTCGCGCATTTCATCCGGTTGTTTTCCGAGGAGAACGGGGTGCCGCCGCTCACGGTCGAACCGGGCGCCCTTCGCACGCTGCAGGCCTACTCCTGGCCCGGTAACATCCGGGAACTGCGCAATTTTTGTGAGAATGCCGTGGTGCTGCGTCGCGGCGGGCAGCTCACCGAGTACGATCTCGAGGCGAAATTCCGCGGTGGCGCACCCGGCGGCCCGACCATGGCCGCACCGATGACCGATGCGGGCCTCAAGGCCCCGGCGGAGGCGCCGCCTTCCTTCTCGGTCGAGGAAAACGAGAAGCATCTGCTCCGCGAGGCGCTCCTGAAATCCCGCGGCAATCGCACCAAGGCGGCGGATCTCATGGGCGTCAGCCGCCGCACCCTGCATCGCAAGATTGCCCAGTGGCCGGAGTTGGACGTGACGGACAAATGAACGCTCAAGTTGGCGCGGTGGGCGGTGATCGCCGCGGCCACCCGCCTCGAAATTCACCCGGCGGCCGATCGACCGCCCCGTTTGCCCCATGAATCGTCCCCGCACGGCGCAAGAGTTCGTCCACTGGCTCGAGATGGGCCGGGGAGCGCTTTGGATCCGGCTCGCGGCCGTGGTGGCCGGCACGCTGGCGTTGTCGCTCCTGGTGGCGTGGAAGCAGTTTCACGGGCCGGTTTCCGAGGCGACGCTGATCCAGGCGGACACCGGCCGACAGCTCGCGCGCGGGGAGGGTTTTTCCACCTTGGTCAATTATCCGCAAACGGCGGCCGTGCTTCGCGCCCGGGGCGTACGGTTCAACCCGCAGCAGCCGTATCCCGAGCTGCATCAGGCGCCGCTCTACTCGCTGGTGATTGCCGGAGCGTTGCGGCTGATGCCGGCTGCCTGGCGGGAGTCGCTGTTCGCTTCGGCACCGGTGCCGCCCGATGGTTTCGCGGCCGATTATTTTCTGCTCGGGCTGAATCTGCTGCTGCTTTGGCTTGCCGCCTGGCTCACCTACGATCTTGCGTGCCGTCTGTTCGAGCCGCGCGTCGGCTGGCTCGCCGCGTTTGCCTTGCTGCTGTCGGTGCCCATCTGGCAGCAGACCGTGACGGTCAACGGCACTCCGCTGCTCATGGTCCTGATGCTCGGCGCTTTTTCGCTTTGGCAGCGGGCTGAATCCGTGATCGAGGCGCGTGGTGCGGACCACCCTCCGCTGGTGTGGCTGGGTTTGCTGGGCGCCGCTTGCGGGCTGTTGTTTTTGGCGGAGTATTCGGCCGGGGCGCTGGTGCTGGTGGCGTTGGGTTATGCCGCCGTGCGCTTCCGTGGGAATTCACTCTGGCTGGCGCTGATCGTGATCGGAGTCGGGTTTGCAGCGGTGAGCGGTCCGTGGATGGCCCGCAACATTGCGGTGGCCGGCCACCCGGTCGGACTTGCGGCTCAAAATGTCGCGCTGAAATTTGGCGACCCCACGGCGGAGCCGGCGCTTGTCCGCACCACCCTATCAGCGGAGGCGCCCCGGCTCGATTTGAAGAAACTGGGGAACAAGACGCTGACGTCGCTACAGGAAAACTTGAAGGGGCGTTTCTGGTCCGGCGGCGCGATGTGGCTCGCAGCCTTTTTTGCGGCTGGCTGGCTCTATCCATTCCGCTCGCCGACGGCGAACCGACTGCGGTGGGTGTTTACGACCGCGCTGGCCGTTTTGTTCTTTGCCCAGGCCGCCCTAGGATCGGGTGAGAGCGAGCGGCTCACGGCCGTTTGGCTCGCGCCGCTCATCATGGTCTTTGGCGCCGGATTTTTCTTTGTGTTGCTCGGCAGCAATGCCGCGCTCTCCCAGTGGCCCCGGAGCATCACGGCGGCATTGTTGGTCGTGCAGGCGCTGCCGCTCGTGCACGACGCGCTGGAACCTCGCCGGCTGCATTTTCAGTATCCGCCTTATTTTCCGGCCCTGCTTCAGGGCATGCGCGTGGAACTCGAGCGCCGCGGGCAGGTGGGACGATTCGGGCTGATGGCGGATGTGCCGGCGGGCGTGGCTTGGTACGGCCGCGCGCGCGCCTGGGCGCAACCGCCGCGATTGCGCGATTTTTACGCCATCACCCTCGAGCAGCCGATCGGGGAGTTGTTGCTGACGCCCCGCACGCTGGACCGGCCGTTCTTCTCCGAACTGAACGCCCGTCTGGTGCTGCCGGGAAACCTGGCCGCCGTGCCCAACCGTTTCGGCGAGTGGGGCGAGATCTACGCCGGGCTGCTCACCGGGGCCATGCCCCGCGAATTTCCGCTCGGTGCGCCGCAGAAACTGGCGGAAAACCTGTTTGTGTTGATGAATCCCGCGCTGCCCCCGGCGCGGGGAAAGTAATTGCCTCACCCAAGTCGAACACCTACGGTTTGCGGCAGTTTTCCGCCTCCCTTATCATGAATTCTTTCCGTGCCCTTCTGCTTGGCGGACTCGTCGCGGCCTCGCCTGCTTGGGCGGTCTACGCTCCCATTCCGGATCAGGAGCAGGGGAAAGACCTCGTCATCAGCGCAAAGGCCGGAATCTCCCACGATAGCAATCTCTTCGGTGCGGCCACCGGAGAAGTTGGCAGCGCGATTTGGGAATTTGGGCCCCGCATAGCCTACAACGCGTCCATTACCGACCAGACGTTTCTTTCCGCGTCCTACCGGCTTACGCTCAATCAATTCGAAAACCGCCCGGGAGAGAAACTCCTCGACAGTCATGACCTTTCGCTGCGGCTCGCGCATGCGTTCTCCAAGTCAACCAACCTCGACGTCAACAACGTCTTCATGATTTCGCGAAATCCCGAGTCGCTGCTTTCCGGTGTTCCGCTCAGCCCGGATCAATCGTTTACGCGCAACCAGCTCGACGGACGTTTCGTCACGCCGCTGACGGCAAAAATCGGTCTGACCGTCAAGGCCCGCACGGTCTTATACAAGTTTCGGAACGCGGTGCTCGGTCGTAGCCTCGACCGTACCGAGAACATCTATGGCGTCGCCGGCGAATACGCGATTCTACCGGAAGTGAAAGGGGTGCTGGAATACCGGCGGCAGGACGTTTTTTACCGCAAGCTGGGCGAAACCAAGAACAAGTCTTCTGACTTCGTGCTGGGTGGCGTGGATTACGAGGTCGCGCAAAAGGTCACGCTGAACAGCCGCTTTGGTTTCGAAGCTCGCCGCCGCTCGGCCGAACGCGACACGGTTGTCCCCTACACCGAAGTCTCGGCCAAGTACGACTACACCCAGACGTCATTCCTCACGGGTGGCTACGCGTACACGTTTGACGAGACCTCCGACACTGCGCGGTTCACCGATTCGAAAATCCACCGGCTTTTCGTCAATGTGCAGCACTCGATCACCCCGCTCACCGTCGCCTCGGGCTCGCTGGGATACGAGCCGGCGCAATTGCAGGGCCGGCGCGGCCTGGCCAACATCAACGAGACGACCACTCGGGCCGGAGTGGCGCTCAGCTATCTGCCGAAGAAGAACTGGACCATTTCCGCCAGCTACGACTACGACCGGGTTCGCTCCGATGACGCGGCCCGCAAGATGGTTCGCAACCGCGTGGGCGTGAGCGCGAACTACTCGTTCTGAGCGGCATTTTAGCCGCGTTTCGTCGTTCATGGCCACTTCCCACGTCAGCAAGGAGTCCGCGTCGCTCGCCGACTTCCTGCAAATTCTGCGCCTCCGCAAGGCGCTCATTGTTTTGATTCTGGCCCTCGTCGTGGTCACCGCGCTCGCGGTCACCGCGTTTCTGCCCCGCTGGTACCTTGCGACCACCAAGGTGCGGGTTGAAAAGCCGGAGGGGGAGGTGAAGCTCTTCCAGGCGCAGAGCAGCAACAGTTACGACCCTTACTTTCTGCAGGATCAGTTCAAGATCATGCAGTCGGAAAAGATTCTCTACCCGGTGATCGAGCGGCTCGGGCTGGGCGCGAAGCTTGCCCCGCTGCTTGGCGCCACGACTGTCCTGCCGCCCACGATTGCATACCGCTACCTGGTCGACAAGATGTTGCGCATCGAGTCACAGCGCAGTTCGTCGCTGATTGAGATTAATGTCTTCGCGCAGGACCCGCAGCTCGCGGCTGACATTGCCAACGAGATCGCGCGCACCTATTCCTCCGATCGCATCGCCCTCGCGACAGCCGATCAGCGCGAGGGTCTTGCGCATCTCCGGCAGGAACTGGTCCTGCAGGAGCAGGTCGTGTCGCGGCAGCGGGATGCCGTCGAAAAACTGCGCAAGGATCTCAACATCTCCGGCGTCGATCTCAATGCCCGCTATTCGGACATGGAGATCGAGACGCTGCGCCAGATGCAGAACACGCTCATCGCCCTCAGCGTCGACGCGATCGGCCGCAAAACGCGTTGGGAAAGATTCAAGTCGATCGCGACGGAGGATCGGGCGGGCCTCGTCAATTCCGAACTCATCCCAGACCAGAATATCCTGAATCTGCTGCAGGCCTACCTGGTCGCGGATCAGAAAGTGACGCAGCTCAAACCCCGCCTTGGCGAAGCCCATCCCGATCTGATCTCCGCAGTCGACAATCGGGCCAAGATCAAGGAACAGCTCGACGGCCAGCTGCGCGGCTACGAGAGTGCGCTCGAGATCGCCTACAAGGAGGCCGACGCGCGCGTCGCCGAGCTGAAGAACCAGCTGGCGCAAGCGAAGGTTGCACAAATTCTCTCGGCGCGGGACCGCATGCGGCCGTTTGAGGAGTCGGCGCAAAAGCTCGACGACGAAACGCGCCTGCTCACGACGCTCAAGCTCACCCTCCGGCAGCGGGAAATCGATTTTCAGGTGCCGAAGAAAACCATCGAGATCCTCAACACGGCGGAGCCGGCGCGGTTCCCCAGCCGGCCGAATTGGGCGTTGAACATCACGTTTGCCTTCCTGTTCGGCGGCGTGTTTGCCGTGGGTGTCGCCGTCTTGCTCGAGTATTTCGACACGAGTTTTCGCACCGTCACTGATGTCGAAACGCGGCTGCGCCTTCCGGTTTTGGGTGTGATTCCGTTCTCGCGCGATCCGATGGGCGGGGCGAGCGACGATCCGGCGGAGATTGAACCGTACCGGGTGTTGCACACGAATTTGAATCTCACCCTGAAGCCCGGTCAGCCCCATGCCCTGGTGCTTTTTTCCGCCGGCCCCGGGGAGGGCAAGTCGACGACCCTGCACCGCCTGGCCTGCCTGATGGCTGCGGGGCGGGAGCGCGTGATCTTGATCGACTCGGACTTGCGCCGACCGACGCAGCACCGGCTCGCCGGCCGGCCGAAAGACCCGGGTCTGAGTGAGCTGCTGCTGGGACAGAAAACGCTGGACGAAGTCATCCAGAGCAACATTTCGCCCGGCCTGGATTTCATCCCCAGCGGTGGGGTGCCCGGTTTTACCCTTGGTTTGCTTTTCGGTCATCGGCTGAAGGATGTGATCGCCACGCTCCGTGGCCGTTACGACAAGATCGTGTTCGATTCGCCGCCGATTATTGGCGTCAGTGACGCCAGCGTACTGGCCAGTGCCGTCGACGGCGCCGTGCTGCTGATCCAACACCGACGCAACCCGCAAAGCATGGTGCTGCGCGCCCAGCAAATCGTCGAGAACCTCAAGACGCCGCTGACGGGCGTGGTGCTCAATCAGGTGCCGGCAAATGCTGGCACCGATTACGGCTACTACACCAACAACTACGCGTATTATGGCGATGCCTCGACCCGGAAAGCGACGCGCCGGCAAGACGCGGCAGGTTCGACCGGCAAGGGGTCGGGCGGAGACAAGGACAAGCTGATCCTACGCGAACCTGGGGACACTGCCTAGCGCGAGGTCCGCCTGACTGTCATTGGAACAAAGCGCGGTTTCATCCGTGGTTAGGTGGGGAAGAGATTCTGTCGAAAATAGCTGTTGACGGAAGCGACGCGGCGCCTACTCCTTCCAGCCTGCTCTGCGGGTGTAGCTCAGTTGGTAGAGCACCACCTTGCCAAGGTGGACGTCGAGAGTTCGAGTCTCTTCGCCCGCTCCAGTTTCGGAAAGCGCCTCGGATTGTCCCGAGGCGCTTTTTCGTGCCCTAAGGCGACAGACTCCATGGGGTTACAAGAGTCGGATTCTTGAGTGGCCACGTCAGGTTGCGACAGCTCGCGACCCGCCGCGTCCCCTGTTTGTGCATGCCTTTGTGCATCCCCTGCTACATCCGCCGCCGTCGCGGTGCTGAAATTCTCCGCGTTCTTGGCTGCACACGGGATGCACAACGAGGGGAGGCGTGCTGCCTCGGCGATTACGGGCAACTGGGTCACGTCCGTGTAGACGCCCATG
>JBIJCX010000195.1:0-14971 GCA_044344465.1 Opitutaceae bacterium
TCGGGCGAGTGTTAAGGGACAAGATGAAGCCGAAGCCGTCATCCATCTACTCGCGTGTGTTGTCGACAAATTGGCGAACTACAACTCGATCTTAGGATCTTGGCATGCGTCTCACGCCATCATGCGGAGTGTATTTGATCGTCACGACTTCTCTTTCAAATTTACCTTTGCAGAAATGGCTCCGTGCGGTTCGGGTGTCGGACTAGATTGGGCAATCGATAGTGTCTGCGACGCATACGAAGAGATAGCTAAATTGCCGATGTCTCCCGCCGTTATACCTGTCGAGATAACGCAGGGCTCTGCAACCAATCTGGCGCATCTGGCGGACGAGAGTATTTCTGCGGTGGTGGTCGATCCGCCGTATGCGGACAACGTCCAATATTCAGAGTTGGCCGATTTTTTCTATGTCTGGCTAAAACGCACCCAGGGATATCGTCGGCCAGAATGGTTCTCCACCTATTTGTGTGATCACACTGAAGAAGCGGTGGTCAATGCACAGCGGCACAAAGAAGGTGTTAAGACCGTCAAAGCGGCCAAGGAAAAGGCCCATATTTTTTACCAAGACATCATGACCAAGGTGTTTCGCGAAGCACGGCGCGTCTTGCGCTCCGACGGTGCGCTCACGGTGATGTTCACCCACAAGAAGCAAGAGGCTTGGGAGGCGTTGTTCTCTTCGTTGATTTCCGCCGGGTTTACCATCACGGCCACTTGGCCGGTCAAAACCGAAAGCGAGCACTCTCTCCATCAAGCCAAGAAGAATGCCGCGCAGAGCACGGTGATCCTGGTCGCACGCAAGCGCCCGGCGAAGGCGGGTACGGGTTACTACAACGACGAGCTGCGGTCGGAAATCCGCCTGAAGGCGCGGGCGACGGCCGAGCGTTTGAAAACCGAGGGTCTCAACGCCGTAGACCAACTCGTGGGCTCCTTCGGTCCTGCGATGGAGGTGTATTCGCGCTATGACGTCGTAAAGACCGATACCGGAGAGGTCATCGGGGTGTCGGCCGCGATCGATGAAGCGAGCGCGGCGGTGAGTCAGTGGCGCATCGAACAGCTCGCCGAGCGCGGCCTCGACGGGGTGGAGCCGGAGGGCAAGTTCGCCCTGTTGTGCTGGGACGTGTTGGGCGCGGCGGAGTTTCGCTATAACGAGGCGAGTCTCCTCGGCAAGGCCGTGGGCATGGAGGTGGATACCCTCATCGCCGCCGGTCTCGTCACCAAGAGCGGCGACAAGATCAAAGTGGTGCCGGTCAAGGAGCGCCGCCGCGACCGTCCCCTGGAACCGGAGGAAGCCGATTTACTGGGCGCTCCGATTGCCGGCAAACGTCGCAAGAAGACGGACGCGCTCAAGGTGCATCCGAATGACCCGAGCTTCCGCACGGCGCTCGACGGCTGCCATGCGCTCGCCTTGCGCTACCTCGAAGCAGGGGGCGGCGCGGGCGGAGTCGGTAACGCGCGGGAATTGGCGCGCCGCCAGAATTGGCCGAAAGGAAGCAACGTGGCCCGTTTGTTGGAGGCCCTGATCCATGCTGCGCCGGAGGCCGTGCGGCACGACGACGGTAAAAAGACCAGCGCGGCGGCCATGTTCCCCGAGTTTCGCGCCTGGCATGCCATGCTCCAGCCGCTTTTCGGAATTGAGCCGCCGGACTGGACGCCACGCCTGGAGCCGCAGGGCGAACTCGCCCTCGTGGAATCCGAGCAGGCTGAAATCAACGCAGACGAAGAAGAAGAGGGGGAGGAGTAGCCTCGATGGCCGGGGAGATTCAGCGACTGCGTGACCGGCCATGGAAGCGCTTTCTCCAGGCGCATGACGGTACGCTCGTCGATGAACTCTACAACCCGGCGTTGAGCGCAGCGGTGGGATACGACCGCTGCTGTGCCTATTTCTCCAGCTCTGTGCTGGCCGTGGCGGCACGCGGTTACGGTGTACTCATCCAGCGATTTCTTGCCCACCCGCCGATATGCCCGCCTGCCCCGGTGCGGCTCCTCGTGAACGAGGAAATGAGCCGGGACGATGTGCGCGCCCTGACCGAAACGCGCGACCTCTCGGCGCTCGAACGCGCACTGCTGGCCCGCCTTCACTCCCCCCAAGAGGCCATCGAACGCGACCGGCTGGCAATGCTGGGCTACCTCGTGAAACGGGGTTGGATCGAGGTGCGGGTTGGTGTGCTCCGAACCGGCAACGGCATTCTTCACTCGAAGTTCGGGGTGGTGCGCGACGCCGCCGGCGACGCGCTGATGTTTCGCGGCAGCGCCAACGAGTCGGCCAGCGGCCTCCGGCACAATGTTGAGCACGTCGAAATAACAACCTCGTGGAACGATCCCGACGGCTACGAACACTTCGCCATCCTTTTCGATTGGATGTGGACGAATCAGCATCCGGCAGTCGAGACCTTCTCTCTGCCGGAGGCGGTGGCGTTGAAACTGATTTCCTTCGCTCCGGACGAAATGCCGGTCCAGCCGACAGTTCCATGGACGCTGGGAGAATCAGCGCCTATTCGCGCCGTGCGGCGCGAGATCGCACCGACTGCACGCCGCCGGGTCGCGATGCTCTGGCGCTACCTGGTCGAATCGCCCTACCTGCCGGGTGGCGAGACGGTCTGTGATGCCACGGCCCTCGTCGGAATGTGGCCGCACCAGCGCCGAGTGGTGGAGGAGACATCGGCGGTGTGGCCAGACGGGCGCTTGCTCTGTGATGAAGTCGGTATGGGCAAGACCATCGAAGCCATCCTGGTGATAAAGCGACTGCTCGCGGGTCGGGGCGTGCGACGCGTTCTGATTCTTCTTCCGGCCGGGCTCCTGCGTCAGTGGCAGTCAGAGTTACGAGAAAAAGGGGGCCTGATCGTTCCACGTCTGCAGGGCACGTCCTCGCTTTTTTGGCCCGATGGTCGCGAGCAACCGGTGGATGGTCTGGCGGCGGCAGTACGGCAGCCGTTGCTGATCGCCAGTCGTGAAATGGCGCGGTTGGAATCCAACCTCGGGATCTTGCTCGCGGCCGAGCCATGGGATTTGGTGCTGCTCGACGAATCGCACGCGGCGAGACGATCCGATCAGAAGGAGACATCATTTAACCAGGCCAACCTGTTGCTTGATTTAATCCGCCAGCTCCAGCTTCGGCAACGGGCAAGGAGCATCATGCTGCTCAGCGCGACGCCGATGCAAACGCAGCCGTGGGAGCCGTGGGATTTGCTGGGCGTGCTGGGTGAAGGCGGACCTTGGTTGGCGGAGTTCAAAGCTGTCCGCGGTTACTACGAGGCGATTTCTTCGCTGGAAACGGGAATGTGGGAGCAGGACACGGCACTCGCGGCCGCCGACGTGCTTTTGGGGGAAGGACGGCCGCATAAATTTCCCAACGGCCAGGCGATGCCGCGGGATCGGCATCAGCTCGCCAAGCGGCTCCACTTTGCCCCGAAATCGGAGCGCCCTGCGCTGGCGGCGTGGATGCGCAAAGCCTCGCCGATTGCCCGACGAATCCACCGCAACACGCGTGATACCCTCCGGGAATATCACCGGCTCGGTATCCTCCCCAAACCGCCCGCTTACCGACGCGTTGAGGATTTCACCTTCGAATACCGGACACCGGGGGAAAGAGAAATCTACCAAGCCCTCGCTGGCTACATCGACCGCCGTTTTCAGGAGCTGGAAGGGGAACGACCTGGCAAGGGCTTTGTGATGACAATTTACCAGCGGCGAATGGCCAGCTCGCCGTACGCAATTTCACAAAGTTTGCAGCGGCGGCTGGAAGGACTGGACCGCGTCGTCAAACGCTTCGCTTTCGATGAAAGGCCGTCCGACGAGTTGCCAGAGGGTTTGTCGGCCGATGATATGGGCGATGATTTCGAGTCCGGCCCAATCTCGGCGGCATTTCCCACCGATCCGGCGCAAGCGGAGCGGGAACGCACCGACGTTCGCAAACTCTTGAGCGACCTCGACGGCCTGCATGGTCAGGACACGAAGCGTGACCGTTTCTTTTCCGTGTTGCAGTCCGTGATGCAGGACGGACGGGCGGTGCTCGTGTTCAGCGAATACGTGGACACGATGGAATATCTCCGGGATTTTCTGGTCGACCGTTATCAAGGCTTGCTGGCCACCTACAGCGGCGAAGGCGGGCGGCTTTTCGATGACGGCAAGTGGACGATCGTCACCAAGGATGCGATCACGAAGCGCCTCCGGCAAGGGAAGCTGAGGGTGCTCCTTTGCACCGACGCCGCCAGCGAGGGGCTAAACCTTCAGGCCGCCGGGGCGGTCATCAACTACGACTTGCCGTGGAATCCGAGCAAAGTGGAGCAGCGTATCGGTCGGGTTGATCGCATCGGGCAGACCCTGACCGAGATTCGCGTGGTCAATTTCTTCCTCCAGGACAGCGTCGATCAGCGGGTCTACGAAGTGCTGCGAAACCGCTGCAAGATGTTCGAGGGATTCATCGGACGCATGCAGCCCGTGCTCGCCAAAGCCCAAAAGATGTTGCTCGGCCGGGAGCCGGCCGACACGCGTGTTTTGGAGGAGCTGGCCCAGAATCAGGATTCCGACCCCGTCGCTCGCGAGGCATTCGCTCAGGAAATCGAGCTGCCGCCGGAAGCTCCGGCTCCACTGGCAACGCGCGAGTCAGTGGAGCGGGCATTGAATTTGTTGGCCGAGGGGATTTCGACGGCGGTTGTCACCGTCGACGGCGATACCGTCGAGGTTGCGGGAGTCGCAGGCGGAGATTTTGCGGTTGGCCTGACGCAAGAGGCGTTGGAAGCGAACCTGCGTGCACTGCCACCGAACGTCACGCAATCGCGCCTTCGCCAGATTGCCGAGGAACTCGAGCGCAGTGATGAATGTTTGCCGCTCGTCGTAGAGGCCGCCGCGTCCGGTCCGTTCCGCTCTGCGCGTGTTGCCTGGCTCGAGCCGGGCGGCGGACGGGTTGAGGTGACGAGCATGGCGCAAGCGGAAGCGCTGATCGCCGCCTGGGATGGCTCGCTCGTGAATGAATCGGAGTGGAAAGAGGCCGCGGCTGACCTGCGAAACGCCGCCAGAGCCGAAGCACGCCGACGTGAGACGGCTGCAAGTGCGGTACGCAGAAATCTAGTTTCAGCGCAGATCGGCGCGGTGCGGCGTCGCTTGCTGTTGGAGTTGGGGCGATATCTGGCCTGCGTGGGCGACGGAGTCGGCGATCTGAACGGCGTCTTTTATCGCCAAATGACCCGGGACAATGTGAGCCAGCGACGGCTGGGGCGCTGCTTCCAACTTCTGGGCAACTGTTATCCCGATTGGCCCGATGACATCGTTTGGGACGTCGAGAACTCAACCGCGAACCTGCCTGCCAATCGCCGACAAGTGCGGCTAATCGGCAATGAGGTCGAGGCGGCATTGTCGGACCCGCGCTGGATGGTCGTCGCGGCTATGGCGGCCGATGGGTTTCCAGATGAGTCGGAACTCGCCGCCTACAGACCCGAAGTCCGAAAGCTCTTCCGGGACGCGGTTGAAATGGCAACGCGGCTTCGGCGAGAGGGGTGGGCGCAGCAGGATTTTGCCGTCGCTCTGCATCGCCTGCTCCATGATGGAAAGCAACCGGCATGACGAACGACCGGAAGGAACGATTCGTGCTCGACACCAACCAGATCGTCGGTGCTGGGACAGCATGGGTGATGCTGCAACCGCACGCGCCGGTGAATCCTCGGGCACGGCTGCTCTGTTATATCGCAACTCAGCAACAAGGGCTCTATTGCGGCAAGATTATCGGTGAGTACCTGGAGAAGCTGGTCGATCTTGGTCACCCGCCCGAACGAGCCAAAGAAATGATCGCTTACATTCTCGGTGCGTTTCAACGCGTCGCGATCATAACTAATGCGGCTCCGTTTCCGCCTGTGGACAAAGACGATGAAGTATTCCTCCTCTGCGCCATCGATGGTCAGGCCCACTTCATCGTAACGGACGACAAGCATCTTCTCGCCGTAAGCACCCGCTACTCTGCCTTCAAAATCGGCTCGGCGGAAACTCTCGGACTCGAATCGCGGTTTGGAAAATAGGGGGCGGCATGGGGTCGGCCTGTTACCCGTTGGCGACGGGGCGTCAGACCAGGACTCCGGGCGGTACCAGCTATCCTCATCGGACACCGGGAGAGCTCGTTCGGACGGCTGCTCGTGGCGCTCAAATCCGCGGCCGACCAATTTGGCGGAAATCCGCCGAATTGGTTCCAGATGTTTCACCCTGCGGTCGATCATCGGTCGGCCCGGATTTTGATCCACGGCTCAAACTCTCGCGCCGGCCGAAGAATCAAAAGGGCGCGATGTTCACCCTGGCGTTTCCGGACACCGAACGGCAGGGCGGCTTTGGCCGCACCATCGAATACTACAAGCGTTACTTCTCCTACAACACGGCCACGACCGCCGCCGGCGAAGTCGTCTTCAACGGCAACACCTACGGCCTGCAGGCCCCGCGGCGCTTCATCCTCTCGACGGACGTGCGCTTCTAGGGCACCAGCCGGGCCCTGGCCTCGTCGAGGGTGAGCCCGTTGATGCGGACGATTTTCTGGCGCGAGGTGTCACCGCGAAGCACCGTGACCGCGCGGCGCGGGAGACCGAGCTCCTCCGCCAGAAATTCGCAGAGGGCGTCGTTCGCCCGGCCCTCGAGGGGCGGCGCGTGAATCTTCACCTTCAACGCGGCGCCGAGCCAGCCGACAACCTGGTGGCGCGGCGCGTTGGGAATCGCCTTGATCGCGAGCGTGCAGGATTTTTCCACGTGTTCAGCCGTTTTGCTCCAGCGCCTCGGCCAGCACCGCGATGATCTCCTCCCCTGGCTCGGTGCCACAACAAAGACGGAGCAGATCGGGATCGAGGCGGCTCGCGGAGAGCTCGGCCAGGCCGGCCGGGGTCGACACGAGGTCGTAGTGCGCAAGATACATGAAGGGACAAATCAGCGTCGTCTTCATGCCGAAACTCGGGCCCTTCGGCAGCCGCAGCCGGTCGTAGAACGGCTCCATCGGCCCGCGCAGCGTGAACGAGATCATGCCGCCCGTCGCCTCCGGCGTGCGGGCAATGCGGCGATAATTCTCCCGCGACACGGGATGCAGCGCCCAGAAGACATCGCGGACTCTCGGATGGCGTTCGAGAAAGGCCGCGACCTGCGCCGTGTTGGCCTGGATCCGCGCAACGGTCGCCTCGGTCTCTCCAATCTGCGCGGCGAGACGGGCGAGATCGCGCGGGTAAACCGGCTCGAGCCCGGCCGCGGCCCGGTGGCGCAGTTCGGCGGCATCCGGACCCGCCGGATTGATCGCGACCAGCCCCGCGAGGAGGTCGCCCTCGCTGGCGGTGTACTTGGTGAGGCTGGAAACGACGACATCGGCGAACGGCAGCACATCGAGGCTGAACACGGACGACACTGACGGATCCAGAAACAGGTGCGCGCCGTGACGCCGGCAGAGCGCCGCCAGGGCCGGCACGTCGGGCGTTTCGATGCGCGGGTTGGTCGGCAGTTCGGCAACCACGCCGGCGATGCGGTGGCCGTGCTGCGCGAAGAGGCGATCGATCCCGGCCTGATCGAGCGGGTCGCGGACGTAGACGTAGTCGGCCGGCGTGTTCGTGAATTTCTTCAGGATCGCGATCGTGTCGAGGTACACCCAGCCGAGTTGCAGCCAGAGGGTGCGCCCGCGCGCCGCCTGCAGGCCGGCCGAGGCGCGAAACGCGGCGTAGATGGCGTTCATCCCGCAGTTCGCGAGCAGGAGATCGGCATCGCTCGCACCGGGCAGGGCGCGGCGCAGCACCCGGCGAATCTCCCCGGCCGCATCACCCGAAAACGTCGCCTCCGCCAAGGGCGCGGCCAGCAACCCGCGGCGAACCAGTTGATCCTCGGCTTCGCGCGAGGAAAGGAAACCGCCAATGTTCTGGAGAAACGTCTTCGCCCGCGCGAAAAGGTCGGTCGACCCGGGATGCGACACGCCATGCAGATCGTCCGCGGCAAAATGCTCGGCCCCGCTCGCACCGCCGAGATGGGCGAGCAGCGCCCGCGCCATCCGGGGCGACGACGTCAGCCACAGCGTCCGGCCCGCCAGCGCGGGCGTCACCGCCACGCAACGAGCGGCGAGTTGCCGCGTAAACGGATGCACGACGAAGCGGGGATAGCCCGAGGTGAGATGCCGCATCGTGTCCGGATGCTTCTCCTCGTAGCCACGAATGTCCCGCATCGTGGGCAGGCTGCACGACACCGCATGCGGACTCGCCGGGATGCGCTGGCCGAGGGGAAGGTGGGTGAAAACGGCCATAGGGAGGGTTGAGAGTTGAGCGTTGAGCGTTGAGCGGGGCAAGAGCAGCGCAACGGCGCAGCGCGCCAGACTGTGTCATCCGTCTTGGCCGGGGATTTGGCGGACACGGCGGAGGATACGTCTGCGCAGTCCGTCCCCCAGTGGTTTTTGTTGCGCAAAAACCTAGTCATTTTTCGCCAAAGACGGAAAATGAAGCGGATGAAACTTGTTTCCTGGAACGTCAACGGCGTGCGCGCCGCCTTTAAGAAGGGCCTGCTCGACTTCATGGCCCGGGCGGATGCCGACGTGATCTGCCTGCAGGAGGCGAAGGCGCATCCCGGCGACGCCCAGCACATCCCGTGGCCGAAGGGCTATGAGATGATCTGGAATCCCGCGGTGAAGAAAGGTTACAGCGGGACGGTGACCTTCACCCGGCTGAAGCCGAAAAGCGTGACGTGCGGGATCGGCGCGCGCGACCACGACGGCGAGGGGCGCGTGATCACGGCTGAGTATGCGGACTTTTTCCTCCTCAACGTGTACCAGCCAAACTCGCAGCGCGGACTGACGCGGCACGAGTATCGCACGCAGGAGTGGGATCCCGCGTTTCTGGCCTACCTGAAGAAATTGGGCAGGAAGGGGAAGCCGGTGATTTTCTGCGGCGATCTCAACGTGGCGCACGCGGAAATCGATCTCACGAATCCGAAGACGAACCGGCGCAACGCGGGCTTCACGGACGAGGAGCGGGAGAATTTTTCCCGGGTGCTCGCGAGCGGTTTCGTCGACACGTTTCGTGAATTCGAAAAAGGCCCGGGCCATTATTCGTGGTGGAGCCAGATGATGAACTGCCGCGCCCGGAACATCGGGTGGCGCGTCGATTACTTCGTCGCGAGCGAGAAACTGCGGCCGGCCTTCCGCCGCGCGTGGATTTCACCCGAGGTGATGGGCAGCGACCACTGTCCCGTGGGACTGGAGCTGGGGTGAGCTCGGGCCGCAGGAGAACTACATCAAAGTTGTGAAGTAGCAGGTTAAGATCTGAAGAACGGTCTACGTCGATTGCAGGTGAGTTCGTACTTTGGCCGATAATTTCGGACCCGACGCGATTAGAGCCTCAACCAGCGCTTGAGCGCGGCTTCCACTGCGCTGCTGACGCGAACGTCAAATTTGTCGGGAGCTTTGCGAATGAATTCGGTGAACTTTACCGGCTGGAGACTTTGGGCGTTGATGTAGCTCTGCTCGCGCAACCACGGCACACGAGGCAAAGTGACCTCGTAAGGTGTGCTCTCAAATTGTTTCGTGATCAAAACCACGCTGGCCAGAGCCAGTCGGGCATCTGCTTGCGCTGCCAATACGAGCGCGTAACGCGGTTTACCCACAAGGCCCAAGTCCACGAACCAGACTTCGCCCGGCTGTGGGACGGTTCTCATGCTGGTCAGAGCTCATCCGCCAACGCGTTGCGGCGGGAGGCAGGGCTCAGCACCTCATCTTCGGGAGCGTCCGCTTGAACCGGGAACGGGATCGCCCGTCGCTTGACAATCTGTTTGTAAAAGAGCTCCAAAGCGGCCCGCGGTTTCAGTCCGATCTCTTCCAGGACCCCTTCAGCCTGGCGTTTCAACTCGGGGTCAATCCGACTTTTCGCAATTGCGCTCATGTGCCCAATGGGGCCCAAATGTGGCCTTTCGTCAACCGCTTGTTTGACGCCCGATCGAACTGAACCGCGACGAAGAAGAGGTGATCGTACTACCCGGATCCCACGTTCGCGTCACGGAAACCTGCGACCGTCCCGCCCGCCCTCTTTTCGCTCGCCGCTGAATTGACCGGCGCCTTTGCTTCGGGCCAATGCTGAACTACCTCTGGCTCGCATTGGTGGCGTTGGCCGTTCTCATCGGCGGCGCAACCGGACGCCTGCGCGAGGTCACCGAGGGGGCGTTTCAGATGGCGGACACCGCCGTGATGAAGATCGCACTCCCGCTCGTGGGCATCATGGCGCTGTGGCTCGGGCTGATGCGCCTCGCCGAACACAGCGGGCTCGTGCAACAGCTCGCCCGCGGACTGCGGCCTCTCATGCGCCGCCTTTTCCCCGATGTTCCGCCGGACCATCCGGCGATGGGCTCCATGGTGATGAACATGGCCGCCAACATGCTTGGCCTCGCCAACGCCGCCACGCCGCTCGGCCTGCGCGCCATGCGCGACCTCGAGACGCTCAATCGCCAGCCCGGCACCGCCACGAACGCGATGTGCACCTTCCTTGCCATCAACACCAGCAGCATCCAACTGCTGCCGACGACGGCCATCGCGATCCTCGCCGCGCAGCGCGCCACGGACCCGACCGCCATCGTCGGCACGTCCTTCCTCGCCACGATTTGTTCAACGGTCGCCGGCGTTGCGGCGGTGAAGTGGATGGAAGACTGGCGCATCTTCCGGCTTGCGCCCGCGTCGGCGGACGCCGCGGCTACGCCCGTCTCCAAGGCGGTCAACGTCACCGAAGCGGTGGTCGTGCCGGAGCCGGCGCCGCTACCGGCCTGGGGCCGGTTCGTGGTGGTTCTCCTGCTGGCGGCGTTCGCGGCGCTGCTCGCGTGGATCGTCGTTGCGCCCGCCAGCTACCACTCCGCGACGGCCGCCCTCAGCGCGCGGATTTTCCCGGCCCAGGTCGCGCCCCCGGCGTGGGAGGACACGTCGGCGCAACACTTCGCGCTGCGCGCCGTCGGCACGCTTTCGCTGCTCGCCGTGCCGTTCATGCTCATCTTTTTTCCGGTCTACGCCGCGCTGCGCGGCGTGAAGGTGTATGAGGAATTCGTCGAGGGCGCGAAAGAGGGATTTCAGGTGGCGATCCGCGTGATCCCCTTCCTCGTCGCGATCCTCGTCGCCGTCGGGATGTTTCGCGGTGCCGGGGGCATCGAGGCGTTGAAGAGCGCGCTGGCGCCGCTGCTCACGCCACTCGGCTTTCCGCCCGATCTGCTGCCTCTCGTGCTCGTCCGGCCGCTCAGCGGCAGCGCGACCACCGGGCTGTTTGCGGAAATCGCGCAGCGGCTCGGCCCGGATTCGCTGACGACGCGCATGGCTGGCACCATTTTCGGCAGCACGGAAACGACGTTCTACGTGATTGCGGTCTACTTCGGATCCGTCGCGGTGCGCCGGGCGCGCCATGCCGTCGCGGCGGGCCTGATTGCGGACCTGGCGGGTGTCGTCGCCTCGGTCGTGATCTGTCGGCTGATGTTTGGTTGAGGCGCATGCACAAACGAGAAAGGATAACCGACAAATGATGAACCACAAATCCTGGACTGCTGCTCTCATGGCGCTTCTCACTCCCATGCCGCTGTTCGCGGCGCAAGGGCCGCTGGCGTTTTCCGTCGATGAGAAAACGCAGAGTTATACCATCACCGAGGATCGCCTGCCGGTTCTGACCTACCGATTCGGCGAGGTTCCGCTCCCGGCTGGGGTCGAGGCGCATCATTTCAAGAAAGGCGACACGCCTTACAACGGCGCGTACTTTACCGACGGGAGCCGGTACGGGGGCGAGCGGAGCGATTACATCTATCCGCTCTACGGTTTCAGCGGTGAGCCGCTCACGGCCGACTACCCGAAAGACCACCTTCATCACCGCAGTCTCTGGTGGAGTTGGTGCGAGGTACGCCAGCACGGGAAGATCGGAGATATCTGGGCCGTCTGCAAAATCCGCGCCTACCCGGTAAAGATCGCCAAAAGGGATGCCGGCGCCGATTCCGCCGTTCTTCAGGCCGTGAACGTCTGGCGGTACGACGATGATCCAGCCGAGGTGGTGAGAGAGACCGTCACGATTCGTGTGCACCGAACCGAACGGGTGAAGGGGGCCAGGAGTCGCGCGGTCGATGTCGAGGTCCGGCTCGAGGCGTTGGTCGACGGCATGGCGATTACCGGCCGGCAAACCGTCGACTACGGCGGCTACGGCGGAATGTCCGTCCGGATGAATCCGGGCGTGCAGGACTTTTCGATCCGCGCCGTACACCCGAATCCGGACAAGTGGCGCGGTGACAATCTGGCGATGGTGCAAAGGGTGACCGATCCGGCAGCGTTCGGCTCCGCCGCCTGGCTGGCACTCTACGGAAAGTACCCGTCGGCCGGGATCCCCAGTCCTGATTTCACGACCGTCATGATGTTCGAATCGAAGGAAACGCCGCTCTATCCCAATAATTTCCGCTATTACGGCTCGACCTGCATTTCCTTGGCTTTCCCCGCGAAAACCGTTGTCCCGCTCGAAAAGCACCAGCCGCTCGACTACAAAACCCGCTTTGTGATTTCTGAAGGGAAAACGACCTTGGAGCGGGAAAAGGCGATCTGGGACGGGTATCAGCGCTCGAGTCCGTGAACGCCTGTCATCCATTGGATGACAAACGTTCTTCCGTCCCGCCGTCGACCCGCCATGCTCACCGGAATGCGCAGGATTTTATCGGCCATCGTCCTCCTCATCACTGGCGCGGTCTCGATCCGCGGTGCGACGCCCGCCGCACCACCGGCGGCAGAGCGCTTCAGTTTCGTCGCCTTGGGCTGCATGCCGTATGGCCGCGAGAATTTTGCGGCCTACGAACGGCTGCTCGCGGAGATCAACCGCCGCGCGCCGGCCTTCACCGTGCACTGCGGTGACACGAAGGCCGGCAGCGAAGCGCCCACCGAGGCGTTTCTCGTGCAGGTGCGGACCTGGTTCGACTCCCTCGACCATCCCGCCATCTACACGCCGGGGGACAACGAATGGACCGACGTCCATCGGAGCAACAACGGCCAGCACGATCCGCTCGTGTGGCTGGGCAAGGTGCGGGCCACGTATTTTGCGGAGGAGCGGAGCATGGGGCGGAAGCCGCTGCCGCTCGTCACCCAGCGCCGCGAGCCGGCGTATGCCAAGTTCGTGGAGAACGCACGCTGGTCGCGGGGTCGTGTGGTCTTCGCCACCGTGCACGTGGTCGGGAGCAACAACAACAACCAGCCGAAGGTGCCGGGCGCGGTGGAGGAATTTCGCGAGCGGGATGCCGCAAATGCGGCGTGGGTACAGGCTGCATTTGCCGAGGCGCGGGCGACGGACGCAGCCGGCGTGGCGCTGTTCTTTCAGGCCGAGCCGTTTCGGTCGGTGGGCCGCCCGCCCCAGGAATCGGGCTTCACCCGTTTTCTGGCGACGGTCGAGACGGAGGCGCGGACATTCAAGCAGCCCGTGCTGCTGGTCCACGCCGACGAACATCGCTTCCGACTGGAGCGCGGCATGCGTTTCCAGCGCGACGCCGAACCTCTGGCCAACGTGACGCGGCTCGAGACCTTTGGCGCCGGCGACATCCACGCCGTGCAGGTGGTCGTCGATGCGGCGTCGCCCCAGGTCTTCCTCGCGGGGCCGCTGTTGGTGCCCGGCAACGCGTTGCCGGTGCTGCCGAAGAAATAGCGCCGGCGGATTGCACCCCGGTCGAGACATGATTGCCGCCGAACTCAAACAACTGCTGCTGCGGTCACCGCGGCTGACGCTGGCCGCGGCGGAGAGTCTCACGTGCGGGCGGGTGCAGGCAAAAATCGGCGAGATCTCCGGCGCGTCGGAATTTTTCCTCGGCGGGATCACCGCGTATTCGCTCGAACAGAAAGTGCGGCACCTGGGCGTCGATCGCGCCGCGGCGAAACGGGTGAACTGCGTGTCAGCGGCGGTGGCCGAGCAGATGGCGCGCGGCGTGTGCGTGCTCTTCGGCAGCGATCTGGGTCTGGCGACGACCGGCTACGCGGAACCAGCGCCGGCCGACGGGATTTTCGCCCCATTTGCCTGGTGGGCCCTGGCGCACCGGCGGCGGGCAAAGTTCGTGTGCGTGATGAGCGGGCGGGTCGAGTGTCCGGGCGCCACGAGGATCGACGCGCAGACGATCATCGCCGAGGCATCACTCGCCGAGTTGATGGAATACCTGCGCAGAATCATGCTGTGATCCTGGCAGCGCGCGGAGCGCACCGTCAGCCTAGGTCAGCGTATTCTGGAAAAACTCGATCACCTCGCCGCTCGGGCCTTCGCAGAAAAAAATCCGGATGGGCACGGGCGGATGGTTGTTGGTGGTCGGGATCGTCACGCTCTTGGGTTCCACCGTGATTTTGAAGCCAAAGGCGCGCACGCGCGCCGCAACCTCGTCGAGCCGCGTGGTGCGGAAGGCAAAGTGGACGACGCTGCCGTTCGGCGCGGGCACGTAAGCCAGATCCTCGAACACCTCGATGTAGTTGCCGTCGCCGGTATCCAGCGTCATGGCACGCTCGGGCGCGGCGCGCCACGCAATCTTCTCCGTGCATCCAAGCACGTCCTGATAAAATTGCAGCGTGCGATCCCAGTCGCGCGTTTTCACGCACACATGGTGGAAACCGCCGCCGCCGAGGATGGGATTGGACATGGGAAAACGGACACGGATCAGGCAAAAGGCATCAGGGCGTTCGCCGCACAACGCGGCGGTCGGCCCCTTGAGAACGGGCGCCTTTCGCTTGCGCGAGTGAGCCGCGCTTACGGCGCGAGCCGCTGGACGAGGGCCATCAGCGGCTGCACTTCGGGCGGCGGGGTCACCCAGTCGCTGTAGAGCAACTCGGGAATCGTGTATTTTGTGTTGTAGAGGGTGAAATTCGCCGGGTCGTTGCGCGCGATGTTGCCAGCCTTGACCGTGGCGCCGGCGTAAAGGCCGACCGTCTTCACGTAGGCGAGCATGGGCGCCTGCAGCAGTTCGACGTTGTTGCGCTCAATCTCGGCCGCCTTCGGCCCGGCGACCGCCTTCGCGTCCACCCCGA
>JBIJCX010000569.1:0-3798 GCA_044344465.1 Opitutaceae bacterium
CAGTTGGGGCGGCCGCCGGCAAATTCGAGGATTCGGTCAATCTCGCGGTAAATCTTATCCCGGTCCGATCCGGCGACGATCGAGGAGTTCATATTGACGCGCACTTTCACGTGTGGATGGGTGCCGGAGACCTCCTCAACAAAGGCCCGCTGATCCGTCTCCGGATTGCTCACGAGAAAAGTCGTGCCGGTGGAAAGCAAGTCGCGGAGGATGGGATAGGTGTTACCTCCCATGATGCACGGCACGGGGTGGCCGACACAACCAGCGGCAATGTCCAGGATGCGTCGCAGCGCCGGCAATTCCAATTCGTGGAATTGCCTTGGCGAGAGCATGGGAGGCGCGGCGGCGGACTCAAAGAACGCGATGTCCAACCCGGCAGCCGCCACCGCGCGGCAGAAACCCGCCTGGTTTTCCGCCAAGCGCATCAGGGCGTGAGCGGTCTCTTCCGGGAACAAGGCGGAGTCTTCGCACAGCCCCGTAATGCCGCGCAGATTGAAAGCGACGGAGAATGGGCCGGCCACCGGAATGCGAACATCCGCTTCGGGCAACTCTCGTTTCAGGCGTCGACCGACGGCGATGACCATCGCTATTCGTCCGGCCTGCTGAGGATCAAAAGGCGCCAGTTGAAGAATCTCCTCGATGCTGGCGACAATCGGTTCATGCACCGCCGGAATGCCGTTGCCGCATGGCTGCTCGATTTTCGCGCCGTAGGCTTCGGCTTCGAGCGTGTAGATGTCGATGCCCACGGCGATCGGCCGGTGGCGGTATTCAAGGTAGGCTGCGCGATGGCCGGCAAAGAGCAACTCGGGGTCGCGCGAGACTTCCCAAGGGGTATGGCCCGTGAATCGCGCGGCGTTTTCATAGACCGCGGGCATGAATGCTATTTTCATCGGCGGTCCGGTTGCGAAAACGAGCGTGAGGTGGTTGGCTGACTTGGCAAAACCGTTGCGGGTGTCAGCCGATCGGGTATTTCCCAAATTCCTGGGCAGTGCGCACCATGGCGACGTAGTTCTCGGGCCGCACGCACGAGGTGATGGTATTGCCGGAGGCAATAATGTGCGGCCCCTTGGCCGACACCGTGTGGAGAAGACGCTTGGTGGCAGCGATCACGTGCTCGACGGTGCCGCGGCTGAGCAGATCCACGCTCAGGTTGCCCATGAGCGTGATCCGGCCGGGATATCGATCCAGTATTTTGTCGAGTTCCATGCCGGGTACGTCTTCGAGCGGTCCGAGGCCATCGATGCCGGTGCCAACAAGTTTGTCCATGATTCGGCGAATATCGCCGTCGACGTGTTTGATGCAAAAGGCGCCGGCCATTTTTACGGCTGATACCACCGCGGCATCATTGGGCAGAATGATCTCCTCGAACATCTGTGGCGACATCATGGGGCCCTTCTTGTCGCAATAGTCGTCCCCAAGGAAGACCAGATCGGCGCCCGCCGCGATCGCGAGAGGATAGAGCTGTGAATAGTAATTTGCGCCAATGCGCATCAATTCCTTGGCGAATTCGGGCCGCTCCACCAAGTCGATGAAGAGGTTTTCAATGCCACCGCGCAGATAGACGGCTGGTGCCCATCCCGATTCGCCGACGACAGCCACGGCTTTGTCTGGAAAGCGGGCTCGAATCCGCCGCACCTTTTCAGGAATGGGAGATATTGCAGGATCCGGGGGAGTGTAACGGGCAAGATCCTCCTCCGATTCAATGAGCGCGGGCAATGTCGGGACCGGGACCGCTTCCTGGGTCAGATGCTGGAGGGCGCCCCACTTGTCGCGAAAGATTCCGCCCTCACGATCCACCCAAACCACCTCATGCGGTTCGTAGATCATCGTCGGCACCGTAACCATGTCCAAGCCGAGGTACTCGGCCAGGTCGTTGGAGTCACAGGCATCGGGCGCAATCGCCCGGGCAATCGCGCGGTCGATCCACATCTCGGCGACGGGCACGCGGTCGGCATGGCGATGGTTGAGAGTGGCAAGCACGCGTTCGCGAGAGGTCATGGTTGTAATGGAAGTAGTCCGATTGCCGGCGTCCCGAAAAACGGGTGAACCTGGGATGTGGTTTGTGGGTGTGCCGCGAGACCTTCCTCCGGCTGATCGGTGTTCGTGGATCGTACCGTGGCTATCTGTAGCCGAATTTGATTTTGTTGGATCGAAGACTCCGGTATCGCAATGGTTCCGATGTGCGATCAGGTCTTCGCCAACCGCCACGCGCGATTACGTTCCGCGGAAAGTACCATCGCGCCGACAAAGAGGCCCGTGAAGAGCAAGTCGCCCGCAAGGGTGTTGCGGAAGAACCAGAGCGTGGGAGGGAATTCAGGATGCCCCAGCGTCAGCGCCTGCCACCAACCGGCGGCGGTGCCGGGGTAGTAGGCGTCTGCGGCCCATGAGGCCGTGTTAGTGACGAAGTAAAAGACGAGGGAACTGCCGAGCGTGCCCGAGAGCAAATTCGTCACGCTGGGCCGGAGTGCGACCAGTCGGCCAAAGCCGAGCGCCACGCCGACACAGCCAGCGCGGAGCAGCATCTCGGTGAACGTCCAAGTGTAGCCGTAAACGGTGGCATGGTAGTGGTTGAGCCACAGGTCCGAGAATCCGAGCGCCGCGAGAGGCACGAGGCACCAGCGCCAGTTGCGCAAATAGACGGCGCCGCAAAATGCGAGCGCCGTGACTGGCGCGACGTTGAACAGCGCCGGATGATATACGGTTGCGATCCGCCAGAGCGCGGCCACGAGAATCAGAGCGATGGCGAGGAGGGTAGTTTTCATGAAAAAAGTGACGTTACTTGAGTTTAGCTGCGATGGCAGACCGGGCGGATACGACCCGGCAACCCGGCATCGCGGGGCCGGCTCCCCGGGAAATTGTGCGCGATGTCCCCGGTCGACAGTACTCGCGCCATGGCTGCCGTCGCCTCTTCGTCGTTCGAGATGGTCACATCGGCCGTTTCGAGCAGAAGCGACTGAAAGGGTGACTGCAATCCCATGCGACGGGCGCGCACCCACGCCGGAGTGAGGCAGACAACCAGGGATCTCGGCCAGCGGAGCATCCGGTCGAATTCTGCGATGAGACCGGGCGCCGCGATAACGGGGATTTCGATGAAGATCCAGTTGGGCTGGTTCGCTTGGACGAGTCCATGCACCGCCGCCGGAAGATCCGCAGCTGCCGGGCAGCAGGTGCACGGCAGAAAGCATCCGCGCACGACCACGCCCGGTTGATGCGCGCAGGCGGTGTCCCTTCGCACGGGACTTTGGTCAGCCAGCAATACGCCGCAGCGACTTGCAGGGTGCCGGTGGATGAGCCGACCCACGCATTCGTCCACCCACTGCGTCATGCCAGCGCCGCGGGGTCCGGTGACCAGCACGCAGTGCGGCCGGCGATCAACCGGGCGCTCGTAAGCGAGAGTCGAGAAACCTGGCTGCGTGGGTGCGGTCGGCGTCATCGGTCAAAGGCCATACTCCGCCGGAAGGTATTTACTGGAATCGGCCAACGCCATCTGTTGCGCGATGAAAGCAGGCTCATCGGCCGGAAACTCGTCGAGCTGCGCGCTCATGGTGTCGAGGAAGCAGACCTCGCGCGGAAGAATCTTCAGCCGTCCGGCGTTGTGCGCCGTCCGCAGCCGATCGACGGCGCAACGGGCCGCGGCGACGCCTGCCTGGTAATGGTCCGGCGCGTTCACGATGCTCTGGGCGATTGCGATGACGCTTTCCGGAGTCAGGACCCACGCCTGGGGATCGAGCGCGGCATCGGAATCGACCAACCAGCGACGCAAGGTGAGCGCGGCCGGCTTACCCTCGGCCAGTGCCC
>JBIJCX010000196.1:0-14959 GCA_044344465.1 Opitutaceae bacterium
TCTTCCCCTCCGCTCCCGCTCCGGGTCAGAATGACAAACACGGGAGTTCATTGGCAGCGCAGCGAAGAATCCAGCGGGACTCCCGGCGGTGGACGCACGGCTGGAGTGTTCACGGCGTTCAGTGCGGCCGGCGACCCGAACATTTCCGTGTCTTCCGTGTGTTCCGTGGGCAGTCTCTGGGCGTTCGAGCCATGAGTCGCGAGCCGCTCACCGTTTCCATCCCGCGTTTCTCCGTCCACCGGCCGGTGACGGTGGTCATGATCCTGCTCACGATCCTCGTCGTGGGCTACATCGCCTACACGCGCATCCCGATCGCGCTGCACCCCGACGGCTACGAGGGCAACCAGCTCTACATCCAGGTCAGCTACCCCAACGCCTCCCCGCGTGACATCGAGGAAAAGATCACGCGCAAGATCGAGGATGTCATCGGCACCGTGCCCGATGTGAAGCGCATATCCAGCTGGGCGAGCACCGGCTATACCTTTGTGCGCGTCGAGTTCCAGACCGGCACCAATCTCCGGGCCGCCTACGCCGCGCTCAGCGACCGGATGGACCGCGTCAAACCGACGCTGCCGGACGACGTCGATCGCATCTACGTCCGCCGCTACGATCAGAACGAGCAGCCGATGATGAACCTGGTGGCGCAGCTGCCACCGGGGATGGACGATGCGGCGTACCGGCTGGAGCATTTCGTCAAGCCCGCGCTCCAGCGGATCGAGGGCGTGGGCAACGTCGACATCTTCGGCGTCCAGGGCCGCGAAGTGCAGGTGGAACTGCTCGACGAGCGGCTCCGCAGCCACCGCATCGACGTGTCGCAGATGATTGCCGCGCTGCGCAGCCAGAACCTCACCCTCTCGGCGGGCTACGTGTTCGACTCGGGCCGGAAAATTTACGTCCGCTCCGTCGGTCGTTTCACCTCGGCCGAGGAGATCGGCTCGTTGATCATCGATCCGGCGCGGCGGTTGCGGCTGAGCGACGTCGCAAATGTCTCCTTCCGGCAGCCGCGGCGCGAGTGGGTCTACCGCGTCGATCGCCAGCCGGCGGTCGGGCTCTGGCTGACCCGTGAGTCCACGGGCAACATCGAGCGGATCAGCCGGGAGGTGCGGTCGACGCTCGCGACGCTGACCGGGCTGCCGCAGCTCGCGGGGGTGAAGTTCGAGGTCTTCTTCGACCAGGGCAAGGAGGTGCGCGGCGCGATCGACAACCTGAAGGAGGCGGGGCTCTGGGGTGGCATGTTCGCCGCGATGATCATCTATGGGTTCCTGCGCGCCCCGCGGATGACCGGCATCCTCACCCTCTCGATCCCGCTCTCGCTGCTTTGCACCATCGTCGTGCTCTTTTTCATGGGCTGGTCGTTGAACATGGCGACCATGATGGGCCTGCTCCTCGCCGTCGGCCTCGTCGTCGACAACGCGATCGTCATCGTCGAAAACATCTACCGGCACCGTCAGGATGGCGTGGAGGCCACCACCGCGTCGATTCGCGGCGCGAGCGAGGTCGGGCTCGCGGTGGTGATGTCGACGTGCACCAACATCGTGGTGTTCCTGCCGCTCATGCTGATGAGCGGCTCGGGCGACATGTCGTTCTGGATGCTGCGCATCGGGGTGCCGGTCGTTGTCTCGCTGGTCGCTTCCCTGTTCATCGCCCTGGTCTTCGTGCCGTTTGCGGCCCAGCGGCTCTCCCGCGGCCACCACCACCAGGAGCTTGGCGTGGTCGTCTGGCTCCGGGAGCATTACGTGCGCTCGCTGCGCTGGGTGCTGCAGCACCGGATCGAGGCCTTCATGATCGTCGCGCTGGCGATGGCCACGATCAACTATCCGAAGAGCAACCTCGTGCGCGGCGGCGGCGGCCCCGGCGGCGGCCACACGTCGATGCACCTGTATTTCGATCTGCCGAGCGGCAGCACGCTGGAGCAGGCCGATCTGTTTTTCACCCGCTTCGAGGTCTTTCTCCAGGCCCAGCAGGAGCGCTACAATGTCGCGCGGATCGAAACGCGGTTCCGCTACAACAACGGCCGCGTGCAGCTCAAGTTCAAGGAGAGCGCGAACCCGGCCTGGTACGCCACGGCGTGGGAATCGCTGCTCATCGGGCTCGACCTGCGCTCGCCGCCGATGGACCGCAACGCGATCGAGGCGGACATCCGCGAGAAATTCGCATTCCCCGCCGGCATCATGGCGCGCTCCCTCCAGCGCGGCAGCGGCGGCGCCTCGCAGGATGCCGCCATCTCGCTCAGCCTTTACGGCAGCGACACCACCACGCTCCTCGGCCTGGCGGAGGAGGCCGTCCGGCGGTTGCGGACCATCCCCGGCCTGCTCTCGGTCGACACCGACATGGAGCGCGGCGGCCAGGAGCTGCAGATCAAGCTCGATCGCGATCGCGCGCGGACGATGGGCATCAATCCGCAGGCCGTGTCGGGCACGATCAGCAACACCATGCGCGGCGTGGAGGTCGGCCGGTTCAACAATCCCGACGGCCGCGAGCTCCGCGTGTATGCCCAGCTCGGCGACGCCGACCGCACGGGCCTCGACGACGTGCGGGCGATGACGTTCCGCACCGACAGCGGCATCGAGGTCCCGCTCGAATCGTTGGCGGCGCTCAGCGTCACGCGCGCCCTCGGCCAGATCCAGCGCGAGGCCCGCCAGACGATCGTGCGCATCACGGCGCGCGCGCCGCGGCAGGACTCGCGCACGCTCTTTGCCGCGATCGACAAGGCGATGGAGGGCTTCGACATGCCGCGCGGCTACCGCTGGGACAAGGGCACCTGGTATGGCGGCAGCGATACGGAGAAGGAAATGATGTTCCCCCTCGTGCTCGCGATCGTGTTCGTGTTTCTCCTGATGGGGCTGCTGTTCGAGTCGTTCGTGCTGCCGCTGGCGGTGATCATCGCGGTGCCGTTCTCGATGCTCGGCGTGTACTGGGCGCTCTTTCTCACCAAGACGCCGCAGGACATGATGGCCAACATCGGCATCGTGATCCTCGTGGGCGTGGTGGTGAACAACGCGATCGTGCTGGTCGACATGGCCAACCGGCTGCGCGCCGCCGGCAAGTCGCGCTTCGACGCGCTGGTCGAGGCGGGCCGGCACCGTTTCCGCCCGATCATGATGACGACGCTGACGACGGTCTGCGGCTTAATCCCGATGGCGGTGGGCAACTCCAAGATCGTCGGCATGCCCTACGCCCCGCTGGGCCGCACGATGATTGGCGGGCTCGTGATGTCGACCGTGCTCACCCTGGTGATCGTGCCGCTGTTTTACACGCTGCTCGACGAACTGCGGGAGCACACGGTGAAGCTGCTGCAGTCCGCGTGGGGGCGCGGCGGCGCCGCCACGCCCGAACCGGCCGCCGGTGGCGGGGCGGCCGCGGGCGTCGGACGCGCCGGGCCGGTGGAGTGACCGGGGCATCGGTGGGCAAAGCCGCCCTTGTTCGTCGTTCCGCCTTCAGGCGGCCCCTGAATCGCGCTCAGGGCAACAAGTCACATCTCCCGATCGTCGGTCCCGAAGGCATCGAATTACAGCGGCGGTCTGAATTGTAGCGGCGGTCTGTGACCGCCGAGGAATTGCTCAACGATCCGTCAGATGCGGACGGCGGTCATAGACCGCCGCTACAGGGGGCGACCGTCAATCGAGAGCTGCGCCCAGGCCCCACCCGGCCCCAGCTTGGGCTGGCAACTTGAGTGCCGATTCCATCTGCTCTTCCCCATGGCCGAATCCCCCTCGCCGCCGCGCCGCCTGAGCTGGCTGTTTGACAGCCCGCACTACAAGTGGGTCGTGGTCGGACTCCTCTTCTTCGCGGGCTTCCTGAATCTCGAGGACCGCGTCGTCATCTTCTCGGTGATGCCCCTCATCCGCAAGGAACTGCAGTTGTCCGATTTTTTTGTTGGGGCGCTGATGTCGTCCTTCCTCTGGACGTACGCCCTGGCGTCGCCGTTCGCCGGATACTTCGGCGATCGCCTGTCGCGGCAGCGCGTGATCGTCGCCTGCCTCTGTCTCTGGAGCGTGGTGACGGTCGCGGCCGGTCTCGCGACGTCGCCGGCGCAGTTGATGGCCACCCGTATCCTGCTCGCGGTGACCGAGGCTTTCTACATCCCCGCCTCGCTGGCCATCGTGGCGGACTACCATGCGCCGGCCACCCGCGCGAAGGCCATGGCGGCCCTGATGATCGGCATGAACCTCGGTCCGATCCTGGGCGGGGCCGGCGCGGGCTGGATCGGCGACCACTACGGCTGGCGCCCGACGCTGACCCTCCTGGGGTTGCTCGGAATTTTCCTGGCCTTCGTGCTGATGGCCTTCCTGCGCGACGTGCCCGTCGGCACCAGCGACGGGTTGCCCAAGACTCCCGTGCGCCGGCCCCCGCTCGGCGAGGCCATTGGCGGCATCGTCACCACGCCCTCGGTCATGCCGATCCTGCTGGCCGTGGGAATTTTTTCCCTGGCCGTCTGGATGCTCATCACGTGGCTGCCGATCTTCTTGTATGAGACCTTCAAGATGAACCTCACCCAGTCCGGCTTTTTCGGCAACCTGGCGATCACCGGCCCCGTGTTCATCGGGGCGTTCTTGGGCGGGATCCTGTCGGACTACGTCGGCGCCAAGCACCCCAAGCGGCGACTGCTGCTGCTGATCATGTTCTATGCCCTCGCCCTCCCATGGCCGTTGATGTTCGGCGTGGCCACCGGTCCGGTGATGGTCCTGACCAGCGTGTTTCTGTTCCAACTGTGCCGGTCCCTGGGGGAGCTGAACAGTCATCCGCTCCTCTTTGAGCTCGTCGCCCCCGACCAACGGTCGACGGTCGTGGGGATGTCGAACTGCGTGAACACGATCTTCGGCGGCATCGGGGCGCTTGTCGTCGGCCAATACCGCGCCTCGCTCGGATTTCAGACGGTGTTCGGCCTCGTGCCGATCCTGATCGTGCTGTCGGTCGCCGCGCTGACGCTGGTGTACGTCAAGTTCCTGGCCCGCGACCTGGCGCGCCGCCGCGAACTCAATGCCGCCGGGGCGGGCGCTCCCGCCGGGCCATGACGCGGGTGCCGCCGGCCGTTCCCCGCGACGCGACCCCGCGACGCTCTGATCTGGGTCAGCGCCATTGCCGCCGCCGCGTTGTCTACCAACCGGTGGGATGATGACCGCGCCAGATCGGCGCAATAGTTACAGGCAAACTGAACCCGCAAGAACTGCAGAGGAATGGGCGTTGCTCCACGGCAGGACTTTGCGCGCCGCGAAAAGCGGGGATTCCGAACACTTGCCGCCGGGTTACACCCCATACCACCCGCAGGATTTGCCGGTCTATACTTTGACGGTAAAGAGCCTTCGACAGCTCCGTCTTCCTTTCCTTTCCGCCCCTCCCGGGTCCAACCCGATGAAACTCAGTTTCCTTAGGAGTATAAAATTTTAACCAAGAGGATTATCTATGACCAGATACGTGATCGTTTGGGTGATGGTGGCGGTGCTCGGTTTGTATGCAGCCGGTCCTGCTGCCGCGAAAAACGCCAACGTCATGGCGACTGACATCTTGGATGGCGTTATTCCACTCACCGGCCTGGCTGTCGCCTATTTCAAGGACGATACCGAGGGCCAGAAACAGTGGCTGCGAAACATCTGCGTGAACCAGAGCCTCACGTGGACGCTCTGGCCCATATTCAACCAAACCAGCCTGGGGAAACGCCCCAACGGCGACCCTCGCAATAGTTTTCCCTCTGGACACGTGTCATTGGCGATGTCGGGCGCGACCTTCTTGGACAGACGCTATGGCTGGAGGTGGGGTGCCCCCGCTTACGCTGCGTCCGCGTACATCGCTTATGTCCGCGTTGACGAGAATAAACATCACTGGCGGGATGTCATTGCCAGCGGTGTATTGTCGTATGGCGTGGCCATGCTCTTTGTTACGCCGGAAAAGGCGACCCACCTGGCACCGATTATCGGACCCGATTTCATCGGCCTGCGCTGGGGGCGCTCCTTCTGACCATCCTATCCGTGGGCGTACTGACCTTCATCGCCTCGGGCGGTCTTTTTGGCGGGATTGGCGCAGATTTCCTCACGGGAAGTTTCTTGACGAGGTACGACACGCCGGTGGCCGAATGGCTTCACGCGCATGCGACCCCGGTTGTGACCAACGCCGCAATCGCGATCACGTTTCTCGGTTCCCCCCTCTTTCTGAGTGGAGCATCACTTGCCACGGCGCTTTTCCTGGCACGACGGCGATGCTGGCATGCACTGCTCGCGCTCGTCCTGACGATGGGGGGCGGCGCGCTGCTGATTTCGCTGCTCAAGAACATTTTTCACCGGCCACGTCCGATCTTCGAGAGCCCCTTGGCCACCCTGGCGAGCTATAGCTTTCCCAGCGGCCATGTGATGGGAACGACCCTATTCTGCGGGTTGATCGGGGTCATCATTGCGAAGGCGGTGCAAGCGTGGCGCTGGCGGGTGTGGTCGATCCTCGTGGGGACGGTCTTCGTGCTGCTGGTTGCGTTCACCCGGATTTACCTCGGGGTGCACTATCTGAGCGATGTCCTCGGGGCGATGGCGGCCGGGCTCGCGTGGCTCGCCTTCAGCCTCACTGCCGTAGAGACGTGGGGGCGGCGCCCCACACTAGAATTGCCGCGATAGCCGGAGCCCCCGGCGCTGGGCGCCCCATTCGGGTTGAACGTCCCAGCCGGGAGACGGAGTCGTCATGAGATACGTGCTGACAATGCCGCTGGCACCGGCGGCCGCCATCGTCGGTTTGTAGTCAGCGGCCTGGACGGCCATTGCCAGCCCAAGCAAGGACAGCAGGGCAGGCCAACGGCAGGAGGAGGCGTTCATGGTTGAGTGGGTTAAGGTCGTGGGCTGCGCGCGCCGACCCGCGATCACGGGTGCGACCCGACTACGCCGAAGCGCGTATCGCTCAGATAGGTGTAGGTGAGGCTGAACGTTCCCACCGTCTGGTGCTTGTTGGGAAAGGTCTTGTAGTGCGCATCGCGATGCGAAGTTACGTACCCGATGCCGAGAGCGTTCCGACCATAGACCCGCACGATCATGCCGGCGTTGCCGCGGAAGATTGTTTCCGAGCCGCGCCGGTCGTCGGAGCCCGTGCCGCTGATGTAATATTCGCGGGCGGTCAGATCGAGCATCGCGCGCTCACCCAGGATCAGGCGCAGGGCGATCAGCGCCTGGGGGGTGATGCCGTAGTGATAGTCGCGTTCGCCCTTGAAGTGTTCGGTGCCGGCGCCACCGAAGCCGACGCCGGTGAGGACGGTTCCCTGCAGCGTGACCTGGCGCGACAGCAAGAGTTGGGCGGTGGTGCCGAGCGCGACGGCCGTGCTCGAAACGCGGAAAATCTGCGGCGATATATAGTCGTAGCTTCCATATACCCCCACGACGCCGGCGGCGTTGTCACTCACTTCGTAGTCTTTGCCCCACAGCAGCCCGCGGCACATGATGTTTTCCACCCAGTTGCGCTGGTGGGCGCTGGTCTGGGCGGCGAACTCGAAGTGAAAATAGTCGAACGGGCGGTCGTAGGTATAGCCGGGTTGCCCGGGCAGTCCGTAAGACAGGGAGAAATCGAGAATGGCTTCCTGGCGCTTGATGGTGCGCGTGGCGCTGTTGTCACTGACCTTGGCGTCCGCGCTCGCGCCGAGCCGCAGTTTCCAGAAGACCGGAGGATTGTGGCTGGGAAAGATGGTCTTGAAACGGTCGCCATAGACGAGGCGGTTGAAGCCCAGCGGAGGCAGCAACGCCGCCGCGCCGAGTTCGCGCCAGAAGCCGGGCGGCCGGCCGTCATTTTCGAGCACCAGGCTTGCCATGCGGAAGAGCGATTCGCCCAGCAGGCTGCCCGCCTGGCTCGTCGTAATCATGTCGTTGATACTGGGCGGTCCCCGTTCGCCGGCCACTTCCCACGCATAGCTGCCAATGTTACTGTAGAGCAGTGATTCCCAGAAACTGAGGCCGCTCGAACGGGCGATGCCATGCATCGTGGCGCCCAGGTAGGGGTGCGAAAACTGGTTAACGTTGAAGGGATCCTCGTCGTATTTCCACGAGTCGACCGAGGCGTGTTCCGACGTCGTGCCGACGGTCGACCCATAGATTTCGCGGCCGTAGACGTGCCGATCGTAAAGATTGAGCGCGACGAGAAAGACCGGGATCTCCAAGGCTGGGATGACATAGCTCCGATCGGCCCCCGTGTCCCAATTCAAGACGCGCGGTGGCGCGGCGGGCGCGGTGCCGGCAGCCGGCTCCGCCGCGAAGCCTGAAGACCCGGCAAACAGAAGGGCTGCCAGACCACCCGCAATAATCCAACCCCGTACGCTGAGATAAGACATGCGCAGACACTACGTAGCAATGTAGCGGGCAGCTATGGGGTGTTGACCGGTGGGCAACTGATGCCGCAAGGCCAAGTTCTCGAGGAGGAGTTCGCGACGGGGTTGCAACGCAACCCTACTCCGCAGGTAAGAACGGCCAAGAGGGTCTCGCGCCAGCCGCTACTCCGCCTGTGAAACGGAGACGCGGACGGACGGATCGGCGTCCATACTGTAGGAGCGGCTTTATGCCGCGATTTTACTTAAGTCGGGATCCGACGCCGACGTAATCTCCCGGGCGATCGCACGGACGATCGACCGACGGTGCTTGCCGCCGCCTACGAACGTTTAACTGAGGGAGTTTCTTCGGCTAAGGCGTTGACCAACGACCACGGCGCGCGCATCGGGCGCGAACGAAGCCGGTTCGCCATCGCGTCGCCGACGAATTCCTCCTTGACGGGATCCCAGCGCAGCTTGCGGCCCAGCGCCATCGCAATTTGACCGATGTTGCACACCGTGGTGGTGCGATGAGCGGTTTCCACATCGGCAATCGTACGTTGCCGCGTCCGCATCGCGTCGAAGAAATTGTCGTAGTGATTCTTGCTGGCAGGAACCTTCACCCGCTTGTTCGGGGCCTGCATCTCGCGCAGCAAGTTGGGGTCGGACGCGCTCATTTTCGAGTACCCGATGTCGAGCCAGCCCCGTTCGCCGAAGAACCGCGAGGTGTTGTTGCCGCTCACGGCCAGGTCGGTGCGGCAGTACATCCGAACCCCGTTGGCATACCGGTAGGAGACATCGATTTTCGTCGGCGTGGTGAACAAGCCGGAGGAGGGGAAGTCCCCATGCCCCTCGACTTCGACGGGCCCGCTGTTGTCCATGTCGAGCACCCATTGCCCGATATCCAGACAGTGCGCGCCGAGGTTTGTCATCTGGCCGGACGCATTATCGGCGATGAAGCGAAAATTATAATGGCAGCCATTGAACGTGTAGGGACGCCAGGGCGAGGGACCGAGCCACATGTCCCAATCGAGATCCTCTGGCACGGGCTCGGTCTGCCAGGTGGCGCCGACGTGGCGGTTGTTCGCTCCGATCAGGCATTCGACGTACTCGAGCTTGCCGAGGCCGCCGCTGCGCACGAACTCGACGAGATCGTGCATGCGCTTCATGGAGCGCTGCCAGGTGCCGTGCTGCACCACGCGATCGTATTTCCGCGCCTCGTTGACCAGCGCCCGGCCCTCGGCGATGGTCAGCGTCAGCGGCTTTTCGATATAGATGTCCTTCCCATTGCGGATCGCATCGATGGCGTTCAGCGCGTGCCAGTGATCGGGCGTGCAAATGAGAATCGCATCGATGTCGGCGCGGCGGTTGAGCTCCCGAAAATCGGCGTAGGGCTTGCAATCGTTGCTGCCGTACTCGCGATTGATGCGTTCGGCCGCGGTCTCGCGCCGCTCGCGATCGACGTCGCACACGCCGAGGACCCGCACCGTATCGGCGAGGCCGAGCAAGGTATCGAGGTGGGCGGTGCCAATGTTGCCGGCCCCGATCAGGCCCATGGTGATCTTGTTGCTGGGGGCGCTGCGCCCAAAGAGACGGGACGGCACCACGTTCGGGACCGCGAGCGCGGCCGTCGCGAGTGACGAACGTTGGATGAAGGTGCGGCGGGTGAGAGACGGCGACGAAAGTGGCATGGTGATCTCCGATTCCGGGTGGTTGGTTGTCATGGGGCGGTTTGGCTTTCGGGGCGCCTCAGGAGGTGGCAAGGCATTCGAGCGCGCGAGCGGCGGTGCCGCGCACCACCGCTGGTTCGGCGGTGTTATCCTTCAAGGCGGCGAGAGCCGCGCGGGCCGCCACATCACGACGGGCCGCGATACTGCCGATGAGGCCGGCCTTGGCATTGCCGGCAAGTGACGCCAGCGCGTCACGCAGCGCGGCACTGGCCTCCGGGCCCGGAATGATCTCGAGGGCCGTGCGCGCGGCATCCGCCGTTTTCGTTTCTCGCACCAGGGCGGCGAGTGCGGGCACGCTTTTGGCCGAACCCACCCAGGCCAGCATCTTGCAGAGAAAGGCCCGACCTGCCTCCGTGCAGCCGGGGAGCGCGAGCGTGGTGAGGAGTTGCTCTTCGACTTTCGCCCAATCCGGGGGGGGCGTCTGCACCACCAGCTGCTCCACGGTCGAAGCGAAGCTGCGATCGCCGCCATACTTGAGCTCGGCGCAGAGTTTCCACGGATCGGGTGTCTGGGCGGTACGGTTGAGATAGGATGATCCTCGTACGGAACGTTCCGGTCCCAATGGTTGAATGGGCTGTGATGAGTTCGATTTTGTTGAGGCCATAATGGGTGTAACCTTCATTCTGGGCGCCCGCCAAGGGAGTGCAACGTCAACTCTCGCCAGAAACGCCCGAACAAAATCAGCCCTGTTTCGACGCCAATCAATTTGGAGAACGACGTATGCGATCGCGGCCGGCTGAGGCGCGGCGGCTCAATGCGAGTAGGTGGTGCTGAAGCGGAATTCGCGCGGATCGACCAGGTCGTAGCGGCTGAGGGCCAGGCCGCGGCCGCCGGGCACGATGAAGCCGTTGGGAGCGTCGACCGAGGTGGACAGGCGCTGCGGAATGATGTCGGTTCGGTTCAGCACGTTGTAGACGTTCATCTGGAAACTGAACCGGCCGGGCAGGCGTGAGAACTTCCGGACGTAGCGGAGCATGACGTCGTTCGACATGAGTTCCTTGCCGGTGATCTCCTGGCCGGTGGAGGTCTCACCGATGATGTTCGCACTGCGCCAGCGGATGCCGCCGCCCGCCGAGAAGCCTTTCCACCAGCCGGCTTTGAAGTCGTAGGAGGTGAACATGCTCACCTTGTGTGGCCGCAGGTTCCATCGTTTCTCCTGCCCGTCCTTGTTGTCGTTCAGGTTGAACACCAGGTCGTAGATTTCGCGCGCGACCGTCAGGCCGTTGCTGGTGGTGAGGGTGGACAGGTTGGCCGCGGGCGCGCGGCCACCGAGTTCGATCCACTTGGCCACGGTGCCGCCGGCGGCGAAGGCGCCGGGGCTGACGACATATTGGCCGGCGGCGTTCTGCGTGACGCCGATGGCCATGCGGCCGTCCGGGCCGGTGGTCAGCCCATACCATGGGATGGCCTCGCGGTAGAGCGCTTTCCGGCCGGAGTCGGTGTAGGAGTAGTTGAGCACGAAGCGCCAGTGGGGTGTCAGGTTTGTGGTGACGCGAATCTCGTAGCCCTTGGAGGCGAAGTCCGACAGCGAGCCCGACACCGGCGGAGTATAGGTCGTATAGATGGGCGCCCAGGTTTGTGCCGTGAAAGCCAGGCCGGGGCCGACGAGCGCAGTGGCGAGCGCGTCCATGATTCGACGGTTGCGGTCGTTGAACTGGCCGGGAACGTTGAAGGCGCCCGTGGCGCCGTTCTCGTTCGACGTGAAGTAGACCGCCTTGGCGTTGATGCGCCCGTTGAGCAGGTCGAGGCCGAGGCCGACATCGTCGCCGTTGCTCTCGGGCGGGGGTGCGAGGCGGCCATCGGGGAGGAGGGTGCGGTTGAACGACGGCACGCCGGTGCTGGTCGAGTGGTTGCCCAGCACCGACAGCGACTTGGTCAGGTGCAGCACCGCGCCGGCCGAATAGGTGCGCCCGGTGAACCAATTGGTCGTCCGCTTGGCCGGATCGGGATCGACGACATCGCCCAGCAGCGGGTCGCTCCGGGAACCGAACTTCTGGCTTTTGACCCTGTCCTGACGGTAGCCAAACGTCGTCACCAGCCTCTCCTTCCACCAATGGCTCTGCATCACCCCTACTTTGGAGGTCGTGTTTTGGATCGCGCCGCCGTTGGTGCCGTCGCCCTCGTCCACGTGGGCAAAGACCAGCGGATAGGTCTGGCCGAGGAAGGTGATGGATTTCGGCAGCGACCGCCAGTCGCCGACCCGGTAGGTGTTGTAGTCGCCTTCGCGCAGGTAGTTCCGGACCAGGATACGGTTGCTGGCGTTGGTGATCGCAGCATTGAACGGCCGCCCGCCGAGGACGAGGTAGCTGTTCGCGCGATCGTCATTTTCCTCGACGCGCGAAAGCATCGCGGCGAACCGGTGCTTGCCAAACCACCGCGACTTGGAGTCGAGCTGATAGGAGACCGTAACGCGGTCCTCGGTCGAGTCCCGGTAGTGTTTGTCGTGACGCCACTCGCCGTCGAAGTAGAGCCGGCCGACGTAGGGATTGGCCGGCCCGCCGACCCCCTGCGTGCGGTTGGCGTCGCCACGCAGGTAGGGAGTTGTGCCGGTCATCAGGTAGATGTTGAGATCCGTCTCCTGGTAGTTGTGACCCAGGTTGACGAACAAGTCCTTGGCGAGCTGGTAGTCGGCGGTGAGAGTGAAGTTCTTCAGCTTCTGGTCGCGGAACATGCCCGGGCCGGTGGCGTTGTTGAAATAGGGATAGAAGCCCGGATCGTTGATGCGCAGATCGGTGCCCGTGACGCCGGGGGTGCCGTCCGGGGCACGGACGCCCGCGTTGTTGTAGGTGCCCGTGAGAAAGGTGCCGATCGCGTCGAAGATGACGCCGTCGGTCTCGATGAACACCGCGCGGTGGTTCGTGCCGGTGCGGGCGCCGTTGCGGCCGGTGACGCCGAGGGCGGTCTGGGCGGCGGTCGGTAGCACGTTGTTCGGCACGAACGTCACGGCGTCCACGCCCCTGGCCTGGCGGTTGTCATACCATGCGAGCACCTCCTCGGTCTCCATGAGGGACCGCATGACCGTGCCGTGATCGCGGCCGGTCTCGCCCATGGCGGTGACGGACAGCCGGGGGATGGGATGCCAGGCGATGGAGCCAAAAACGCGCTCCTTGTCCTGGGAGTCGAAGTTGCGCCATCCGCCGTTTTCCTGGTCGACGGCGGCGATTGAGACGGCGAGTTTGCCCCGGCGGAGCACGCGGTTGGCATCGAGCTCGACGCGGCTGCGGTGCCACGAGCCGGCTGAATACTTGAGGGTGGTACGGTCGCCGTAGGTCACGGCGACCTTCGAAGACTGGTTGAGCATGCCGCCGCCGGGGCCGACGCCGAACAGGATGCTGTTCGGACCGCGGCTGTCCTCATATCGGCCGATACGATACGGATCGGCGGGGGCGATGCTGACGAAGTAATCCAGCCCCTGGCTGGCCGAGATGCCACGGGTGAGGATGTTGCCGTTTAGATTTTGGGCATTGATGAAGGCGTTCTGGCCGATGCCTTGGTTGCGGGCCTCGGTGTCGACCTCAGAGTTGACCGAGAAATCCAGCAACTGCCGGACGTCGGCGACGCCGAGGTCGTCGAGGAATTCCTTGGTGAATACCGACACCGAGCCGGCGGTGTCGCGCAGCCGGGTGTTCAGGCGGCTGCCGGCGAGCGTGTTCTCGGCGAGATAGCCGAGGTCGCGGCTCTCATCGACCACGAAGGGGCTGAGCACCACCGCGTCCTCCTTTGGTTGCGCCGGCGACGGCGCTGGTGGCGCGGCCGTCTGGGCAGCCAAGGCCACAGTCGCGGCCTTGATCAATAATCCAAGCGATACGAACGAGCGTTGGGAGATCATCGTCGTTGGGGGGAGACAGGGACATTTGCCCGACCGCGCCGTGGGCTGACCCCGTTGGATCGGACGGGCGGGTGCGGGCGGAGCGGACTTCAGGTGGAAAGATCGGTTCACGATCGACCCGGGACGACCGAGGCCCTTATCGGCCGGCCGGCCACGCCGGGCGTGACGCCTTTCATGATGGGAAAAATCGACTCGAAGGCGAACAGTTCTTTGCGGCTCCCGTCAGCGGGACTTCTTCGCTTTCTTCCCCGCGACCGCACGTCCTGCAATGTCCAGCTCCCGCTGCCGCGGTCTGAGTGAACGGTTTCACCCCTGGGGCGGTTGCAAGTCACCCTGCATCCCCCGCCACTGTCCCACCCGGTCATGGGCTCACTTGCTTCCCGACTCCTCGCTACGGCCGTCTTCGCCGCGCCGCTCGCGCCCAGCGCGCCGCCCGCGCCCGACTACGAACTGCTGTTCGCCGACGAGTTCGATGGCAAGCCCGCCAACACCGGCGCCCATGGTTGCACTGTTTGAAAACAATCCCAGGAATAGCCTCACCATGAACCGCCGCACTTTTCTCTCTGCCGCCGGTGCCTCTGCCACCCTCGCGCCGCTCGCCCCGCGTTTGCTGGCCGCGGCCGCGCCGAAGTCGGCCGCCACTCCTTCCGTCCCGCAACCCCCGCCGCTCGCCCCGCGCTTTGGCGACGACCGCGACTGGTGGTTTCAAAAGCGCTTCGGGCTGTTCGTGCACTGGGGCCTCTACGCCATCGAAGGGTGGCACGAGCAGGATCAGTGGCGCCGCCGCATCCCACGCGCCGAGTACGTGAAGCTCCAGCAGCGGTGGAACCCGGTGAAGTTCAATCCCGACGCCTGGCTCGATGCCGCCGAGTCCGCCGGCATGAGCTACCTCTGCCTCACGACGAAGCACCACGACGGCTTTTGCCTCTTCGAGTCGCAACACACCAAGTATCACTCGGTGAACACGCCCTACGGCAAGGACGTCATCCGCCAGCTCGCCGACGCGTGCCACCGCCGCAAGTTTCCGCTCTGCCTCTATTACTCGATCGCCGACTGGCATCACCCGAACTACCCGAATCAGGGCCGGCACCACGAACTCCCGCCGCAACCGGGTGATGATCCGAGCCTGCCGAAGTA
>JBIJCX010000197.1:0-14947 GCA_044344465.1 Opitutaceae bacterium
GGCCGAGCTCCGGCGAGGCCGAAATGCCACCGGCCACGAAACGGCCTCGACGGAGCTCGGCCCTCCATGATCCGAAAGGAATCATGGCGTCGTGTATATTCCCCGCGTCCCCGCCCGCGGCGGCTCACAGCGCCGCGGCGACGCGGCGGAAGTGGTGGCCGATGATGGCGAGCTCGATCGCGACGCGGAACTGTCGCGGGCGGCGCAGCAGCGTGCCGGCCATGAACCACCAGTAGGACCAGCGGCCGCGGTGCCAGACGCCCAGCAGCCAGAACGACTTTACGAATGCCTCGATGTCGACCCACGAGAGGCGCAGTCGCTCGCCGGCCGGTTGGTGGGCGCGCAAGAAGACCCGGATGCGCTGGTAGTAATTGCGCGGCTCGTAGAGGCGGCGCATCAGGTCGCGGTAGCCCGCCTCGAGGTACTCGCGGTTGAGCTTCGGCCGGAAATTGAGTGCCGCCATCGTGTTGTTGCCCGTGCTCTCGGCGAGCAGCCGGCCTTCGCGCTTGAGCCGCTGGTACAGCCGCGTCTGCGGCAGCGCCGTGAGCAGGCCGACCATCGCGGTCGCCACCCCCGAGCGCTGGATGAAATCGAACTGCTGCTTGAAGATGTCACCGGTGTCGCTGTCGAAGCCGACGATGAATCCGCCCATCACCTCGAGGCCGGCCTTTTGCAGCGTCTGCACCGCCGCGACGAGGTCGCGCCCGCGATTCTGGAGCTTGCGGCACTCGTCCAACGATGCCGCCGAAGGCGTCTCGATCCCGACAAACACCTTGCGAAAACCCGCCTCGACCATGAGCGCGCACAACTCGGCATCGTCGGCCAGGTTGACGGACGCTTCGGTGAGGAAACCCATGGTCGGGTGCGTGTGCTGCCGCCATGCGATGATGGCCTGCAGGAGGGCCTTGGTCCGGGCCCGGTTGCCGATGAAGTTGTCGTCGACGACAAACACCATGTCCTTCCAGCCCAGATGGCGGAGAGATTCGAGTTCGGCGACGAACTGTTCGGGCGTCTTGGTGCGCGGCACACGGCCGTTCATCACGATGATGTCGCAGAACTCGCAGTCGTACGGACAGCCGCGGGAGAATTGCGCGGCCATCGTCACGTAGTGGCGGACCTTGACCAGATCGTAACGCGGGATCGGCGTCTGCCCGAGGTGCGGAAAGCGGGGTGCGCGGTAGACGGGCTGAAGCGAGCCCGCCAGCAAGTCCGCCACCAGCTGCGGCATGATTTCCTCGGCCTCGCCAAGGACGAAGTGGGGAATCTCCGGGAAGGATTCGTGGCCGGTGGTGAAGAGCGGACCGCCCGCGATGATGCGGCGGTCGAGCGCGACACAACGCCGGGCGACCTCGCGCACGGAGTCCTGATGCACAATCATCGCGCTGAGCAGCACGTAATCGGCCCACCGCAGATCGGCGTCCTCGAGCCCCTCGACATTGAGATCCACCAGCTTGAGCTCCCACGTGCGCGGCAACATCGCCGCCACGGTGAGCAGGCCGAGGGGCGGGAAAGAGGCCTTCTTCGCCACAAACCGCAGCACATGCTCGAAGCTCCAGAAGGTGCTCGGCGTTTTCGGACTGATCAGCAGTATCTTCATATCCCTTACCAGAGGCAACCTTGACCCTGGATCCAACAGGATGATCCCGAAACGCGCGGGTCGCCAATCAATTTTTGCCGCGGCCGTTCTTCGCGTTGGGGCCGTTGGCTTTGGGTTTCGGATCCATGCGTGCTCGCCCGGTTCGTAGTTCCGGCTTCAGCCGGTCTCGGCGGGTGCTCTGGCCGTCTAAAGACGGAACTACGAACAACGTTGTCCAGAAAGTGGGATGCGGTGCGCCAGCGGTAAAGCGCTCGCCGCCAATCTTGACACGGGGCTGGTCCCGTTAACCGTCACCACCGCCCCGGAAAATCCCCGCGCGGCGAAGTCGATCTCCCCAGCAGCCGGCGGCGGTACGTCGAGCTTTGGCCGGCGACTCTGCTGACCGCACATGAATCATGCCATGAAAACCAAGCTAATGTTCAAAGGCCTCGTCGCATCCTTGCTCATCACCGCGGAGATCGTGGCGGCCGACGACCTCGCCGTGCTGCGACTGTCGGCCGGTGGTGTGGCGCCGGGAAAGCAGTTGGAGTTGTGGCTGAAGCACGAGTTCTACCAGCGGGTGGACCGGCGGAGTGCGGCGTTCGAGAAGATGATCAAGAGCGAGGCCGCCGGACGCGCGTGGCAGGCCGAGCGGAAGGCGTTTTTCATCCGGCAACTGGGCGGTCTGCCGGAACGCACGCCCTTGAACGCCCGGGTGGTCGGCCGATTGCAGGGCAAAGGCTACCGGGTGGAGAACATCCTCTTCGAGAGCCGGCCCGGGCATCACGTCACGGCGAATCTTTATCTGCCGGAATCCCCCGGACCGTGGCCCGGGGTGATCGTGCCCTGCGGCCACAGTCACGACGGCAAGGCGGCCATTGGTTACCAGCGGGTCGGCATTCTGCTCGCGCGCAACGGCATCGCGGCGATGTGCTACGATCCCATCGGCCAGGGCGAACGCTACCAGATGCTCGATCCCGCCGGCGGGCATAAGACGTTTGCTGGCTCACCGCGGACCCCGGTGCCGCATCCCAACGTCCATGTGCTCTGCACCACGGAGCACACGATGATGGGCGTGGGCAGCATCCTGCTTGGCACCAACGTCGCCCAGTATCGGATCTGGGATGGCATGCGCGCCATCGATTACCTGCAGAGCCGGCCCGACATCCGGGCCGACAAGATCGGCTGCACGGGCAACTCCGGCGGGGGCACGCTGACCGCCTACCTCATGGCGCTGGACGACCGCATCGTCGCGGCCGCCCCGGTCTGCTACCTCACGACGTTCCGGCGTCTCATCGACGCCCAGGGCGCGCAGGACGCGGAACAGAACATCTTTGGGCAGATCGATTTCGGGCTGGACGAGGCCGACTACGTCATCATGCGCGCGCCGAAGCCGACGCTCATCCTCGCCGGCACGCGCGACGCCACGTTCGATTTTCGCGGCACCTGGGAATTGTTTCTCGAGGCGAAGCGGTTCTACTCGCGCCTGGGCCGCTCGGACGCGGTTGAGATCAACGCGCCCGATGCGCCGCACGGTTACACGCTGCAACAGCGCGAAGCCGCCGCCCGCTGGATGCACCGCTGGCTCCTCGGTTCCGACAAGTTGATCCGCGAGGTGGACGCGCTGCCCGACTCGTTCACCGACGAGCAACTGCGCGCCATGAGCCCGGGCGACTGGACGCAGGAGCAACTCTATTGCACGCCGAAGGGCCAGGTCCTGCTCATGCCCGGCGAGCGATCGGTTTTTCAAATCAATGCTGGCCTCGCCGCCGCGCTCAAAGAATCCCGGCGGACATCGTGGAGCAGTCTTTCCGGCGATGCGCGCCGCGAGTTGGTGCAGCAGACGATTGGCGCGCAGCCTCTCGATGTCCGGTCGGAGCCCAAGGTCGAGACCCGCGCGACGATCGAGCGCCCGGGCTACACGCTGCGCAAACTTGTGCTGACCGTGGACGAGCGTCTGGCGCTGCCGGCGATCGCGTTTGTCCCCGCGAACCCCCGAGGTCAGGCCACACTCTACCTGCACGGCACCAGCCTGGCGGCGGATGCCGCGCCAGGCGGTCCGATTGAGAAGTTGGTCAACGCAGGCCACGTCGTGCTTGCCGCCGAGCTGCGCGGGATCGGCGAGACCGAGACGGGGCACGAAAAACGCGACTACGGCTACGGCCGCTTCGGTCGTGACAACCAGGAGATCTTCCTCGCCTACCTCATCGGCAAGAGCTTCGTCGGCATGCGGGCCGACGACGTGCAGAGCTGGACCCGCTTTCTGAAAAACGGAGCCCTCACCGGCACGGCGCCGACGGCGTTGCACCTCACGGCCATCGGCGAGGCGGCGATCCCCGCGTTGCACGCCGCCGCGCTGCACGGATCGGATTACCGCAGCGTGACGCTGCGGCAGATGATTCCCTCGTGGGAGGCAGTTGCTGGCGCCGGCGAGACGTTTGACCAGGCCGTCAACGTCGTGCACGGCGCGCTGCGGCACTACGATCTGGCCGACCTGATTGAAATCGTCGGCCGGGAAAAGATCCGGCTCGAGCAGCCGGTGGATGTCATGGGGAAGGCCATGAATTGAGGCGGGGCGGATCGCGCGGCCGCGCCCCAAGGAGATGCCCAGACTCGTTGACCGCAGATGGCGCGGATAGCACAGAGAAGACCAGCTGCGAAATCCGCCTCCGACCTGTAGTGCCCACGGTCCGGAAGGCGTAATCTGGGGATAACCCGGATTCCGAGATTTTTGATGTAGCCCGCTGCGTAAGCGGCGGGACAATTGGATGCCGTGCCTGCATCCGCTCCCTGCGCTCACGCGCAGGGCTACAAAATCCACCGGCAATTGCGGAATTCGGCATTGATGGATGGGAGAGTTCACCCACTGCCGGATTTCCACTCGTCACCTCCCGCCGCGCTTGCCTTCGATCTGATCGAGCCAGCCCTCGATGGTGAAGTCGGGTGAGCCTTTCTCCGCGGGGGTCAGTACGGCGAGAGCCTCAACGGAGAGCGGGCGGACGCCGAGATCAACCACGGTCGCGCCGCGCGTGTGGTGCTCGGTGCCCATGGCGCGTTCGAGTGGTACTCCGTTTCGGTCGCACCAGACTCCGGCGTTGATCACCGGGAGCCGGCGGACCTCGGCGGTGGTCATCGCCGGGGTGCCGAGCCGTTCGTGGAACCACAGCATGGTTTCGCGATACGCGGTGTACGGGCGGTGGCCGCCGGCCGGCTCGAGGAAGATCGTCAGCGGCTCGGGTCCTCCGGCCGGCCAAGCGGATCGCGCCGCGCGCAGGTGCGCCGCATTGCGGGCCCACGCGGTGCGGTCCCCCATGTCGATGACCTCGTCGGCATCGCCGTTGGCGGTCATGATGGCGCAGGACGGCGCGGCCAGGGCGATGAAGGCCGGCCAGTCCATCGTCGCGCGCATCTTGGTGAAGGGCACGCGCTGACAGAGCTTGGTGGGCAGGACGACGTCGTCGTAGGCCCAGCCGCCGACGAGCGCGGCCTTGATGCGGGGCTCGAGCGCCGCCAGCCATGTCGCCTGGGCCCCGCCATTCGAGGAACCTCCGACGCCGATGTGGGCGGGGTCGATGTCGCTGCGCGTGAGCAGCCAGTCGATGGCCCGCATCGTGTCGAAGACGAGTTTGCCCATGATGAGCCGGCCCGCCTTGGCCGCGCGTGTGTCGTTGCCGAGGTCATCGTGCGCCCGCGTGCCCAGCTTGCCGGCAATGTGCCGTTCTTCCTCGCCGATCGGATCGATGACGACCACGGCGAGGCCGAGACGGGCATAGAGCTGGCCGGTATATTGGTTAAACGCCCGGCTCTTGCTGCCACCGTGACCGTGGGTGAGCACGAGCACGGGCATCTTCGGCGTGGGTTTGGCCAACCGATACAGCAGGGCGGGCATGCGGCTGCCGGGCTCGGCCGTGAGAATCCATTTTTCAATGACGAGGCCGTCATGCGCCACGGAACCGCGGGACTCGGGGTGCAGGTTGCCGCCCCGGGCCGGGAGGCCGAGCATCTCGCGCAACTGCCGGCGCTGCTCGTCCTTCGCATCCGCGCGGCACGGGCGGGTGGCGGACAAGATCGCGAACAAGCAGCAGAGAAGGCGGAGGGATCGTTTCATGGTGAGATCTCTTTCGGGGTTGTTGGCGGTTGGATTGGCCTCGCTCACGCGGTCACCACGGTCGCGATGACCTCGCGCTCTTCGGTGTACGGGTGCAGCGCCGGCAGGCTGGCGTCGCACAAGCTCCAATGACACAGGCCATATTGCCACAAGTAACCGGATTTCGGCGCCACGATCGGCACCGCCACGAGATCCTTGTCCCGGATGATATGCCCGAGGGACTGTCCCTGCTCCACGCGGTCCTCGGGCGCCAGTGCCGCGCTGCCGTCGATTTTCACTCCGGGCACGAACATGCCGGAACACGGTGCGCGCACCTCGTGGCTGTTCTCCTTGGTGCGCACGACCCTCGGCCCCGAGATGGCCTCAGGCTTGCCGGCCATCATGCCGAGCGACTTGGCCAGGTTGACCATTGAGCTCACGCCGATCTGAACCTGGCGCTCCGGCATCGAAAACTGTCCCGAAAGTTCCATGACGAGCGAGGCGCCACCGCGTTTGCGCATCAGTTGGGCGACCATGATGGGTCCGCTCGCCGGTACGGACGAGGGGCGCAGGCTGAGGAAACGCGTGGTCGTCACCTGGCCCAACGCGAGCGAGGCCGGATGGTCATTGAGCGCGAGCGTCTCGGCGGCATTCACATGTTGCCAGCAGTGCATATCCAGCAGGTGGGTGCCGTGTCGCACCACCGCCTGATCCAAGGCATGGGCCACGCGCTCGGTGTTGTTGCCCTGCGGATTGCCCGGCCAGGTCCGCTGCATGTTATTCTCCTTGGTGGGATGAATCCGGTTGTTCTGTTCCGGACCGAGCCCGAATGAGTGCCGCCGGTCGCGCACGGCCAGCAGGTTGGAGGTTGGCACGAGCCAGACGGTGCCCGCCTCGAGGTGATGAGCGCAAACCTCATGGAACCGTCGCGCGACCTCGGAACCGATCACCTCGTTACCGTGTTGGGCCGCGATGAGCACGAGGGACGGACCGTCCCGGCCACTCTCGATCCGCCAGAACGGGACCGCGAGCGAACTGCCATCCTGCAGGGTGGCCACCGCATGATCCACGGTCACCTTGTTGGGCTGTCCTTTTCGATCCTGGCCTGGAGCCGCGGCGGTCATGACCTTTGCGCTGGCCATGGCGATTCCGGCCAGGCCGGTAAGCTTTAAAAACTCCCTGCGGTTGGTAGTCATTTTCGTTGGAGTCCGGTTACGCGACCCGCGTTTCGGCGTCAATGGGATGGAGGTAGGAGCCTGCTTGCAGGCGATGGGAAGCGTCGTTTGTTGTGGCACTCCGAGAATCGCCTGCAAGCAGGCTCCTACCCTCGGAGCGTTCTTCCTGCTACCGTCGCTCAGAACCGGCCGCTGACGCCCATCGTAACCGTGATGAAGTTGTAGATGATGTCCTGGGTCCGCCCCGGGATTCCCTGATAGAGCATTTGGGGCTTGTTGAAGATATTCGCCACATCGCACGTGAGCGTGACCGAGGAGCGCAACTGATACGCCAGGCCGACATTGGTGGTCTTGAAGGCGTAGCGGTAGAGGTTGGCCCCGGCGTTGGTCGCCGAGAAGCTCGAGATGTAGTCGCCGGTGTAGTTATACAGCACGCGGGTGCTGAAGCCGCGGTGACGCCAGCTGAGGCTGAGATTGCCGGCCTTCGGGATGAAGCCGGGCACCTGGCCCGTCGATCGGGTGGCGGTGCTGCCAAAATTGCCCTCGGTTTCGATGCGCGTATAGTTGGCGGAACCACTCAGGCCCTTGAGGAGCCCCGGGAGGAAGGTGAACTGCTGCTGATAGCTGAGCTCCCAGCCCGTGACCTGGGCGGTGCCGTTATTGGAGGACGTGAGGCGCGTGAAGCCCGCGTATTCTCCATTGTAACCGTTGTCGGTCCCGCTCGGAACGATGCCGGCGTCGGTGCCCGTCACGATGTAATCCTTGATCGTCTTCTTGAACCAGCCGACCGAAAGGTTGCCCACGGGCTCGAAGTAATAATCGAGCGTGAAGTCCCAGTTTTTCGCCGATTGCGGCAGCAGGCTGGGGTTGTTGATGGTGACGGTCTGGGCGGTCTCGTTGGCCGATTCGCTGGGCAGCAGGTTCGAGATGGCGGGCCGGCCAAAGCTCGTCGACCAGCTGAGCCGGGCCTTGAGGTTCTGCGTGAGCTCGTGGGTGAGGTGGGCGCTCGGGAACGACTTCGTGTAGCTGCCCTTGGTCGTGCGCGCGGAGCCCTCATAATCACGCTTGGCGGAACCGACCGGATCGGCGACCTGCTGGGCCGTGGTGCTGCGGACGTTGGCGCGGGCGAGCACCCAGCCCTTGGCTGAGGTATCGGTCTTCTCGGTACGCACTCCGGTGAGATAGCCCGTGCGGCCGAGCCAGCCGTCGCGCCCGAAACTGCCCTGCGCCATGAGATAGCCGGCCAGCACCTCTTCCGACAGCGTCCGGGTGCCGGAATACTTGTTCGATTCGAAGAAATACAAATCCTCCTGCCACTGCGTGGCGTCGGTCGGGTATTTGCCGGCTGAGCCGCCGGCCAGGAAACTCGAAATCATCCAGCGCGGCAGGTTTACGCCCGTCTTGATGTTGTTGTACGGGCGGGCGGTGGGGTCGGCCGGCAGTCCGGTGGTGCCAATGTAGCTCCAACGGCGGGAGTAATTGTCCAGCTCCACCCCCTGATCGCGCCAGGCGAAACCAGCCTTGAGAAACGTGGGCACGGCGGTGGGCAGCTTGTACTTCACATTGCCGCGCGCCTGCGGGACTTCCTGAGGTTGTTCCGAGCTGGCCTTGGTGAGGCCGTTCTGGGTCGGCCGGTAGTTGGCCGCATTCGTGATGTCGGCCCCGGCGGTCTGAACGAAGCGCGGGTAAAGATCTGACTGCGTGCGGTCGATGATCCAGCCGATGTTGCTGATGCGGCTGGTCAGCCCGGTCTGCCCGCCCCGGTCAAGCAGGCCGGATTGCTGGTGGTTCCGGCTGAAACCGAGGTTATAGTCGATCTGCAGCGGACCATATTCGTGCTCGGCCCCAAAATTGATCATGTAGGTCTCGACCACGTAGCTGTTCGGACCGCTGTTCAGGATGTCGATTTGCGCCCCGGGAATCTGTCGCACACGCGTGATCTTGTCGGTGTACCCGGGAATGACACCGGAGGTCGTGTCGTTCGGCACCGTGGTCGCGTTGCCCGTAAAAGCCGTGGCGTTGTTGGAGCGCCGGAACCGCTCGACGTTGTCGTTGATCGTCAGGTTGAGCGAGTACTTGGTGTTGAACGAGTGGCGGTAGTCCGTCTTTACATTCACGCTCCGCTGCTTGCGGTTGTTGAAATTCTCGCGCGACTGGTAGCTCCAGAGGTACGCCGGCTGGGTGGGGTCAGCCTGATTCTGATATTGATTGGTCACGCGGAAACCGCCCACGGCGTTTTCACTGTAGAAGATATTTGCGGCGACGCCCAGGTTGCGATCACCTCCGAGCACGCTGAACACTTCCTGGTAGGCGAGCGTGATCAACGGGTGGGCGCGGTGCTCCTCGCGCACCGGCACCTGCTCGGTGAACGAAGGGGCCATGCGCACCGTGGCACTGTAGGAAATCCGGCGCTTTTCCTTCATGTTCAGCGGCGAGCGGGACTTCATGTTGATCGTCCCGCCCAGCCCGTCGGCGCCCTTGTCGGGGGTGTGCCCCTTGATCAGTTCCAGTTGCTCGAACATCGTGCCGGAGATGCTCTGCAACTCGAAGGCGCGATTGGTTCCAATGCTCGCCATCAGTCCTCCGTCCACCGTGACCGTGTTGAGCGCCGGCGCCATGCCGCGGACATTGAAGGCGTAAGCGAGGCCCTCCTCCGTCGGACTGCCGGCGATGCCAGGCAGCCGCATGACGACCTCGCCCGCGCTCATGTTGGGCAGATTGCCGAACGAGTCCATCGCCACGATGTTCTTCACGTTGCTGGCATTGCGCTGGGCCGTGATGGCCAGGGCGTCGCCTTCCAGTTCACCGGTGACCTTGAACGCATCCAGCCGGTAGATGTTGGAACTCAAATCGAAATCGCGCACGGCGCGCTGACCGGCGCTGACGGTGATCTGGCCGCTGGCGGAATCGAGGCCAATGTAGGACACGGTAAGCTCGTGGGTCCCGGGCGGCACCCCGGTGAGCACATACCGGCCGGTGTTGTCGGTGAGGGCCCGGAGACCCAGGGCTGGCACCTCAACCTTCGCGCCTTCGAGCAGATTCCGGGTGGCCGAGTTGTTGACCGAGCCCGTGATCGTGCCGGCAGATTGACTGGCGGTGGACGGGTTGCCGTCGGCCGCATGCGAGAGGTGAGCGGGGGCGAGGGCTAGGGCGAACCATGCGAACAGCAGGGCGCCGGGGCGTTTTGATTTCATTGTTGGCTTGGCTTTCTAGAACCGTGGAGGAGTTCGGGATTGGTTTAGGTCGGGAAGATGTGGCGGGAATTTAAGGCGGCGGGGTCGCCCATGCTGGCCTGGATCTCGCCGCCGCGGAGTGGGGATTTTTCCGCTGTGTTTCGGATCATGCGACCAATGCAGGCGTGTCTGTCAGGCAAACGTGTGCGTGAGGGGCGACAGGAAACCGGGGGCGAGGACCATCGTGACGCGGAATGACACGGGGGGTGGTGCGGCAGTCAAGGGCAAATCCGGCTGGGCCAAGTGAGGGCGGGTCAAAGGCGTAGCCGCGCTTGAGCCGAAGGCGAAAGCGTGGCCGAACGTGAGACCACGTTGTCGCTGCGCTCCAACGCGGCTACGCGTCGCGAAAAATCGTCGCAACCATGATCGATCCGGATCGATTGCTGGCGCCGCGGCGCCCCGCCGCGGTGGTCGGGCGCAACGCGCCGAGAGCGTCGCGGCTCCTTGAAATGTCCGGCTAATCGGGGCCTGGGTCGGCGTCGCCCCGATCGGGCTCATTCCAATTCGCATTCAAGTTTAGCTTAACCGTGCGCCGCAGGATTCGCATTGTAGGGGCGCTGCTCGTCGGCGCCCGCGGGCGTCGGCAAGCGACGCCCCTACAAAGATCGTCTAATCTTGAAAGCGCATCGGGCTCACATCCAGCCCGGCCGATATTCCTTTTTCACGAACTGGTTCGCGTCGGGGAGATTCGTCACCTTCATCGCCGCGGAGTCCCACTCGATCCGGCGGCGCGAGCGGATGGCGACATTGGCGAGGAGCACCGCCTCGGTGAACGGCCCGGAATAATCGAAATTCGATCCCGGTTTCGGCCCGCCCTTGCAGCCCAGGATCCACTCGGCAAACGGCCCGCCCTGCACCCGCGGAATCGTCTTCGGCGGGAGGCTCGGCGCCATCGCCTGCATTTTCGCCTCTGGGATGATGCGCACCGAATCGTAATAGAAACTGCAGAGCACGGTCGCCTTGCTGCCAAACAGCAGCGTGCCGGCCTCGTCGGGCAGATCGCGCCCGAGTTCGAGATCCTGCGGCAGCGGCGGCATCATGCCACCATCCGACCACGTGTACTTCACGGGCGGCAGCTTGCCCCGGGCCGGGAAGTAATTCGTCACCACCGCGGCGAGCGGCGAAGCGAGCGCCGTCGCGCCGGTCGACATCGCCTCCACCGCCGTCGGCGCGCCCAGATCGAGCGCCCAATAGGCGCCGTCCATGATGTGACACGCCACATCGCCAAACGCACCGGTCCCGAAATCCCACCAGCCCCGCCACTTCCACGGCGCGTAGGCGGGATCGTACGGCCGGGGAGACGCGACGCTCAGCCACGCATCCCAATTCAGCTTCTTCGGCACCACGGGAACAAACTTCGAATGATCCGGCGCCTTGAACGATCCGACCGGTTCGCGCCACGGCGGAAAGAACGGCCGGTTCGTCCAGCTCACCACTTCGCGCACCTCGCCCAGCACGCCCGCCTGCACCCACTCCCGCAACAAGCGGCAGCCTTCGCCCGCGTGGCCCTGGTTGCCCATTTGCGTGATCACTTTCTTTTCACGGGCGAGGCGCGTCAGCTCGCGCGTTTCCCACACGGTGTGGGCGAGCGGCTTTTCCACGTAGACGTGCTTGCCCAGGCTCATCGCGGTCATCGCCGCCGGGAAGTGCGTGTGATCGGGGGTCGAAATCGTCACGGCATCGATCTTGTTGCCGAGGGCCTCGAACATCCGGCGGTAGTCGTTGAAGCGCGGGGCCGCGGTGACGCGCTTCGCCTCCTCCGGGAACTTTTCCGTCAAAGACTTCAACGAGTTGCCGGCGCGCTCCTCGTCGACATCGCAGATGGCGACAACGTTCTCGTCCTTCATGCCCTGCACGGCCGCGCCGCCGCGGCCGCCGGCCCCGATGATGGCGACGTTGAGCCGATTGTTCGGCGAGGGTGTGCCGGCGGGCTGCGAACGCAACACGGCGGGAAACGCCAGCGCACTGGCAGCGGTTGTGGTCTTGAGGAAATCGCGGCGGGTGACGGTGGAGTTCATGGCCAAGGAGGCGAGGCGGGCGATCGGGTTGGGTTGAGACGGTGGTTGTGGCGGGGTGCGACGGGCGCGGAGGCACATCGAAGAAGCACGGGTAGCGAAGGTCAAGTGGCGGGCGGGCGGATCGCAGATTCTTGCCACGCGAGGAATCCCCGTGGTGGGCGGGCACGTCCCTGTGCCCGCAGGTCTGGCACGCACGATTGCGTTTCGAATGCGGGCACGAGGACGTGCCCGCCCACCACTGACACCAGTTGCAGGAAACTGAGATGCCCCCGTGGTGGGCCGGCAAATGGCTCGGGGCTTGCACCGGCCGTCTTTTGCTCCTCAATCCGACTCGCCGCCTTGAGGCGGCCTACCCTGTCCCCTATGAAACCAAGACACCCTATTGCCCTGCTGCTCGGTTTGATTGCCCTGGCCTTGACCTTGAATCAGGCCGCGCTGGCCGCGGATCCGTCCGCCGTCGCAACCCAGGAATCCGGCACGATTTCCGGGCGCGTGCAGAACGCGGAGTCCGGGCTGTACCTGAACAACGCCCGCGTTGTCCTCAAGGGCTCCGGGGTGGTCGCGTTCACCGACCAGACCGGCACCTACCGGCTGGTCGGCGTCCCCAGGGGGAGCGTCGTGCTCGAGGCTTTCTACACCGGGCTGGACGCGCAGCAGGTCACCCTGCAGGTCGCGGCCGGGCAGGGGTTGGAGCACAATTTTCAACTCGGCACCGGCGGCGTCGTGACGCTCGACAAGTTCACGGTGAAGGCCGCCGCGGACCTCGAGACCATCGCCACCAACGAGCAGCGCTTTGCCTCCAATCTCAAGCTCGTCGCGGCGCCCGGCGAAAACGAATTCGTGCTCGAGGGCAATGTCGGCGAATTCATGAAATCGCTGCCCGGCATCAGCGCCGAGTACAGTGATGTCGAAATCATGGGGATCTCTGTCCGCGGCTTTGGGAGCAATGTCGTGGGCGTCTCTCTGGACGGGAATAATCTGGCCGGGGCAAACTACACGGGATCGTCCCGCAGCTTCCAGACGCCCAACCTGTCGATGAACAATATATCGCGGGTTGAAATCACCAACGTGCCGACGCCGTCCACCCCGGCCGATTCCCTCGGCGGCTCGGTCAATCTGGTGACCAAGAGCGCCTTTGAACGCAACCGGGCCCAGCTGAGCTATAGTGTTTTCCTTTCGGCCAATCAGCACGGCATGAAACTGGGCAAGAGCCCGCACACCACGGATCGGGAAATCTACAAGATCCTTCCCGGGTACACCCTGGACTACACGCTGCCGGTCAACAAGAACTTCGGCCTCGTCCTGTCGGCCAACAGTTCGAGCATATATAATACCCAGACCTCGGTCTTTCAGAAAACCTTCAATGGCGCGGGCACCGCGACGGGTGCGTCGTTCAGCCAGCCGTATTTTCAGACCGCCACCCTGGTTTACGGGCCTCAGGTCACCACCCGCCACGGCGGCAGCATCAAGGCCGATTGGCGGACCAACCCGAATGGGGTGCTCTCCGTCGGTGTCCAGGCCACAAACTACTCGAACTATTTCTGCACGTACACCTGGACTCCAACGGTGGGCGCCATCGGGACGCCCACGATCGCGGGCGGCGTGCCCCTGACCTTCGGGCCCGATTTTACCCGGGGCGCGACGGGGCGGGGTGGGGTGACCTTCGGCGGCGGCGGCACCCGCCACGGCGTGAATTCGTTCGGGGGCAACACCCGTTATCGCTTCGACGACGGGATCTGGCGGCTCGATGCCGGGTTTTCCCAGTCCGTGGCACGGGTGGCGTTTCGCCAGACGGGCGACGGTCATTTCACCGGCATGGCGGTGAGCATGGCAACTCCGGTGCGGGTCAACTTCCTGGGCGTCACCCCCGACGGTCCGACCAGCATCGAGGTCTTCGACGACAACAACCGGCCGGTCGACCTCAGCGATGTCGCCAGTTACCGGTTTACGGCCGCGGGCAGCAGTCCGCGGGACGTCAAGAGCAAGGTCATGGGGGGCGACATCAATCTGCGCCGCCACTTTGATCGTCTCGGGTTTCCCACTGCGGTGCAGATTGGCGTCAGGCAACATGTGCAGGAAAACGACAAGCGGTTTGAATCGAAGACTTGGACCTATAACGGCCCCAATGGCAACGCCGCCACCGTGCCGACCTCGCCGGCCCCGTATATGAACATCATCGCGAATCGGCGGTTGGAGACATCCGGACCTGCCGTTATCCACAACCTGCCCTGGCCCTCGGCGGTCAAGGCGTGGGACGCGTTTCAGAAGAATCCGAGTCTGTTTGCGATGACCCCGGCCCAGCTCGTCACGGCGGAAACCTTTCGGATCACGAATTCGGAGGCGATCGAGGAGACGGTGTCGGCCGCGTATTTCCAGGTGGACATGCAACTGCTGAAAAACCGCCTGAGCCTGGTGACGGGCGTGCGGTACGAGAAAACCGACGACGATGGCGTGGGGGCGCTGGTCGATGCCGGGGCGGCCTTCCAGCGCCTGCCGAGCGGAGCCTTTGCCCGCGACGCGGCCAACAACCGGATTCGGGTGCCGGCGGCGGGGGCGGCGGGTTCGATGGAAGAGCTGCGCCTGACCCGCACCGAGCGCGGCCTGCGGGCCCGGCGCGTGTATGACGGCTATTATCCCAGCCTGAATCTCAATTATAAAGTGACCGACAACATTCAGGTCCGGCTCGGTTATGCGAAGACCTATGGCCGCCCTGATTTCAACCGCATCATTCCTGCCGCCACCGTCAGCGAGGCGAATTTGACGGAACTGCAGTACAACGATCCGTCCGTGGTGCGGGGCACGATTACGGTCCGCAATACCGCGCTCAAGCCGTGGTCGGCGGACAATTACGATTTGTC
>JBIJCX010000272.1:0-11794 GCA_044344465.1 Opitutaceae bacterium
CGGAGGGTGGGCCGGGCGCTCCGTCGCGCGGCCTTGCGGATCGAACGAGTGACTTACCGGGACAAAGGCCGCGCGCGGAGCGCACGGCCCACCCCGTGCCATCAAAAGTGTTCCTTTCCGTCGGGCGCAAAACGCGCTTTGCGGTTGGGGCGGCATGGCTACGGCCGCGGTGCTGAATCCGGTAGAGGCAAGCTGGCACGTTGACGCCAAAGCAGGCGCGGTGAACTCAAACCCCGATTTCCTTTTCCGACGGCACGACGAAGGGCTTCCGGTATTCGCGGGTGAGCAGCGCGTTGGCGCGGGGGTTGTCGACGAACCTTTCCTGGCCCGGCTCGACGCGCAACACCGGGCCGACTGTCAATCGCGACGACTCGATATCCACGTTGTTGTCCGCGAGGTGCCGGCGGGTGCGTTCGAAAGTTTCCCGGACGTCGTCGTGGACACTGAGCTGGCCGAGCTGCCGTTGAATCTCGCCGGCGGAGGCCGGCTGGCCGAGCCGCCAGGAGATGTTGGCGGCGTGACAGAGCGCCGTGGACTGATGGCCTTCGAGGATGTCGGCGTTCAAATCCGCGACTTTGCGGCTGCGCACGGCTCGGAGGAAATTTGTGAAGTGATTGTCGCGCTTGCCCTCAAAGGCGCGGACCAGATTGCCCTTGAGGTCGAACAGCGACGTGTCGGCGATCATGCCTTCCGTGCCGAAGAAAAACCACCCGTTCCGGACGGGCGCCTTGAACGGTTCCGTTTTCAGACCGCGCGTTTCCGTCACGATGGTCTTGCCGCCGAAATCGAAGATGCCGACCTGCGTGTTCGGCGTCTCCGCCGCATCGGCATAGCCGAGCCGGCCGCCGTAGCTCAGCACGGCGCGGCCCAGACCCGTGACGCCCAGGCCCCAGCGGCAGATGTCGAGCGAGTGGATGTTGTTGTTGCCGATCTCACCGTCGCCCGTGTTCCAGAACCAGTGCCAGTCGTAGTGGAATTTTGGACGCGTAAGCGGGTCCAGCGGCGCGGGCCCGGCCCAGAGATTATAATCGACGCCCGCCGGAACTTCGCCGCGGGTCGGCCCGCCGATCGAACCGCGTCGCCCGTAGATGATGCTGCGGGCCAGTTTCACTACGCCGAGCTTGCCCTCGTGCATGAACTTCACGGCGCTGGCCAGCGCCCCGGTGGAGCGGTTCTGCGTCCCGCCCTGGCAGATCCGGCCGAGCTTGCGGGCCACCTGAACCATCCGCCGGCCCTCGGCGATCGTGTGGCTGACCGGCTTTTCCACGTAGACATCCTTGCCCGCCTGCATCGCCCAGATCGCCCCGAGGGCATGCCAGTGGTTCGGAGTCGAGATGAAGACCGCCGCGACCGACTTGTCGTCGAGCACGGCGCGCAGATCCTGCACGGCCTTTGGCGCCCGGCCCGTCTTCGCGCTGATGGTGGCAGCAAGCTCCGCGGCCCGCGCGCTGTCCGGATCGCACACGTAGGCGATCTCACACTCGGGCAATGCCAGCAGGGACGCCGCGTGCTGCTTGCCGCGGATGCCGCAGCCGATGATGCCCACCGTGATCCGATCGTTGGCGCTGACGGTCCGCGGCTCGGCGGCCAGCAGCCGGGTGGGCAGTGCCGCCGCGGCAGCCGCAGCGGCGGTGAGCATCGAGTTTTCGAGGAAGCGGCGGCGGGAGAGGTCGGACATGGGAGGGAGGTGAGGTTTTGAGACGTTGGGAGAGGAAACTATGCGAGGGAGTGGATTCAAACTTCATTGTCATTCTGAGACCAAAAACCAACGCCGAGCCGTTGGGGGGGGACCCCATATGAACTCATTGTTGCCTGTCATCCTGAGACCTTCAACAAGCCGTTTCACGGCTTGCGTGGAACGTGCCAATGAACTTTGGGTGTGCGATGCCGTTTCCTGTAGGTCGGGCTTTACGCCCGACATGCTGGTGTCGGGGATAAATCCCGACCTACAACAAACCGAGTTCATTGGCAGCGCAGCGAAGAATCCAACAAGACTGGCGATGCGGTTTTGAGCTGCGGATGTCCAAATGGAGTGCGAACGACCGAGGTATCCAAGCAGACGACGGAACCGGTGATTAGCGCGAGACTTTCCCAGCGGCCTCGGTGCGGGCCTTCGCCATCACGCTGGCGAGCGTCACGGATTTGCCGCCCTGCCGCTTGCTTTCGTCGGCGGCCTCCATGAAGGCGAGGACCTCCAGGGTTTGCTCGGCCGTCACCGGGACCTTTTTCGTTTTGAAGAAGCGGGCGATCTCAATGCAGAGACCCCGGTAGCCGCCGAGGCTGCCGGGTTGGGCTTGGGCAAACCCCTGATCGCCGAACGCCACCAGGCCGAATCCTCCCTTGGCCCGGCGGAAGCCGCGATAGCTGGCAACGCGTCCGTCCTGCCAGACGCCCGAGACCAGATCGACGTCCTTGGTCTGCAGGCGCGTGACGGATTCACAGCCCTGGCCCATGATCGCGAACAGCGGCTCGACGCCATGAATGCCGTAGAAAAAAAGGTCCGGCGTGCCCGGCTCGTAGTCGCACGGCCCCCACGACATCGCGCCGACGATCTTGCCCAGCTCCGGTTTCTTCAAGAGTTCCTCGACGCCGGCGGTGAAGCGGAGCGCAGAACTGGAAAAGCACGGGGTGTTGTGCTTCTTCGCCAACTCATAGATTGCGATGGCGTCGGCGAGCGTACCGCCGGCCGGTTTGTCGATCCACAGCGGCTTGCCGGCCCGGAGCACGGGTGTCGCCTCCTGCAAATGGATCCGGCCGTCCACGCTTTCCAAAAACACGACGTCCACCTTTTCCAGCAGCTTCGGGATCGAATCGACGATCTCGACGCCGGCCGCGCGCACGCCCTCGGTGAACTTTGCGACGCGATTGCGGCTCGCCGGCATGTCGGTGCCGCCGGGATAGGCGGCGACGATCTTGATGCCCGCGAGGTCGCCGGCGGCCTTGGGGTCGTTGAAGAGTTTCACGAACGACGGCACGTGCGAGGTGTCGAGGCCGATCATGCCGGCGCGCAAAGGTGCCGGTGTTGCGGCGGCGGCCGAGACCACGCTCGCAGCCAAGGCGAGCAGGCCGGCGACGGCACGGAAAAAATTTCGCGTAAGGATGGAGCCCGAGACGGACTGGGCAGGGAAGGAAGCGGGGCAGTTCATGGATTGGATGGATTCGGACCTTTGTGGCGATTGCAGAAACAGCAGGCGAAGGCCAGATTGGAATACGCCGTCTGGCCGCCGTGCTGTCGCGCGATGACGTGGTCGACGTGAAACGGCACCTCCGCGAACTCTTCCGGAAAGTGAACATACTCGCACCGGAGCTGCGCGCGCGTGCGAACCGCCTCGGGGGGACGGTCACGGGGTCAGCGCGTTCAACCGTATACGACAATCAGGTTCGCAACGCCCGGAGGCTTCCGCGAGTATTCCGCATCGTCGCGGCATTCCGCCGTGCCTCCCACCCTGCGCTTCTTCCGATGCCACGCTCTTTCCTGCTCTGTTCCTGGGGCCGACGCCTGGCCACCTTCGTCCTCGCCCTGGGCGCACTGCTCCAACCGCTCGCCGCCGCGTCCGCCGGCGTCCCAGCCTCCCCGCGCACCCTGCACGTTCTCTTCCTCGGCAACAGCTTCACCAACCGCCATACGCTCGCCCGCATCATCAAGGATATGGCCGAGGCCGGGAACCCGAATCTCAAATTCGAGTACGTGAGCGTAATCTACGCCGGAAAAACGCTCGCCGATCACTGGAAGTTCGCTTCCCAAAACTATGTCCAGATCGCGACACTCACGGCCGAGGAGCAGGCACGGACGATTGCCTCCCTTACCGCGTTCGCGGTCCAGGAACCCCAGAATGGCGCCCTCAAAAGCGCTCTCACCCGTCATACGACCCTGGCCAAGAATTTGGAAGGCCAGCGGCAGAGATGGGACGTGGTCGTGCTGCAATCGTACAAGGACGACGGCGACGGCGATCAGTCCTCCTACTGCCAATACGCCCCAAAATTCGCCGCGCTGGCCAAGGCCGCCGGCGCGCGGGTGGTGCTCTACGAAACGACCCCGAACACCCAAAACGAACGCCCGCTCACCTCACCGCCGGACCCCGCCCCGGTCGTCGCCAAGGCTCGTGTGCTGGCGGGCCTGGCCCGAAGGATCGGGGCGACGGTGGTGCCGATGTCGAGCGTCGCCCTGCGCTGCCAGGCCACGCAGCCCCAGTTCACCTTGCGCTACCTCAATGACGCGCACCCGAACCAGACGATGGCTTATCTGACCGCGTGCACGTTTTACGGAGTCTTGTTTGACCGGAGCCCCGCCGGACAGACGGTGGACACGGTCACGGAGACACGATCCGGCAACAAGCCGGACCAGGACCCCGATGGCAACCCGCTCACACGGAAATTTTCCGCCCAGGAACGCGCCCAGTTGCAGCAGGCCGCGTGGGACGGGCTGCAATGGTTCCGAGAGACCACGGAGGACAAGCTGCCGCGCGTCGCGCAGACCTTCGAGCTCCAAGGGCATAAAGCCTTCATCTATGCTTCGCCGGCGCCGGCGAAGGGGATGCCATGGCTGTGGTATGCGCCGACATTAAAGGGGATTTCGCTCGTAGGGCGGAAGGTCTATTTCGAAACCCTGATGCGAGCGGGCATCGGCCTTGCGGGAATCGATCTCGGTGAAGTGCGCGGGGCGCCGGGTAGCACGGCGAAGTTCACGCTGTTTTATGACGAGATGGTTCGGCGCGGCTGGTCGCCGAAACCGATCCTGCTCGGCCAGAGCCGGGGCGGCCTGACGATGCTGGCTTGGGCGGTTCGAAATCCGGAGAAGGTGCGCGCCTTCGTCGGCATCTACCCGGTGTGCAATCTCGCGACGTGGGGGATGAAGGGCAAGGCCGTCACGCTGGCCGACTTCGGCCTGTCCGAGGCCGAACTCGTTGCCAGGATGAGCGAGTTCAACCCGCTGGACAATTTGCAGGGCCTCCTGGCCAGGAAAGTGCCGATGTTCGTCGTGCAGGGCGATTCCGACCGCGCCGTGCCGTACGAGGAGAACACCCGCCTGCTCAAGGAACGTTACGAGGCGGGCGGCGGGCAGATCACCGTGAAACTCATCCCTGGCGAAGGGCACATGGCCACGCCGTCGTTCTTCGAATGCCGGGAGCTGATGGATTTTGTGATCGCCCACGGCCCAAGGTGATGCTCCCACCGGTGTAGCGCGCCACGATATTCCCGAAGGATTGTTTCATGATAAATGGGAGGAGCGCGCGGGCTGACTGGGGAATGGGGACAGAGGAATAATACCCAAATCCCCCGGCCTTGATTCCTCTGTCCCCATTCCCCTGTCACCGCCCGTCCGAGGCCGCGACCCCGCCCGCCACGTGTTCTTCCCCGAGCCCGATCCAGAACACCCGGATCAACGGGCTCATCATTCCCCTACGTCGATTCGCCTGCCCCATCAGGCCGGGAAGATGCGCATTACCGCTTGGTATCGGTGAGCCGGCTAAACTGCCTTGGTTGGGGCTTGGGCCCAAACCGCCAAGCCATTTGGCAAAAAACGGGAACCGGGTGGCGATTGCTTTCATCTTCTATCTCTCGAAGCAGGAATGAATCCAATTTTGCACCACGCTTTGCGTGATCGCTTCGTCGGTCGCAAGGGCGAGCTTGCAGCAACCGCGGCCCGGCGTAGCGTCCGTGCATGAGCCAACTGCAGCGAATCTCCTTCAACCCGAACCAGTGCGGCGGGCGGCCGTGCATCCGGGGGATGCGCATTCGCGTCAAGGATGTGCTCGACATGCTGGCGAGCGGAGCAACCGAAACGGAGATTCTCGAAAGCTATCCGTACCTGGAACGTGAAGACATCCAGGCGGCGCTCGAGTACGCTGCCCGCCAGGTCGATCATGCGGTTTTGTCGCTGGCCAAGTGAAATTTCTGATCGATGCCCAGTTGCCCCCGGCGCTGGCCTGCTGGCTACGTGACGCGGGCACGATGCTGTTCACGCCGAGGATGTGGGCCTGCGCGAGGCGGATGACAGCGCAATCTGGGCGTATGCCCTGCAGAGCGGCGCTATCATCGTCACCAAAGACGAGGATTTCGCCGCACGTTCGGCGCAGGCCGCGACTGCACCGACGATTGTGTGGCTGCGAGTGGGCAACACCACCAATCGAGTCTTGCGTTTGTGGTTCGAGTCTCGCCTGGCGGGCATCGTACAACTAGCCGGACAGAATCACCGCTTGATCGAGGTCATCTGACGAAACGTTTTTGGTATTCGCGGATGCGCGCGGTAGAGCCGAATTCACGGATGGGAGCTTACCGATGGGGTCAGGTTTTAAGTCTTTCAGTAAGGCGCTTGAAAATGCGGCGGGCTTCACCGTCGGTGCGCCGCAACACGCTCACATACTGGCTGACAGCAACCGGACTCCCCATCCGCAATTGCTCATTCAGCCACTTGTTGCTGGCTTGCGTGGACTGTTTCAGGTGCGCCGCCACGGCGACCTTCCACGGTGCAGACTTTGGGTCGGTCCGGCAGGCCGCGTCACTCTTCGACAACACACCTAACGCCCGCGCCAATGCCATCACCCAATGTGTTTCGCGGATCTCCTGGGCGCCGGTGCTTTCCCACGCGCGGCTGATCGCCGCCAAGTCGTGGTCTTTCACGAGCGCCGCTTTGAACTCGCCACTGCCGATCGCCCAGCCGCGGCTCAGCGAGACATAGGCTTTGTTTTTTCCAGCCGGACCGTCCGCCATCTGCCAGAAAAGATACTTCGCGTAGGCCTCCCAGCCATCCGAATTGTCGACCAGTCCTCCGCTCTGGGTCGGCGCTGTTTCACACCGCAAGAACGCGGGCCGCTGTTTCTTCCGCCAGAGATACCAATAGCTGGAGTGGCGGTACTCGCGCAGTCGGTCCGTCGGAACGATTCCTGCCCGGGTTGGGTTGAGGTGAATGTAATGGCAGACTTGGCCCAGCGAGCTTCCATCCTCCACCAGCAAGCTCTTGTAGCGACCTTGAAACAGATGTCCCCGCTCACCGCGAAAGTGGTTGAACCTGTTGGCAAACGTCGCCTGCAGCCACTGCATGCCAGCGACCAGGTTGCCGTCCGGCGTTTCGACAGCCAGGTGGTAATGATTTCCCATGATCACGAAAGCGTGCAGGAGCCGCCGGCTGCGCTCGCACGCCTCGAACAGGCAGTTTTCAAACGCGGCCTTGGTTTTATCCTCGGCGAAGATCCAGCGGCGATAGTTGCCGCGATTGATGACGTGGTAGATCGCTCCGGGGAATTCGAGTCGTAGCTTGCGTGCCATGCGACCCGATTTCCGTCCACCAGCGTGCACAGGCGAGCATTGGGTCTACCCAAATCATGGGGGCCTCGCTACGCGATGATCGCGCCCCCCTCCGGGCCGAATGAAAGACTTAAAACCTGACCCCGTCACACCTCGCCCGGCACACTATATTTTCAGTTCCTTCTGTGATCCAGCAATCAAACCGTCAACGCGGTCACGAAGTTCAATCTTTCTGTCCAACTCTTCGATAACATCCGGCGGAAGGCTCCTAAGTATAGGCTCAAAATCTGCAAATGACCGCAAGAATGAGAATGTGTGTCGTGGTGATATATATAACATGCAGTGCCTATTCCTATTTAGAATATTTACGACATTACTTAGGGTTCCGCTACTCTCGCCGTCCCACAGCATAAATCCATAATCGCAGTCCTCGGCCATTCGGATGTCTTTCGCGCCATAATACACCCTGTCTTTCTTGCTGCGCTTAACTTCAACGTGAACCTCCTCCCATCCGCCTTCATTATTGCGGCATTCATCCCCACTGCAATATATCCAAACATTTCTATACCCAGAATCCTTAAAAAACCTCTGGACTGCTTTATCTGATCCGTTTGCGTCTCCGATCAATACTCCCATTCCCTTTCCGACAATATTCTCAAATCGAGTGCGGATATCGTCGTTAATACGAGATAGCATTCTCGACCCTCCTATAAATACAGAGTTCATTTATTTGATCGGGTTTTCGTGACTGTGAGAACGCAAATGCGTGATGGTTTATGTGGCCGTAATAGATCGCAAATTACTGTCAAGGTCGAGCCGGAACGAAAAAGGTCATCAAAAATCAAAACACTCTTACCCTCGATTTCAGGTATTCGTGATAAAGTGATGCTCTCCTTAAGTATTTTGATCCGTTCTTCTGGGTCATTAATGGATTTCAATTGGGCATGAGGCTTCACATCGAATGCACCCTCAAGTAACTTCACACCGGTGGATATGCAAATTGCCTTGGCGATTTCGGCTACGGGCTGAAATGTGCGAAACTGGTTCGATGGGGGAACTGGAATAATAATATCAAATTTCGATATCGACGTAACACGCGTAATGACCTCTTGGGCGATAAGGGGGACTGCTGCGGAGTCATTCTTGTATTTGCAGCGATTCATCAGCTCGCCAAGCATTGTATATTTATTGTCGAAAATCGTGTGACCGTAAGCATTCACGCCGCAAGGCGTGCTGCTTATTGTATGCAAATCGACCGCATATCCCTTATCCCAATTGCCTGAAATTTTGTGTGACATTTTTCTTTCCGAGACGTCGAAGGTCAGCCACGACGGGAGCTGGCGCGCCGCGTGCAACTTGCGACAATGGATTTCCCACTGAGCATTCGGTTTTTCATTTGATCGCACGCGGCATGACAGATCCGGGCCCAGACCGCCAATCCTTTTGGCATAAAATGGGTGGCAAAAAAAGGCCGAGCATTGGGCCTTCTTACCCAAGGGGAGGTTGCTCAAAGAATTTCGTGCCCACCTGTTCCTCATCTTTTTTTGCCAACCCTTTTTTTACCATCTCCCTGCCGGCCTTGGGTATTCTCTGCGTTCTTGCCCTGGCTCTGCGGTGTCAACGGCCCGGGTCGACTGCACTGAAGGTTGCACCGCAGAGACGGGAAACCTCGCAGAGGTCGGAGAAAGAACGAATCCATTTTTTCACCACGTTTGGCCCGGCGATTATTAGATCGCTGCCACCATCATGGAGAAAAAACGGCATCCGTTTTCAGGGGATAGCCTGACGCAGAACAGAAGGAAGCGCGAGCGGCTGCAGCGGAGCCCGGCCCGCCGCGAGCGTGCAAAATTATGCGGCGCTGTACAGATCGGGGAGGCTCAAAGGTCGGCGCCCTTCTTCAGGTAGGTGATCAAATCCGCCAGCTCCTGCTTGGTCATGGTTTGCTCCAGGCCATCGGGCATCAGCGACATGCCCGGGGTGGACAGGGAGGCGACGTTGCTGCGCAGCACCGACTCCTCCGTGCCAAAGGCGGTGCGCAGGGTAAGGCCGCTGTCGGTTTCGCCCGCGAGGTTGCCGGCGATGGTGCGGCCGTCCGTCGTCGTGACCGTTAGCGCATGGTAACCGGGTGCTACCTCAAGGTTTGGCACGATGATGTGCAGCAGCAGCGCATCGGCCGGTTGGTTGCGGATGCCGGTCAATTCCGGCCCGACCTTGCCGCCGACGCCGTTGTAGGCGTGGCATGCGGAGCAGGTCCGTTCGAAGACCTTGCCGCCCCGGGCGGCATCTGCCGGCTGGCTAAAAATGTCGCGATACGCCCGATACACCGCCATGCGATCACCCCCGTCCAGCCCGCTGAAAAGCGCTTCGGCCGACTGGCGAATCGCCACATCGTTGTGCTTGAGCAACCGCGTCCGCCGGGAGGAGGAGATTTCCGCCGGCTTGATCGCGCCACCCTTGATGGCCGCGAACAAGACCTCAGTCATTTTTGGTTTCGCCACGAGAGTGGAGATCACGGCCTCACGCACCTGCGGCGTGTAGCGCGCCCAGTTTTGCGCCTGCAGCAGCATTTCGGCCCCGCGGGGATCGCCAAACCGCTCGAGCGCCTTGATGGCCTGCAGTTGCAGATCGAGCGGCTGGCCACCCCCCAACATGGCACCCAGCGGTGCCCCACCCCGGGAAAACTCGGTGTAGCTGAGCAGCGCGATCGCACTGGCGCGCTGCGGAGTTGGCGCCTGTTTGTTGGCGGCTGCGTCCGCGGCGCGGTTGAAGAACGTGTCCAGTCCGGCGGCCGCAGAGGCATCCGCACCCTCGGCCATGAGTGCCGCCAGGGGATTGCCACCCGCTTTCACCTTGAGATCGCGCCGTCCGCGCAACCCGTCCGCCAGGCCGACGACCGACGGCACCCGCCACGCGAGATCGCCTTCGCCGTTTACCATCTGGACGAGGAACCGGCGGCACGAATCCAGCGGCGCGCCGGCGCCCATGGTCCGGCCCAAGTCTTCCATCACCGCGGCAAAGCCGGGGGAATTGTTTTGTTGGGAGCGGCCGAGAGCTTCGAGGAACTCGGGCATGCGGTTTCCAATCCCGCTCAAAACCGCGGCACGCGCCCAGCGATCCTCCCCGTCGCGCATGGCAATGGTCGCGAGCGCCGGCACCGCTGCGCTTTCCGGGCTGGAGCCGAGGGCCAGCGCGGTGACGAAGCGAACGCGGGCGTCCGGATCGCCGGCCATGGCCAGCAGGCGGGTGCGGAACTCCGGGGATTTTTCCAGTGCCGCAGTGGCCAGGGCCACGGCCTGCTCGCGCACTCCGGCATGGGGATCGCGCAGGGCCGAGACGATGGTCGAGGCGGAAAGCTTCTGCAAAACCTGCAGGGTCCAGAGGGCGCGCGTCCGGGACTCCGGCAGTTTGGCGGTGGTCGCGCACTTTTCCAACAAGGGCACGGCGGCCGGATCCGGACGCTCGATCAGGAGCCGGTGCGCCGTCTCGCGTGACCACGCCTCGGGCGATTCCAGATCGCGGCAGAGGCTGGCGGTGGTGCGACCGGGCACAGCGGCCTTGATCTTCACGTCCGCCTTCACGACGCGATAAATCCGGCCGGTGCCTTTGCCGCTCTCGAAGTCCAACCTTCCGCGCGCTTCTTCCGGCACATAGGAGGGATGGTCGATTTCGCGCCGGTGCATGTCGGCAACGTAGAGCGCCCCGTCCGGGCCGCCGGCGACGAAGACCGGACGAAACCAGATGTCGGTGGAGGACAGAAATTCCCGCCCCGTGTACGGCGGATCGGAGCGAAAGGACGCGCCCTCCGGCCGGAAGACCTGGCGCTGCACGAGATTTTGCGCGGGTTCGCAGATGAAGACGTTGCCGGCATGTTCCGCTGCCAGGCCCGCGCCGTCGTAAACCATGACGCCGCACGCCGAGGTGAAAGATCCCGCATGCGGGGTGCTCATCAGGTTGGGCGCGAAGTCCGCCGTCACGCTGACGCGGCTGATGGGGAAAACCTTGGCGGCCGACTGCACCTTGGAAACTTCCTGGGACGTTTCGGCGAACGCGAGGTGGGGGTTGCGCTTGAGCTGCCAGGGTTCGAGGACCGACTGCAGCACGGGATGCCGGTTGGTGCAATTGAAGCGCCGGCCGAAGGCATCGAAAGTGAGCCCGAACTGGCCCCGGCCGCCGATGGTTTCATACTCGAACGTCTCCGGATCGAAGCGTCCGTCCGTCGGCGAGAAAACCACCGCGGGCCGATCCGGGTGTTCGGGCGACGTCACCTTGCCGCCGTTCGAACCACAGGCGACATAGATTTTGCCGTCCAGCCCGAGTGTCGGATAGCTGACGCGGATTTGGGCGGTCTTGGTCTTGTCGAAGCCGGTCAGGACCACGCGGCGCTCGTCCGCGATCCCGTCGCCATTGGTGTCCTTCAGGTAGAAAATATCCGGGGCGCAGGTGACGAAGACGCCGCCCTTCCAGATCATGATGCCGTTGGGATTGGTGAAGCCCTTGGCGAAGACGGTGCGGCGTTCATAGCGGCCGTCGCCATCGGTGTCTTCCAACC
>JBIJCX010000046.1:0-34862 GCA_044344465.1 Opitutaceae bacterium
CAACCGCACGATCTGGCCCAGCGTGGTCGGAGTGCTCCCATCGAGCGCATCGGGGTAGCCGCGCGCCTCGACGACGTACATCCGGTTTTGCTCGTCGAAGGCGAATGCCACCGGATCGACGACCATCGGTTCCGCGGCGACGAGCTCGATGCGGAGGCCGGGTTCGAGCTGGAACGTGGCCAGGGCGGCTTCGGGCGTCAGCGCTTCCGTGCGAGCCGCACTGGCTTTGTCGCCTTTCGCGAGGGCCGGCGCGGCGTGCGCCGGAATGAAAGCGGCCGCGGAAAAAGTCAGCGCGGCCACCAGGATGGTGGGAAATTTAAGCATGGGGGATGGACGTGGGCTTTTCATTTGAGAGGAGTGCGAGGCCTGGAGGCGGGTTTCGGCTTGAATTGGTTGGAGGCCTCGGGGTTTGCCCCGGGAAGAACTAATCGAAGAACGGACGCAACTTTTCACGCCGTTACGGCTTCACCTGCTTGAACAGGTCCAGGAGTTTGGTGACGATCTTGCGCGAGGCTTCCGTTTCCACGCGGTTGGTGCCGAGCCACGTTTCGTAGCCGCCCAGCTCGTGCTGCTCCGGGGTCGGCAGGTAGCCATAGCTGCCGTTGGCCAGCTCGATGGTGAACGTGTCCTTGAACGGGCTCCTGGCTTTGATCTCGAGGCCGGTCTCGGTGAACGTCTCGAATGGCACCGCGGCGATGCCGAGGTCGCCGATGCGGAAGGTCTGCATCACGATGCTGGTGGTATCCGGCCAGTTCTTCGCGTCCATCGTGCGCTGCGCGTAGGCCACCTCGCGGACGTGGATCGGCGAAGCGTTGGCCGGACGCGCGAGCACCTGCTGGGCGCGGGCCACGAGTTCGGGCGTCGGGTGGCGCATCTTCAATTCCAGCTCGGCCTTGGCCGCCTTCAGCTCCACCCAGTCGTGAAACTTCAGCGTGCGGTGCACGCGCACCACTTCGTGCGCGACGTCGTCGGCGACGAGGCGCATCCGTTCGCCCGGGCCGTATTTCACGCCTGGGGTGCCACCGCCGATGTTGTTCACGTCGCCGCACGGACCGTTGGCCAGGATGCCGACAAACGCCGGGCTCTGCGCGTTGGCGCCGAGCAACTGCTGGATCCGGTCGCAAAACATGGCGAAGTAGTCGGCCGAGATGCTCCCCGCGGGAGCGCCGCCCACGTAATGCAGCCAGTAATTCGCGAGCAGCGCGATGGGCCGGCCATTCGCGGACTGCACCGAAATAAAATAGACCTCCGGGTTGGTCGGGCCGGCAGCCTTGAGTCGATCGGGATGGCTCCCCTTGTTGGTCACGACGCGGTCCTGGCCGCCAAACGGGTTGGTGTCAGTCTTGCCCTCCTTGAGCAGGGAGCGGCGGTTGAAAAGGTGCTGCGGCACGCGGCCGGAGCCCCAGCCGATGCGCGCGGGTTCCAGATTGTTCAACGCCCGGCGCACGCCGTCGGCGATGCGGCGCACCAGGAATTTTTGGTAGTCGTCAAAGGGCGCGCCCATCACCAGCGCGTTGGCGCCCCGCGCGCTGACCGCCGAGTGCGTGTGCGTGGCCGACATCATCTGATTGTCGGGCGATACGCCGGTCTCCTGCTGGACGAGACGCTTGGCCTCGTCAAAGACCTCGCGCGGCACCCCGACGCTGTCGACCACGGCGAACACGAGGCGCGAGGTGCCGTCGTCGAGGGCGAGACAACGCACGTGCAAATCGTCGTACACATGCGTGGAAGGCACCGGCGCCCAACCGCCGACGGTGGGCGTGCCTATCGGGGGCGTGATGTTGCTGGTCGCGGCGCCGGCCTTGAGGACGCGCGACGGGCCGGCGGTCGTTTGAGATGCAGGCGCGGGCCTGGCCGCATGCGCGACGAGAGCGGCAGCCATGCCGCCGAGGAGTGAGAGCAAGAGGTGGAGCTTCATGGGAGGGAGACGGTGCGCGGAGACACAATCCTTTGCACTGGTTCGGAGGGCGCCGCGTTGTCGGCGCCATTGCGCTGCCGCGGGCACGCGGCTGCGACGAAGCGCAGCCCTCCGAAGCGATGGGCAACAATCTGGGTTGTCATTGTTGAGCCGTGGCGGGTCGGAGCACTCCGGCCGGAATCAGCGGCAGCAGATCGGGCAGGTCGTAGGTCGCCAGCGCCCGTGGCACCACCGCGCCCGCGGCGAGCGTGAGCGTGGGGGTGCGAACGAACTCCGCCCATCCGGACGGCGGCACGGGCAACTCGACCGACGAGAACAGTGCCGGTTCGACCGCCGCCGCATGCAGCGCGGCGATCGCCGCCTCTTGGCCGCACACGAGCCGGACTCCGCCCGGCGCCCCGAGAAAACGAAGGCCGAGCAGGATGGCTTCGGCCCGTAGCGCCACAAGGTTCCGGCCCAGCAACAGGGCCTTCTGCGCCTGCCGCCGGTCGGCCGCATCGGATGCGGTGGGACCGGAGGCCGCCGCCGCGCGCATTTCGCCGAGGCCGGGCAAATCGAAGGTGAGCACGCGGCTGCCGTCGCGGAGCAGTTTGCCGAGTCCGCCCTTTTCGACGCCAGCCTTCTTACCGCCATCAGGAAGATAGAGAATCGTCGCGGGGGACGCGGTCCCGCTCCCGGCGGGAAAATGCAGGGCGGACAGCCAGAGGCCGGAATCGTAGCTGAGGATCACCCTTTCCCCGGCCCGCCCCTGCCAGGTGACATCACCGGTCTTTTCGGGGCGGAGAGCGGGCAGCGTCGCCATGGTTCTGATACCGGCGGCCTGGCGAATGGCGGCGGTGGTCGGACGCCGGGGCCGGAAGCGCCCTTCGTGCTCCGTGAGCACGTCGAACAACGACCGGGTGCCCGCCACGCGCAGCACCTGGCCTTCGGCGGTGCACAACAGGCTCTTTTCCTCCGGCAGTTTGATCGCGGTCTCGCGCACCGGCGCATCCTTGCCCGTCAGCCAGCGCCGGAGCCAGCGCGTGGCCCCTTCGCGCAGGCGTAGGGAGAAACCGTGCTTCTCGTCCGCTTCGACGAGGTCGACCGACTCGGGCGCGCCCAACCGGGTGTAGATGCGCTTGGCTTGGCGGAAGATGTCCCACGCACCCTGGATGTCGAAGAAATCATGGGTTGCCACGCACATGAGCGTGGGCTTCGGCGCGCGCAGCAGCACATAATCCGCATGGTCCAGGCCGCCCTCGATCTGGCCGTAGATGTTCTGCTCGTAATCCTGCGGACCGATGGTCTGGAGGAGCCGGCGAAAACCCGTCAGATAACAACTCGGGGCGGCACAGGTGATCCGATCGTCCAGCGCCATCAGGTAGGAGGTGAGCGTGCCACCGCCGGAGTTGCCCGTCGCCCCGATGCGATCGGCAATGATATCCGGCCGGGTCTGGAGATAGTCGATGCCGCGCATGCCATCCCAGATGAAAAACCGCGCCAGCTCGACGCCCACCAACCGGCAGCGCAGGCCGAGCAGATGATGCTCCTGGGTGGGACCGTAAAGGGGCTTGGTGCCGTTTGGCACATACTGCAGGCGCTCGCCCTGGCCCACCGGATCGTAGCTGAGGACCGCGAGACCGTGCCGGGCCATCAACGCGCACGCGAGCTGGTAGGTCTCGATCGCCTTGCCGTTCGCGCTGTGGCCGCACGAGAAGAGCACGGCGGGACACGGCGGCGGCGTGGCTGGAAGGTAGAGATTCGCGGTCACCGGAAAACCGGGCAGGCTTTCGTAGATCACTTTCTCGATCCGGTACCCATCGCCCTGCACCTGCCCCACGACCCGCGCTTTCAACGGCGTGCGCTCGGGAAACCCGCCAAGTTGCTGGACAAAGAAACTTCGGAGCCGCGTCTGATAGGCTTGGATATCCGCCGGCGTCTTCAGCGCTTCGTAAGCCGCCTGCCGACGGTCCAACGCCGCGAACGCCAGCCCGTCCAGATAGGTGTCGAGCATCGCCTCTGGCGCCACGCCGCCGACGGGACCGCCGTGGGTCGACAGGGTCGGATCGGCGGCGAGCAGACGCTGGCCACAGGCCACCGTCGCCGTGCCGAGCCCGACGGTTTTGAGGAAGTCGCGACGGGAGTTAATCGGCAGTTTCATGATGAAGGTAATCCGGATTCAGACGCGTTCACGCACTTTGTCTGAGGCGACGGCGTACAGTAGGGCAGGTCTTCGACCTGCCCAGCGAACACTCGCCGCATGCGTGGGCAGGTCAAAGACCTGCCCTCAAAGACCTGCCCTAACAACACCGCCGCGATACGGTCGCCCGCGCAGGCGCTGGCGTACACCGCGCCACGCCGCGGAAATTGGCCAAACTCCAGGGGCAGGTCAAAGACCTGCCCTACCCCTGATCCTGTCGGCTTCAGCGTCCAAAAGCACATGAGCGGCTCAGAAAGTGCCCTTCACCCCGAACACCCAGCTGGCGCCCTGAATCTCGAATCCGCTGAGCACGCCGCGCTGGTTGCGCAGGTACAACCATCGCGCCTGATTGGTGATGTTTCGTCCGGTGAGCGTGAGGGAGGTGCGCTCCGTCAGCCGGTAACCCAGGCTGGTCCCGATAAAGAGATACGTCGGCGTGTATTGCGTGGCATTGTCCGCCACCTCGTTTTGCCACGCCCCGCGCACCGCCACGTTGAAACGGCGATAGCGGAAGGTCACGCCGGCCGAGGCTGTTTTCGGCGAGGCGCGATAGGCCAGCTCGGGATCGCTCTTCTGGAACTGGTTATAGTTCGCGAAGACGCCCAGGCCCCGGAACACCCCGGGCAGGAAGGTGAGCTGCTGGCTGTACGCGAGCTCGATGCCCTTGTTCGTGAAGTCGCCCACGTTGGAGAGGCCAGTGAACGTGTAGCCCGGGTAATCGTCACCCAAGCCGATGCTTTCGGCCGGGATGCCGGTGATCGAACGATGCAGGTCGGAGATATTGAACTGAAAGACTCCCACCGAGAACGTCCCGACCGGCTCGAAATACTGCTCCATCCGGATCGAATAGTTGTTGCCGTGTTCGGGCTTGAGCTCGGGATTTGGCAGCGTGCCGGTGCGGGTCGTGTCGTTGACCGAGAGCACGCCCGAGAGACTGTTGAGATTGGCGCGCTGGATCGACTGGCTGAAGGAGGCGATGGCCATGAGCTTGTCGGTAAAGCGATAGCGGGCGGCGCCGCTGAAAAACGTGTCGGCGTAGTCGCCCTGACGGGCGCGCAGGAGCCCGCGTTCGTAGCTCTTGCCCTGGTTCTCGGTCTTTTCGTAGCGCACACCGGCCTGCACCATCAGCCGGCCGAACCGGCTGTTCGCCAGGAAGTATCCCGCGTCGATCCATTCGCGGGCGGAACGTTCCGGCTGGAGATTGCCGGCGGCGGTCAGGTTGGCGGGATTAGGAATGAAATACTCGGGATGCTCGCGCTGAATCACGCCGATGGCATGCCGGTCGGGAAACGGAATTGTCCGGGTGAAGATGTTCCCGCCCGAATGCGGATCGAAGGGCGCCACCGTCACCGGCAGATCCGCCTGCAACCGGTCGCCGGTCGGACCGACATACGTCCAGGAATAACTGCCGGTGATGCTGTAGAACGATGCGGCCGTGCTCTTGAGGCCCGCCTTGAAATACGTCGGGTGGATCCAGTCCAGCGCATACTTGCCATTGAGCTGGGCCAGGAAGTTTTTCGTCGTCGGCTCGTTGGGTGCGCGCACGATGTTGTTGGTCAGGCTGGTTGCCCGCCAGTTGTTCAAAACGTAGAGATCGGGCCCGGCGGTCTGCTGGAAATCGAACTCGGTCGCGCCCACGTCGCGGCGCCGGGCCGTCCAGCCCACGCCGAACAACTGCAGGTTGGCCGAGCCGACCTCGTCGTCCATCGGGCCCTGCGCGCGCAGGTTCTTGCGGTACTCCCCGAGCCGGGTGTAGGCGATCGTGCCGTCGAGCGTGAGCCGTTCGCCGGTGTAGTAGAATTGCGGGGAGAACGAATGGGTGTTGCGGATACGATGCGAGAGGCCGCCCGCGAGGTTGAACCGGTTGACGTTGGTGGTCGTCGGCGTGCCGATGAAAACGAGATCGTTTGAGCCCGCGCCCAGCGTCGGTCGCGTGCCGGTGATGGCAAAATTCTTGTTGTAGTTTCTCGCATCCTCCCAGTTCGCCTGGCTGCGCAATGCCAGCGTGATCTTGGGCGTCAGCTTGTATTCGATGTTCACGCCGCCACCGCGCCGCTTCTGGAGGATGGCCCCCTTGCCGAAGGTCAGCCCGGTCAGCACGACCGGCAGCGGACTCGTGGCGGTCGGCACCGTGTTATAGGTAAAGTTCAGAAAGCCCGAGCCGCTGGTGGAGTTGGTCTCGGCGAGATTCGCAACCACCCCGAGTCTCCCATCCAGATAGACATCGGAGAAGTCCAGCACGACGGAGGGATTCAGCGGGCGGCTCTGGCCATCGTTGGGCCCGTTGGTCTTGCCGAGCGTGAGCGGGTTGTAGGTGTTGTAGATCGCATAGGTCTCCCAGGAAAAGAAGCGGCCCTTGCGTTGAAACGCGCTCTTGCTCCGCATGTTGATCGAACCCGCCGGCGCATCCGCGTCCATCTCGGCGCTGTTGGTCTTGTTGATCTCAATCGTGTCGGTGGCGGAGGTGGAATAGGAGCTGAGGGCCGGCGCGCGGGTGGCGCCGCTCGTCCGCACGCCATCGACCATCAACGCGCCATACTTCGAATCCATGCCCGCCATGTTGACCGTCGATGGCACGTCGCCGGAATAGATCACCTGCATCCCCGGCACATATTGCAGGACGTCGCCGATATTGCCTTCGACGATGGCGCCAAAGGTGTCGGTCGCGATGACGTTCTTCACCGTCATCGCCGAACGCTGCTCCATGATCGCCTTGGCGGTGCCCTCGCGGCTGCTCGAGACGGTGAATTTCTCGAGCTCCACCACCTGCTTGCCCGTTTCCTGCAAGGTGCTCTGCAAGTCGAAGTCGCGCGTAACGACGCCGCCTAACCCCACGGCGAGCGTGGCCGAGGCGGTGCGATAGCCGGTGTAACTGACCGCCACCGTCACATTGCCCGCCGGAACGTTCACGAGCCGGTAGCGTCCGTCGCGGGCAGAGATCGCAATGATCTCGGTGCCTTCGACGCGTACTTCGGCATCGCGGATATACTCGCCGGTCAGCGGATTGAAGACCCGGCCTTCGATGATGCCGGTCGGCTGAACGGCGGCGCGGGCCGCCGGGGCGAATGTCGCCGTGAAAAATGCAAATAGCAGGGCAATGGCGTTAAAGAGTCTCATATGGTGTGGGTGGGGCCGAGGGAGGGTTGTCCCAATCCGGCAATGCTTAGGTTCGGGCAGTGAAAGGGAAATTCATCACGTGAGATCTGGCATTGACGTCAAGCACGGTCACCGGGCCCGCCGGTTTTTGAGCGCATCTCCCGGCCCACCTTGGCCGTGCCAATCAACGTGTTTCTCGCCAGCCGGAGGCAACACTCGTTTTGGGGTGGTCGCTGCTGGGAAACCGGGCTTGCCCCCGGAACGGGTTTTTCAGCACCGGGGGCCACTCGGAACGTGCCTCAGGACGGCAGCGCTCGACGCACTTCGTCGAGAATCTTCGCGAGCGGCGTGGTCTTCGGGAGGTAGGCAGTGATCACCTTGCTCAACGTGTCCCGCACGACATCGTCCTCGAACAGCACGCCGGTCAGGAGAATCACCGGCAGGTTGGGCATCGATTTCTTCAGCTCCGCAATCATCATGAGGCCATCGGAGTCCTCGAGTTGGAGGTCGGAGATGAGGAGGTCCGGCGGGTCGCGTTGGAACACCTGCTGCGCTTCGCCCACAGTTGCGGCTTCGGTTACGCGGTAGCCGTTTTGGCCCAGCATCAAGGCCAGAATTTCGCGGATCGGGGCTTCGTCGTCGACGATGAGAACATGTTTCTGCATGAGAATGGTGCTTTGGGGGACGACCGGGTCGCGTTCAGGTGGCGGGAGTTTCGACGCGAAGAATCACAACCCCACCCACCACCTTGTTGCTGTCGCGGAGCGGGAAGAAGGTGAAGCGGACCGGATACTCCCGCTTCTCCCGATCGGTGATGACCGCGGCCAGATCGCGCAGATCCCGGCCGCCCTTCAAGGCCTGGGCCAGGGGATCGGCGCCACCGGGCGACGCATGGCGAGGAGCCTCGGTGAGCCGCACGAATTCGGCGAGCGGCCGGTTGATCACCTTGGTCGATTCCCAGCCGGTCAGTTGCCCGACCGCAGAGTTGATCCGCGTGACGTTCTGCGCCTTGGTCAGCACAAACACCAGATCGCTGATGGAATTCACGATCAGTTCGTTGTAGCGCAGTTGGTGTTCGAGCGCCTGTGCCCCCCAGCGCCGCTCGAGATTCTCGGCCGTAAGCGCCGCGTTGGCCGAAGTGAGCTCCGCGGTCCGCTCGCGCACCTTCGTCTCCAGTTGCTCGTTCGCCTGTTGCATGATCACGGCGGCCCGGCGCCGCGCTGCGATGTCGTCCACCACGAGCCAGGCGGTGAAACCAAGCAGCAAGAAATTCAGGGCCACTCCGGTCCAGACCGTCCAGCGGGTGGTCTGCGCCTGGAGGTAGGCCGCCGTGTCGCGGCTGGCCAGCAGCGCCATCTGCTCCATCTCTAATTTGTCGGTCACGCGTCGCACCTCCGCCATGACGCCGGCGGCGGTGTCGGCCGCGAGGAGCGAACGCACGGTCTCAAGTTGCCCTGCGTTTCGGGCCGCCAGCAAGTCCCGGGTGAGCTTGCTGCGCGTCAGGGTCAGCGCCTCGAGCCGTCCGACCTGCTGGGCCTGTCCCGCGTCGCTTCGCGTCAACGCCTTGGCGATCTCCAAGTGTTCTTCGAGGTTCGAAAGGGCGTCCCGGCCCGCGGCTTCGTCCTGCTCATTCCCCGTCATCGCCAGTGTGCGCAGAGCGGCGTCACTGGAATGGAAGGCGGCTCGCAGCTCGCCCAGCACCAGGATTACCGCATGGGTTTGGTTCACCCAGTCGCTGCTGGCGACGGCGCGGGTGATGTTTCGCACCGCCACGATCGCGACGACGACAAGGACAGCGGCGATAACCGCGAAGAGGGCCACGAGGCGCCGGATGATTTTATCGTTCACGATCGAGCGGGGAAAGGTGCGCGGGCGGTTTAGGGTTTGGTCCCTTTGGTCGCGGGTGGAAGGGTGTCGGGATCCTTGGCCGGCGGATCGGTCTTCACCACGGTGACGCCGAAGTGCTTCTTGTCTTCGTCGTAAGTGTACGTGAATTCCGACGCGGAAGTCCAGTTGGCATTCAACGAGTCGGCCACTTTCGTCGCGATCTCCCGGAGCGTCTTGCCCGAGCGCTGGACGTTGATGAAAAACTTGCGATTGTTGAAATCGAGGTAGGCTTTCGACTCCGTGACGTAACACACGGCGTGCGCCACCTGCCCGACCATTCGCACGTGAATCAGCCGGGTCGGCTGGTTGTGCCGGCGCATGACGTAGTCCGCCAGAATCGCATAATCATCGCAATCGCCCCGCCGCGCCTGGAGAAAGGTTTCGGCCGGCAGGACGGTGTTACCAAACTCGTACTCGAAATCCTCAAAGTACGAGGCGAACTTCTTTGGGGTCAGGTTGGAATGCGTGACAAGTTCCATCAGCGTCACCGCGTCCAGGCGGGCCGGGAGGAGCGCGCTGGCGGCCGCGACGACGAACCGCGTGCGCAGCAGGAAGAGTCTGCCGGCGCCGGCTTGACGGCGGGCGTTCACGATCCTGGTCGGCTCAAGGCTCATCGGGCGGAGTCATGAACCACAACCTTCTGTGCGCTCGAGGCTGGCGCCACCGCCGCGTTACACCTGCTCCGGAATCACGTACGGCGGGCGCTGGGTTTCGCGCAGGAGGAAACGGGCGTGCTCGAGGGCGCCTTCGCGACGTGAATCGACCGCGGTGATGTTGTCGCCGATCGCGTCGAGTTGCATCCACGGGCCGAGGCGGAACGGATGTTTCGCCAGATCGACGCCGTGCACCTTGAGGTGGGCCTGCAGTTCGCGGTGAATCTCCCCGGCGGCGGGGAAGGCGCCGATGGCCTCGTCGATCCGCGAGCCGGGCGCGGTTTCACCCGCGCGATACGAGATGTTGCCGAAGTGGCAGAGCGAGGCGGAGAGATGGCCGGTCTCGACGGGCGCGGCGAGATCCTGTTTGCGGCGGGAACGCACGGCGTCGAAGAAATTTTTCACATGGGTGCCACCACCGTCGCCGGGGAACTTCTTGATCACCTTGCCGCTCGGATCGTAGGCGGTCGCGCCGACCAGTCCCGAGACCGAACCGCCTTCGCAATGGGCGACGACGCCGGTGCGCATGCCGCCGTGTTGATCGAGGTAGGAGACGCCGGGCTTGGCCGGGAGGGCGCGATGTTCGAAGAGGAGCGGGATCTCCGGGTAATCGTAAACGGCGACGTGCGTGTTGGGGGTCTCGGCGACATCGTCGATCCCGTAGCGTCCGCCGAAACTCACAATGCGGCGCGGCGGACCATTGTGCTTGGCGATGCGCAGGGAGATGTCGAGGACGTGCACGCCGTTGTTGCCGAGTTCGCCGTTCCCCGTGTCCCAGGCCCAGTGCCAGTCGTAGTGCAATTTATTCCGCTCGATCGGACGCATCGGGGTCGAGCCGCAAAAAAGATCGTAGTTCAAGCCTTCGGGATACCACGGCAGCTTGCGGCCGATCGAGGGGCGCAGGTTGTAAACGACGGCGCGGATGTGTTTGATCTTTCCGAGCTGGCCCTCGTGCAGGTAGCGGATGGCGTCCGCCAGCCCGGTCTCTGACCGGTAGTGCGTGCCGACCTGGACGATGCGGTTGTACTTGGCGGTGGCCTCGATCATCTTTCGGCCTTCCCACACGGTGCGTGACATCGGCTTTTCAACGTAAACGTCCTTGCCGGCCTGGCAGGCCCAGACCGTGAGCAGCGCATGCCAGTGGTTGCTCGTGACGATCATCACGGCATCGATGTCCGATCGGTTGATGAGTTCACGGGCGTCGGTGGTCTTGAAGGGCGCCGGCTGCGTCGCCGGGATCGAGGCGGCGGCGCGGTCGAGCACGCGCGGGTCGACGTCGCAGAGCCCCGCCACGCGCACACCCGGCATCTTGAGCAGCCGGCCGAGGTGGGAGCTGCCCTTGCCGTTGAGGCCGATCAGGCCAACGCGGATCGCGTCGTTCGCCCCGGCGGGGGCGGCATGGGTCGAGGGCTGGAAGCGCGCGGCGAGCGTGGCGCCGGCGACCAGTGTTGACTTGGCGAGGAAGGTGCGGCGGGAGAGCATGTTCATAAATAAAAAGGACTGACGCGGAAGCGCGAATAGAAAACTGAATTCTCAAAAGTTGGAAACGGATTTTTCGACCACAGGAGATCCGTCGGATCGACCGCCGGGCGGTGCCGTTGACGAGGTGGACCGTGCGCCCTGCGCGCGGCCGGCCGAAGGACGCGCTGACAATCGGATCAGGTCGGTGAGCTCCATCCGGGTCTTTTCCCGGTCGGTCACCCGCGATTGAACCCAGATTCTTCGCACCGGGTCAGCGCGCTTTTCTCGTTCGTGGCGGCGCGCGCCGCTTCGCTGCCAGTGGCAAATGCGCCGAACAACCCCAGCAGCAGAGTGTAGCCGGCAAAGGGAGTGAATACAGTGGATTGGCGGAAGCGGGCCACCGAGTGCCATCAGGGGAATTGCTGGTTCGACCTCATGCGCATCGCTTTCGTGTCCCAGTTCAGCGGCGTGTCCGCGCAGGGTTGCTATATTCTCTTCCCCGACTTTACCAACCAGACGGACGTCGCGGAGAAGCATGCGTCGCCCTTCAAGTTGCCTGCTTTCCTGAAGCACTCCTACGAGACTGCCCGCCGTGACTCGCGCCCCGGCAACGAATGGGAGGAGAATTGTCTTTGTTCAGTTGATATGATTCGCCAAAAGTTGATGCTGCTCGAAGAAACCCTGCGGGAGTAAATTCCGGCCTTTCGGCAGGCGCACCTCTTGAATGATCGCTGAGCAGCAAACCGCGGCGAGCAGCGTCCGAGAATAAAGGCGCATGGGATCAGAATATACCGCTTGCTACGCCACCGCCGCCCTTGCCCCTATTCTACCATGAAATATGTCCGTAACCTTATTCCGCTCGGGACCCTGGCCTTGGCGATTCATTTCCTGTTTGCTGATGGGGCCGCATTCGCGGCACCGGCGGTCCCTTCCGCTCCGACTCCCTCCGGCGGTGCCGGGAAGCTTGTGCCAATCGCGGGGAAGAAGATCTGGGACCTTGCCCGCACCGATGATCCAAGGATATTGCGAGTGGAGCTGACCGATTTGATTCGCTTCAAGGGCCATTGGTATTGCGGATTTCATGAAGGCAAAATCCACCACAATCACCCTTACGGCCGGGCGCGCATCATCCGGTCGCCCGATGGTGAACACTGGGAATCGGTTGCGCTCATGGCTTGGGACGCAGGTGACGTGCGCGAGCCGCGTTTCGCGATCACGGCAGAGGGGAATTTGATGGTGTACACGTTAGTCAATTTCCTTTTCCGGGCACGGCGCGTTGTATCGCCAACGGGAGACTGGCTAGGCCCTGAGCGGGCGTGGTCACTGGGCAAAAGCGAGTCCCTGCTAAACGATACGTCCGTCGGTGTCGGCACGAAAGAACCGTCCGCCGATGGCAAGGACGTCCCACTGCCGCGAGTTCGCAAGAGCGCAACGGAACTGACGCGGCTACCCTCGCTCACTGAGCTCGAAACGGCGGTGGTACGTCAATCCGTGACGTGGCTTTCGTCCGACGGGGTCAATTGGGGCCAGGCCTACGCGTGTCCCACGGGAGTCAATACCTGGCGGTGGGACGTCACGTGGCATAATGGCATGGGCTACAGTATCGGCTACAGCGGACCCGACTTGGCTGGGACGCTCTACCGTACGCGCGACGGAAAGTCCTGGCGCCCGCTGCTGGGCAAGTTCTTCCCCCAAGGCCTGGGCAATGAGGCGAGCCTGGCTTTCGACGACGATGATACGGCCTACTGCATTCTGCGCGACGCACCGGGCTCGCAGATGTTCGGCGTGGGCAAGGCGCCTCATTACCAAGAGTGGGCCTGGAAGGACACTCGCATCGATTGGGAGGGAAATGGCGATCTTCGGCCGGCCCGGGAATTCCTGCACCCCTTGGGCGGGCCCAAGCTCCTGCGCTTGCGGGACGGGCGTTTCGTCTTGGCGGGGCGGGCAGGCGGCATTTCGCTGTTCTGGGTGGATCCGAAGAACGCGATCTTGACGCGGTTCGCTTCGGTCGCAGGTACGACCTATGCCGGAATCGCCGAGCACGAGGGTTCGATTTGGGTGACGTGCGGCGAAGGCGCCGTCGCCACGATTTATCTGGCGAAGGTGCCGATTCCGGCCCCGACGGGAACACGCGGGTGAAAGACGTGGGACAAAACGATATAACGGAATAACGGATGGAAAGACTGACGGATGGAAATCTGATTGGAAGCTGGATTCTTGGCGAAAGGGATTTATCCCGGCCCAGTCGCGAAGGTTTCGATCCGCTGCCCCGGAGCGTGCTCCGGCGATATTCATCCTCTGCCTTCGTCTTTGGGCCGCAGGGCATGTATCGTCAGGCCATCAAGGGATTTGACCGGTGGCGAAAAGAGGAGGCTGGCCGCGTAGCCCACGACGATGCAGGTGCCCACCGCCACGCTGGTATAAAGAACGGCCGAACAATCGAGAGCCGGAAGTCGAAATCGCGGGTCGCCATCTGGCCTGCCTGCACCGCGACTTTGCCGACGGCCAGGTGATAACCCGTGTAGGTGACCGAAACGGCCGCCTCGCCCACCGGGACGTTGGAGAGAAGATAGGCGCCATCGTCGCCGGAGAACGCCGCGAGATTCGTGCCATCGACCGCGACCTCGGCGTGGCGGACATATTGCTGGGTGGCCGGATTAAAGATCCGTCCCACGATTCTGCCCGTGGCCGGCGATTGAGCGCGGGGGGAAACGACAAAGCTGAGTGGCGGAAGGAACTGGCTCGGTTCCGGCCGCACGCTGCTCGATGATCGCGTCGTTGAACCGGGCCGCGGTGTGCTGCTTCAAGCCGCAGGCTCCAGGTCCGGGGGCATGACCACGGGGATGCTCTCACGGCGGTTACGCCGATAGAGCTTGAAGTCGCCATCCACCGTGATCACCGGCAGCTTCGGATTTAGCTCGCTCATGCGGATGAGACACAGGTCGGCCAGGTCGGGCTGGCGGTCGGCATACCGCTGCGCCAGTGCTGCAAGTTCCGGACGGTGGCTCTCCATGTCGAAGGCCAGCCGCACGAGCCCGGTTTCCAAAAACCGCAGCACCAGCGCGCTGTTCTTGAGATGAAACGCCGTCTCGGCCAGCACCGCCTCACAGGTGAGGAGAGGTGCATGGACGTTCTCCGCCAGCGCGTGGGCCCAAGGAAAATAAACGTCCCGGCGGTTGGCGAAGGCGACCAGAAAACCCGTGTCGGCGATCCCGTTCATGGCCTAAAGCCCCGCTTGCGGCTGAGGCCGGGCGCCCCTTCGACGCTCCCGGCCAGGTCGAGAAAAGGCTGGCGCGCCTTCCGCGTGCGCGAAAGTTCCAGTTGCTCCCGCACGATCTGGCCCTTGGGCAGACCCGTCAGTTTCGCTTCCGCCTCCAGCCACCGGCCCAGCTCTTCCGGCAATCGAATGGTAATTGTGTTACGCATGGGCGGAGTTGTAAGACAACACCCCAAATTGCGCAAGACGCGACTTCTCGTCGCGGCCGGGAATTTGGGCGGAGCTACGAGATTTTGCCGCCAGCGGCGAAATTGACCTGCGCGCCTCCACGACAAATTGGAAGGCGTCAGAATGGGGTCAGATCGAGAATCGAGACAAAACGGCTCTGAACGCACCGGCATCGGTTCCGCCTCATGGACGAAATCGGTGCAGCCCTTCTCCCACCGTTCCGCCCGTGCCGTCATGTGCGCCTCGCGCTCTGCCCCCGGCGCGCCGAGCGCAACGCCAGCGCGCGGCGAAACGATCGTCCACCGTCCGATTTTCTCGGCTTCTGCGGCTTTTCTCGAATCTCGATTTGACCCCGTTGGCGCCTCCCATCAGGCGGCCCTCGGCCGTGATGGCGAAACTCACCCGTCGCCGGGTTCAGCGCTTGCCGGGGGCGGAGACGAAATCCGCCTCCGCGAGCTGCACGCGCACGCCGCTCTGCATCGTCGTGATCCAGAGCCGGCCGGGCGTGATCTCGAAGATATACGGATAGGCCACGGAGGCGCCGGGCTGGCGCGCGATGACCGCAGGGCGCGACCACGTGGCTCCGTCGTCGTCCGACAACGCCAACACCAGTTCACCCCGGTGATTGCTCACCGGCACCTCGGACCACTCGTTGTCGCCCCCGCGCAACGGGAAGCTCGTCTGGCCCTCGGGATGAGGCAGGTTCCACACCATTGCCAGCCGGCCGCTCGCCAGCCGCTTCACGATGGCCGGCGCGCTGCTGGCCGGAATGCCCGAAGGCTGCAGCACGCGGAAAAAGCGCCCATTGTCCACCGAGTACCCGGACCAGAACTCGCCCCAGTTCGTGCGGATGATCATCCACACTCGTCCGTCGCGCAGCTCCACCACGGTCGGCTCGGTGACGCCGCCGTGGTTTCCTGCGCCACCAAGGTCGATGAGGTTGCCGGCTTTCCAGGACTTGCCATCGTCGTCCGAAACGTACGTCAGGACTGAGTGCCGGCCGGGATCGTGCAACAGCTTCATGCTCGTCATCACGATGCGGCCGGACTTCGTCTGGATGAGATCGCGCACGGCTCCCGTCCAAGCGTCGTGCAATTTCTGGACCTCGCTCCAGGTCTTGCCGCCGTCCCTGCTCCGCATGACCCAGGTGGGCAGCTCGGCGCCCGGAGCATCGTGGAGTTTCTTGTCCCACGTCCATTTTCGAGCGTTCAGATTCATGCAGCCAAGTACCAGCGTGCCGTCGCGTGTCCGCAGCAGGGCCCGCTCATCACTCACTTTCAGGTTCAGCAATTTCTGCTGGTCGGCGCTGAACATCTCGTTCGCCGTCCAGGTCCGCCCGCCGTCGGTGCTGCGAATCACAGTGTTTTGATCGATGCCGACGATGGCGCCGTCCGGCAGCTTGACAAAGGGTCCCTGGTACCGGTGGGGCAAAGGCTGCACGCGGGAATCGAACGTCATCGCTGGCAGCGGGGGCTTCGCCTTGGCGGGAGCGGACCCCGTCGGTTTCGGGTCGGCCGCGTGGGCGGCAGCGGCGATAAGGAAGAGGAGGAACGTGGCCAGCAGGCTTGGTTTCATGGGGGGATTTTCGTTCGGCAGGGTTGCACGGTTTCTTTCCCGTATTTCGACTCGGGTCGCGACATTTTTCGGCGCGACCCGCCGCCGGGTAACCCATGGATTGTCGCATCGAGATTGAGGAAAACATCACCGCATAATACGCATCATCCGCCATGAAACAAAACGTCGCCATCCTGCTGTTCGATGAGGTCGAGGTGCTCGACTTTGCCGGTCCCTTCGAGGTGTTTGCCGTCACCGATGAACTCCGGGGTCATGAAACGTTCAACGTCTTCACCGTCGCCGGCCCCGGGCCTGGCCAGACGGCCGGGAAGAAACGCCCCATCCGCGCGCGCAACGGCCTCAGCGTGAACCCCGAACATGACTTTGCCTCGTGCCCCACGCCGCACCTACTGATCGTGCCCGGCGGTTTCGGCACGCGGGCGCTGCTGCAGGACGAGCCCACGCTGGCGTGGATTCGCAACGCCGCCAGTTCCGCCGATCTCGTGATGTCGGTGTGCACCGGCGCACTCGTGCTCGCGCAGGCCGGCCTCCTGGACGGCCTGCGCGCGACGACGCACCACGAGTGCCTCGATCTGCTCCGCCGGCTGGCGCCGGCCACCGAGGTGGTCGAGACAGAGCGCTTCGTGGACAATGGTCGGATCCTCACGGCCGCCGGAATTTCGGCGGGCATCGATTGCTCGCTGCATCTCGTCGAGCGCTTGCTCGGTGCCACCGCCGCCGCGAAGACCGCCCGCTACATGGAGTATCGGTGGGAGAACTGAAGGCCTTCAGCTCATTATCATGCCCTCCCGCTCCTCAGTCGCCGTTGCCTTTGCCGCGATCTACCTGATCTGGGGCAGCACGTATCTCGGCATCCGGGTGGCCGTCGAGGCGATGCCGCCGTTCCTGCTCGCCGGGGCGCGATTCATGATCGCGGGCGCGTTGCTGTTCGCGTTTCTCAAGCTGCGCGGCGCGCCCTGGCCCACCACGCATCAGTGGCGGTCCAATGCCATCATCGGCACCATCCTGCTCGTTGGCGGCAACGGACTCGTGGTCTGGGCCCAGCAGTTTGTGCCGTCCGGCATCACGGCGCTGCTCATCGGCGTCGGGCCGCTCTTCATCGTGCTCACGGAGTGGGCATGGCCCGGCGGCCTGCGGCCGACCGCGGTGACCCTCGGCGCCCTGCTGCTCGGCTTCGCCGGGGTCATCTGGCTCGCCGCCCCCTGGGAACGCTCCGCCGAGGGTGGACTGCACGCTGGCGGAGTCGCCGCGATTCTGGCCGCGTGTATTTTCTGGGCCGTCGGTTCGATTTATTCACGCCACGCCCGGCACGGCGCCGAGCCGTTCCTGGCCTCCGCGCTCCAGATGCTCGGCGGGGGCGCGGCCTTGCTGGTGAGCGCCTGGTTGCACGGCGAATTTCCGCGGCTCAACCTCGCCGCCATCACGCCGCGCGCATGGTTTGCGTTCACCTATCTCGTCACCGTGGGCTCGCTCGTGGGCTTTTCCACCTTCGTGTGGCTGATGAAGCACAGCACGCCGGCCCGCGTCGCCACCTACGCCTACGTCAATCCGATCGTCGCCATTTTCCTCGGCTGGCTGTTGCTCGGGGAACCCGTCACCTCGCGCACCCTCGTCGCCTCCGCCGTCATCATCGCCGCCGTGGTCATCATCACCGTGCAAAAGAGCAGGCCCGCCGCCGGGTGAGCGGCCGGGCGGCAGCAACCGCCAACGAGGTCGGCCCCAAAGTCATTCGCGGGGGCAGCCGGCGTCCAGCCGGCACAAGATTTTGCTTCGCCGCTACTCGATCTCCGTCGTCACGACTTCCAGAATACGGCGCTCGCGCCGCTGCAGCAGCCGTCCGAGGGGCGCGAGGGTCTTCCCATAGGCGGCCGCCGCCAGCGCCAGCACCGCGGCGGAGACGAGGAGATTCACCGGCACCTCCGGTCCCGCCCCGGACGACGCCCAGCCCCATTGCGCGAGCGGCCCGAGAAAAATCGGCGCGAGCAGCACCGGGAAAAGCATCTGCTGCAGGAGATTCAAGAACGCCACCCGGGCCGGAATCTTGTTCGCCTTGAGTGAGCCCGTCTCCACGCGCCACGGGGCGAGGATCGAAACCAGGTTGCCGGCGGTGCACGCCAGCAGAAGCAGGGCTGCGAGTTGCAGCAGCGCGAGCGCCATCTCCCCCGTCGACAGCCGCAGGCCGATCCACCCGATCACGGCCAACCCCGCCGTGGCCGGCGCGCAAAACACGAGGGCCGCGAGATTTTTTCCCAGCAGGATGTGGCGGCGGGGCACGGGCGAAAGCACGACCGCGCGAAAGCCATGCCGGTCCAAACCGAATTGGTTCATCAGCAGGCCCGCTGTCATCATGAAGGAAAACACCGCCACCATCGCCGGCGCGAACCGCTGCAGCGTGGCGGGCAGCGTCAGCGCCGGCGCCATGGCCGCCACCGCCCCGAATAGCACCGCGGTCGAAACCACGCCCGCCACCGTCATCCTGATCTCCGCCGCGCGCCCGTGCGATCGCAATGTCGCCAGCGCCACAAGTGATGCCGGCTCCGGCACGCCGGGCAGCGTTCGCTCGAGCCACCGGCGGCCCGCGCCCGTCGATCGCGCCGCCCGCGTCGCCCTGCCGCGCTCCGGCCCCGCGGCCCGCCCGTCCGTCTCGCCGCGATAAAACCGGACGGTTCCGCGATAGGCGCGATGCAATCCCGCCGCGCCCAGCGCGAGGCACCCCAGGGTGGCCCAAATCGCCGGCCCGGCCCGCCCCTCCGCCGCGGCGTGCGCTCCCGCCGGCAGCCACAGCACCGGGACGAAACGCTGCGCGGCGATCAGTTGCTGGATCGTCCGTTCGTCTGCCACCTGCCTTTCGGCGTGCTGGCGAATCTGCTCCTCCCTCGTGGCCGGCTTCGGCCGCTGGCGCGCGTCGTAACCGCGCTTGATCACCAACGCAACCGACCCGTTGAGTCCGACCACCACCACCGCCATCACGACCATGATCACCGTGCGCCGCCGCCGCGGATTGACCATCAAGCCCGCCAGCCAGCCGCGCCCGCAATAGGTCCAGGCCGTGACCATGCCCACGAACGCCACCGCGAGCGGGACGAGCACCAGCATCACCGGCCCGCGTGCCATCGCTCCGCCCACGGCGAGCCCCAGCATGGTCAGCCCGACAAAAACGATGCTCAACGTCAGGTGCGACGCCGCGTAGTTCACCAGGAAAACCTTCGCCGGCGTGATCGGCAGATGCAGCAGCCGCGCCACGTCGATGGTCTCGGCCCGTTGCAGCTCGTTGAGAAAGCCCGCCAGCCAGAGCAGGAGAAATCCCGCGGTCAGGCCCAGCCAGAGGGCAAGGATGAAGCGGGGCGAGGCCGGACCGAGCGCCATCGCCCCACCGACCAGCCCGGTAATGCCACCGGCCACGCCTGCCAACACGGAGAAGAGGATGAGAAAAAGCCCCAACAGTGCCTCGAGCATGCCCGCGCGCCGCCACTGGTTGCGGGTCAACCGCCACCGCAGCCAGAAGATGGTCCCGAGCTGCCCGCGGTTCATCTCAACCCTCGAGCCAGCTCAGTTTCTGCGCCGGCCCCCGCTCCCCTCCCACCACGGCGATGAACTGTTCCTCCAACGTCCCCCCCCGGCGCAGCTCCTCCATCGAGCCTTGGTGCACGATTTCGCCGCGCGCGATGATGGCCACGTCCGTGCAGAGTCGCTCCACAATCTCCAGCACATGCGACGTGAGGAAAACCGTCGCGCCCCGCGCCACGCACTGCTGCAGCGTGTCCCGCAGGACGCGTGATGCGACCGCATCCACGCCCTCGAACGGCTCATCGAGAAACAGCAGTTCCGGGTTCGGGATCAACGCCGCGGCCAGGGCCAGTTTCTTTTTCATGCCGTGCGAATACTCCGCCGTGAGTTTATCCTCCTCGTGCGCGAGCTCCATCATCGCGAGCAATTCGTGGCTGCGATCGCGCACCGTCACCGTCGGCATTCCGTACATCCGGCCGATGAACGTCAGGTATTCGCGGCCGGTGAGATTATCGAACAGGGCGAGGTTTTCCGGCACGACGCCGATCCGGCGCTTGACCGCCAGCGCGCGCGCGGGATCGCTCACATCCTCGCCGAGGATCCGGATCGTGCCCGCGGTCGGCGCCAGCAGTCCCGTGAGCATCTTGATTGTCGTCGACTTGCCCGCGCCATTGGGTCCAAGAAAGCCGTAGAAGCGCCCCGCCGCCACCGCGAGATGGATCCGGTTCACGGCGCGCATCGCGCCGAAATCGCGCGTGAGGTTCTCCGCCTCAATCACGAAACCCGCCGGTCGTGGCGTCGCCATCGGTGCCACGGCGCCGGGGGCGGACGCGGCGTCCCCGCGGTGCGGCGCAACGAGCAGGGGCGGTGCACCTTCGCCGGCTGCCTGTTCATTCGGTGTCGGCGCCACGACCGCGGCAACCACCGGTGGGGTGGCGGGCGTGTCGGTTGCCGGGGCGGCCCGGGTCGCGGCGGCCCGCAGACTCGTGAAACACCACCATGCCAGCGCCGCGATCACCGCTCCCGCGAGGATCGCGCCGGGCAGTGCCGCGGGGTAATGGCGCTGCCACCCAGCCTCGATCACATCGGCGATCGCCAGCACCCCCGTGACCAGCGGCAGCACCGACACATCGTGCCGCAGCGCGAGGGCATAGAACAAGAACACCGCCACGCCGAGCAGCGCGGCCGAGCCAAACCATGAGGTCAAATCGGGTGCGCTACTGCTCAGCGTCAGCAGGGCGCCCGCGACCACGGCCAGCGCACCGATGGCGGGGCGCCGCCGCGTCCAGCCGGCGCTCCAGCGATCCATGATCCCAAACAACAGGAGCAACACCGCCGTCTGCGCCAAGTAGCCGGTGATCGCCCCCAGCGCTGCGCTCACCCCCGGCACAATCGTCTCCGCCGCGGCAAATGACGGCCACGGCGGCGACACGCGTCCGCGCGCCACCTCTGCGATCGCCAGCACCCCGACGGCGATCCAGCCCAGCGCGCACCCAAATGCCGCGGCCCGCCGGCGTCCGGGAATCGGAGGCCGCAGCCAGCGCGCCGCCGTGCCCGCCACCAACGCGAACACCGCCGCCATCACCAATCCTCCGACCAGCGGCCCCAAGGCCGCCGTGACCCGCTGCAAATCATAGGAGCGCGTCGTCGAAAAGCCTGCGACCACCGCCGGCCAGCGGTTGACCGTCATCAGGATCGTCGCCGAAAAGAGGATACCCGCCAGCGCTAGCCCGAGCCGCCAGGCGAACCGCCCCCGGCTCAACGCCACCACCGCTGCGGCCGTGCCGCCGAGGAGGAGCAGGGACACCCCCGTCGTCTTGATCACGCCGCCCGTCCGCAGGCTGCCCGCCAGCTTGCGCTGCGCCCGTTCCCAGTCCTCCGGCACAAACGTGAACCGATAGGCGTCCACCACCTCGTCGCCCGCGAGTTGTACCGTCAGGCGGGCCTCGCCCGGCGCAATCGCGGTCATTTTCGGGTCCTTGAACACAAACGTCCAATCGGTCCGCTTCGGCCGCTTCGCCGTCGTAGCCGAGATTTCCGTGAGCACCGCGGGATTCCATTGGCGCTCGCGCATGGCCGCATGCACGCGTGCGCGCGCCTCGTCCTTCGTCAAAGCGGCTCCCGCACGCGCCTCTGGCAGTTGGTGGCGGACCCGTTGCAGCGTGCCGTCGCCATTGATGAAACAAACCCATTCCTCCGCGCGCTCGGCGACGTCGCCGCCAAAGGTCACAATCCGCACCATCCAGCGCGGCACCGGCACGAAGCTGCCCAGCAGCGATTCGTAGACCGTGGCTCCGGCGGTACTCCAGACGAAGCGATCGACATTGCCCGGTCGCGCTTGGACGGAGACCAGCGCCTGCGCCTCCAGCGGCAGCTTCACCCCGCGCTGCGCGAGCATCGCCCGGGCGATCGACTCCGCGTCGCCCCGTCCGATCGTGAGCGGCGGACCGAGTCGGGACACCCGCGCCGTTCCGATCCATCCCGCTGCGCCCAGGACCGCGAGGGCCAGGGTGCCGCGCCACAGCCACGGGGCGACAGCCCCCGGCGCCTCGCTCCACGGTGGCTGCGACGCTTCCGTCGGCAACGCGGGCGCGGGCGCCCAATCGCGATTCCACCAACCCGCCGGCAGCTCCGCGGTCGCGCCACGACGCCACCGCCGCCATAGCACGATCCACAACGGGAGCAGCGAAAGCAGGACGACGGCACCGCGATCCAGCCAGATGCCGGGCGCGGCCGACGCGAACAGCGGCAACGCCATCAGCACGATGTCATACGTGAAATGCAGCACGATCGCCGGCAGCAGTCCGAGGCGCAGGTAAAGTCCGCCGAAGACCAGCGACGGAATGATCAACTCGACCAGTCGGGAGTAGCCGGGTTGCCCGGGGTAGTTCGCATGCGCGCCGGCGAAGATCACCGCCTGCACGACGAGCGCCGTGCCGATCCACCAGCGCCGCCCCCCGAAGCGCGCACCCAGCAGGGCCGCGCCCGCGAGCGGGATGGCGCGAAACAGCATCTCCTCCCAGAAGCCCGCCTGCAGCGCGCGCGTCAGCGGCGTGAGCCAGGGCCAGAGGTGTGCCAGCAGGTTCGGCTCCACCAAGGCCTCCATCGGCGTCCACCAGCCGAGCCAGCGCAAGGCAAAGAAATAAAAGCCGAGCACGTAAAGCAGGCTCAGCGGCGTGAACAAATAGCCCGCCAGGGTGCGGCCCAGCACCGGCGTCGCGGCACCGGCCGGCGCCGACCACAGCCGCCAGAACTGCGGGTGATCCGGGAACGCGCACCGCGTCAATCCCTCCGCCGCCACAAACGACAGGAAGAACGCCGCCCCCATCCCGAGCGCTCCCGCGATCATGCGCACGTGTTGCTCCAGCATGAAGCCGCTGCCGCCCAGCGCGGTGTCGTAGTTCAGCCAGACGAGCGGCCACGCGTTGTAGCCGGCCAGCAGTTGCAGCGCCGCGAAAACTCCGGCGCACGCGAGCGCCGGCCGCCACAACAACGCGCGGCCTTTGAGGAGCACAAAGATTCCCACGCCGCAGCCGCCGATGCCGTACAGCAACAACATCGCCCCCGACGCGCCGCCCGCGATCGTGTTGTTGGTCGAGCGCATCTGCTCGTAGCGCCGGGTGAAGGCCTCGGGAATCTTCACGAAGTGGGTCAGCTCGGTCAGCCGGTCGCCGCCGACAACGAGCCGCAGCCGCAGCCGGCCTTCGCCGAGCAACCGGTCCGGCCGTTCATAGACAAAGGTGTGATCCACGCGGCCGCCCGGCCGCACGACCTGCGACGTCTCGGCGAGCTTGAACCGATCCAGTGCCAGTCGCCACGGCTCACCTCGCGCGGAACGCTCCGCGATTTCGCGGGCTGGCTCGCTCGCCAGGCTCGCCCCCGGAGCCCGCTCCCGCAATGTCTCGACGAAGCCATACGGCCCGCCATCCGGACGGAAGCGGACCGTCGTCTGGTTGGTCTCACCTTCCTGGAAGAGCCGCACCTGCCAGCGGTAGGGGGAGTACAGCCCGTCGTGGAGGAGCGAGGCGAACGCCGGCTTGCCCCCGCCCTCCAGCTCGACAAACGCCTGCGCCTGCGCATCGCCGCCAAACGAGGCCGCGTCGCGGGCCGCCGTGCCGGGGCCCCATTTGTTTTCCCCGGCGAGCTGGCGCGCCGTCCGGATCGCGCCCGTCCGATCCATGCGGATGTCGAGCGAGATCAATGGAAACGCGATCGGGAACAGCCGCCACGAGAGCGCCGCAGCCGCGGTCGAAATCACGGCGAACAGCATCCAAAACCACGGCCGGCGAACGGCCAGGACACGCGCGGCGGTATTCATCGGGAGGGGACGTAAAGCAGAAATATGCCGGCTCGGCGCAGGGGAAATCGACGGTGCTGGACGCGGCACTGGGCGTGCCTCACACGGGCTTCCGCAGCTCCGCGATCAGGGCAAGCCGCTCGTCCTCTTTCGTCCAATAGGTCTCCACGACCTTGTGGTAGCTGGGCATGCTCATGTGGAGCAGCAACCCGCCGACGATATTCTTGAATCGGCCCCGCACCTGCTCGTTCGCGAACTCACGCTGCTGGGCGTCGAACCGGCTGAATTCCCGCCGCTCCGCCAGCCGCGTGAGCTCCTCCAGATTCGCGGCATAACTATTGGCCGTCGCCCGGCGGAGAAAAAAGGGACGGGTCATCGCCAGCATCACCCGCTTGCGACTCCCATCTCCCGATTCAAAGCCCTCGAGTCCGCCTTCCGCGAGGAGGGCTTCATAGTGAAACGCGTACTCAATCCACAGCAACCGGCGCACGCCCGCCGTCCCGCCGCTGCCGCCCTCGAGCGCGGTCGCAAGCGCGGCGCGTTTTGCCGCCGACACCCGGGCTCGCGCCAGCACGAAACGCGTGGCATCCCCAATGGTGCCCAGCGAAGCCCGCGCGACCATGAAGCGGACCAGCGAGCGCGCCGAGGGCTCGAGCTTCCGGCTGACCTCGAGGACGGGCAGGAGCTCGTCGACCGCGTCGTCACCCCGGCCGTCAAGCGCGAGCAGTCCCGCCCGCGCACAGCACACCTGCACCACCGCCCGAAACGGCCGGAACCGGATGAGCGGCCCGTCGTAGCGCGCCGGCATCAGATCGCCGATGGCCGGAAACGCATTCATGGCGGCAAACCACTCCCGCTCCTTCGCCAGCGTGTTCCAGGCCTGCAGCACCTTCTCGCGGTTCTTTTCGAGATGCGTTGCCCATTTCTCCGGATCGCTCGCCGCCCCCGGGACGTAATTGTGGTTTGGCATCGTCCGCTCCGCCGGCTGGTCAGGTCGCGGTGAATACCAGAGCGTGATCCGCCAGCTCTCCTCGGCCCGGGCCGGTGACGGGGAAAGCTCCGCCAGCGTGAGCGGGCGTTTGAATTCCGCATCATCATACGCGGCGTAGACAAACACCGGCGCGACGATGATATAGCCCGCGGCCAGCACGCTCCACGGCTTTTCCCGCAGCCAGCGGTTGATGAAGTACAGCGCCACGAGGCAACCGACGGTCGCGACCAGGGCAAACCAGCCGACCGCCTTCCACAGGGAATCGTCGCTCAGGGAAACAGTGCTCAGACCCGACACCAGCAGCAGCATGACCAGCACGCCGATCATGAGGAAGAGCACCGCGCTCAACAGCGCCCGCAAGAAACGCAGGGGTAGGCTCATGGTTCGAGCGTGGCGCTGACGGCGGAGCACGCAAGCCGCGAAGAGTTTCTCCGCGCTTCACCCGAATGTCCGCGCATGAAATCGGTTTGGCCTTCAGGGTGACACCGAATCCCTGCTACCCCGATGAATCCGCGGCACACGCGATCAGACTGAGCGGCACGGTTCAAGGCACCCGCGGCACGACGTCTTCCCTGATTTGCGAAATTCGATGACGCTGGAGACGGTGCACGGGGTCAGGGAAGACGACGCGAACCTCCAAAGCCTGCCGCCGATACATCGGGGCGCAGGGACATCGGCCGCGACTTTGTTTCCTTTGCCAAACGTCGCCGCCTATTGCATCGACTCCCACATGCGGAGCAGGGCGGCAACCATGTGTACAGAGCTGTCCTTTTCCAGGCGATTGACGCCCAGCCAGGTCTCATAGCCGCCGACTTCGTGCTGGGCCGGCGTCGGCATGTAGCCAAACCAGCCATTCGCCAGCGAGATGGTAAACGATTTCTTAAAGGGGGTCCGCGCCTTGAGCTCCAGCCCCATCTCCGCAAACGTCTCGGCCGGCGTCACCGCGATTCCGACCTCGCCCACCCGCAGGGCTTGCACGGGCACGCGCAGGCGCTGCGGCGCCTCCAGCGAGAGCAGGAGCCAGCGGGCGTAGGTGGCCTCGAGCGGGTACCACGTGCCCCGGCCCGCCGGTCGTTCCAGGATCGCGCGGGCATAAGCCACCATTTCCGGTGTCGGCTGCCGGGGACGCAGCGGGAGCTCCTCGTAACGGGAGTCGATCTTCACCCAGTCCTGATACGTCACCGATTGATAGACGCGGTAGACCTCGGCCGCCACGATGTTGGCGACGCGCCGCATCTTCACATAGGGCGCCTCGGCCACGCCTCCCTGGGGAAAATTGATGTTGTTCACGTCGGCACTGGTGCCGTTGCACATCATCGCCACGAACGGCGGATCCTGCCGGGTCGCGCCGATCAATTCGCCGATTCGCTCCGCAAACATGCCGTAATAATCGGCGGAAAAAGTTCGGGGCGTGACTCCGCCGACATAGTGCAGCGAATAGTTCGCCAGCAGCGCGATCGGGCGGCCAGTGGTGGATTGGACCGCAAGAAATACAATTTCGGGATCGGTCGGTCCGGCCGGCTTGATCAAGTCCGGCGAGGCCGGCGCGGGATTCATCCGCACCTGATCCACGCCGCCAAACGGATTCCGGCGACTCTGCTCGGATTTGACGAACCAACGGCGGTTGAAAACCTGCCCGGGTTCGCGCCCGGCGCCCCAGCCGATCCTCGCCGGTTCCAGGCGCTGGATGGCCGACTGGATGCTGTCGGCCACCCGGCGGGCGATGAACCGTTGGTAGGCAGTCAACGGGGCCGGCGAATCGGTGAAACCATCCTGATCGAGCACCTCCGCGATGCCGTTCGGCCCTGAGGTCCGCCACGCCGAGCCCGCACTGTGCGAATGCGTCGCGGCCATCACGATCTGCGCCCCGGGCAGCCCGGTCAGTTCCGTCGCCCATTTCTTCGCCTGGTCACAGACCGACAGCGGCAGTCCCACATTGTCGCACACGACGATGGCGATGCGGTTGCCGCCGTCATCGAGCACCAGGGTGCGCACGTGCAGCGGATCGTGCACGCGCACCCCGGTCACCTCGGACGTGAAACTCCCTGGCTGGGCCGTGCCCAGATCCGGCGTGATGTCGGCGCGATCCGCGCCCGCGCGGAACACCGGCGGCGCGGCCGCGGCGGTCAGCGACAAAATTGCACCCGCGGCCAGCAGTGCCGTCGTCCTGGCGAGCCGGTGCCGCCAGCCGGATCGAGGGGAAGAATTATCGTTCATGGGCGGAGGGGTCTTGGGTTGGTGCCAAGGGGCGCAGACGGGGTCAAATCGAGAATCGAGTTGGAGCTCAAGTACCGGTGCGACAGGCCACCGGCACCCCCGTTCGACCGGGGGCGCGTAGACGAGGTCACGGGCGCGTAGACGGGGTCACGATGCGACTCTCGACACGTACTCGGACGAGAGTCAGATAGCGGCGGGCAGATTGCGGCGACCTGTCGATAGTCGCGACCTGAACCCGTCGAGCAGCCCCAAATCAGCATAGCAGCGGGTGACGTCTCACCCTGCAACAGATCGCGACTGGCAGATGAAAACGGTTGCGCCTGATCCTGGCGCGGCGCACCCGCAACCAACGCAAGGCAGCAAAATCCCCAAGCGCCCTGCGCTCACCAGTTCACGCCGCCCACTTCTCCACCGTCCGCCGTACCTTCGCCCCGCGCGTGCGCTCGAACTCCTCCAGATCGTAGGCCCGTTGGAGATTCAACCAGTTCCGAGGGTCCACGCCAAAAAACACTCCCAGCCGCACCGCCGTCTCGACCGTAATCGCCCGCTGGCCCGCGCAAATGCGCAACACCTGTGCCTGCGGGATGCCCGTCGCTTTCGCCAGCCGATAGCGCGTGATGCCCATCGGTCCCAAAAAGTCTTTCAGCAAGACCTCGCCGGGATGAATGTTGGGGAGTCGGTTCGTTTTCATGGCAGTAATCACAAGCAGTGGTAATCGACAACCTCGACGGCGTGCGCGTGCTCGCCATCCCAGCGGAAGCAGAGGCGATGCCGGTCGTTGATGCGGATCGAATGTTGACCGGCCCGGTCGCCTTTCAGCGCTTCCAACCGGTTCCCCGGCGGAATCCGCAGAAAGTCCAGGCCGGTCGCAGCGTCCAATTGCCGCAATTTCCGGCGCGCCACCGCTTGCATCGCCTGCGGGAGACGGCGCGAAACTTCACCCGCGTGAATCCGCGCCGTCTCCCGACAAGCGAAGCCCTGAGTCATGCCGACAGGCTTTCCTTTGGCCGTAGGTGCGTCAAGCGCATATAAGAGCAGTGAAAAATCACTTTCCGAAACCTGACCCGTTTTGGCTTTCTGACCCGTTTTGGCTTTCCCTCGGTGGCCGCTCTCACGATGGATCGCGGCACATTTCTCCGACCCTCCGGATGAACGAATTCGAGGGTTTTCGAAATTGACTTCGCCCGGCTCATCCCGCGTCTGAGGCCGCCTGCTCCGATCATCGTGCCCCCCGTTTCTAGCCCCGTGCCCAAACCAATCGCTCTCCTGTCTCTGATCCTCGCGTTCGGCCGCCAACTCATCGGGGCTATGGTGAAAGCCGTGCAATAAGATGCAGCTTCCGCCCTCAATCATCTCCATGACACTCCGCCTTGCGACCCGCCTTCTCTTTTCTCTCCTCGCGCTGGCGTTTGCCGCACCACGCATCTTGGCCGCGTCAACGCGGACGCCCTTCAGGATTCCTGCGGACTATCTGCGCGAACCGGACACGATTCCGCCGTTCTGGGTCAGCACCGTCGACGAGGTGTCGGCCTTCCTTACCAGCCGCGTTCGCACCGGTAAGATCGAGATCATTGGCACCTCGGCGGGTGGACGGCCGATTCGGGCCGTGGCCTACGGTCAACCGCGGCAAGGCAGAGGCACGAGCACGTTTTCCGGCTCGCTTGGTTTCCGCAATGTGCGCGCCTACCGGGGGCCGGATCACGAGAAGACGGTCTATTGGGCGATGGCGGCGGTCCACGGCGGCGAGTTCGACGCCATCGTTGGTATCGTCAACCTGCTGTCGGTGATCGAGTCAGGAAAGGACCTGCGCGGGAAGGCGTGGCCCGGGATCTCCGCTGCCGCCGCCAAGCTCGACCGGCTCATGCTGATCCCGATTCTGAACCCGGACGGCCGTGCGCGCATTCCGCTGCGCATGGTAGCGCACCGGGAAGGCGGGGCGGGGCAAGCGGTGCAAGAATATCTCAACACCGGCGCGAACGCCGACGGCACGTTGCTCGGCTGGCCCCAGGTCAAGGAGTTCATCCCGCTCGATTTCGCACGCACCGCGTTTCCCGGTGGCTATCCCAACGACGCGGGCGTGAACATCCAACACGACGACTTCTTCGGCCGACGCCAACCGGAGACCCAGGCACTCTTCGATCTCGCTGCGCGCGAACGGCCGGACCTCGTCCTGAATCTGCACACCGGTGTCGGCCTGAACGACTACTTCATGCGGGTGCACCGCCCGCTCGGCGAGCCCGCGCTGGGACCAATCTTCGACGCCTTCTTCCGGCAGGTGCACACCGGCCTGGCGCTGGCCGGATTGCAGAGCACGCGGGATCCGGCGATCGAGGCCAACCCCAAGCGGGCACCCCAAGGTGCTTACAATCTCGATACAGCCCTCAACTTCCACTGCGGTGCGCTGAGCATTGTGGTCGAGTCGCCCTCCCATGGCTTCTCCGGGAACAACCGCGCCCGCGAGCCCGCGCGCCAGACCCCCGATACGATCCTCGACGCCCAGCTCGTCCTCCACGGGGAAGCCATGAAGTTCCTCGTCGCCACCGGCGGGCGCGCCCGCTGGACACCTGGACGGCCTGATGCAAGGTAGAATCAACGCCGGGGAATTCGAGGCGCAGCTTGCGGGCCATGTGCCGGGTCAAATCGAGAATCTATCTGCGCTCAAATGCGGGCGGGACAGGCCACCGGCGCCGCCGGCCGACTGCCCTGGAAACGCGCTTCCCTCCGGCGGCGGGAGCGGGCAACGTGGGCGACGATGAAATCTCATACCCTCGCTCTCACCCTCATTTTCTCCTGTGCGGCCGCGATCGGCGGCCTGGCGGCTGAGCCGAAGCTCAAGCCGATTTTCAACGGCAAGGATCTGGCCGGCTGGAAGGCCGAGGCCTCAAAGGAATTCTGGCGCGTCGAGAAGGGCGTGCTCGTGGGCGAGAACAACGCGGCAAAAAAGGGCAACTACCTCTGGACCGAGAAGGAGTACACCGACTTCGTGATGGAGTTCGACGTGCGCTGGAAGGGTTACACGGATACGGGCGTGGAGATGCGGAAACCGAAGATTCAGTTGCAGCTCGGCATCTCGGGCAGCCTGAAAGTGGACATGTCCGGCTCGTTTTACACGGGCGGCAAGCCGGCCTACCCCGAGGCCGGCCAGGCGAAGGCGGCGGCGAAACTCATGAAGCCCGAGGGCGAGTGGAACACGATTCGCGTGCAGGCGAAGGGCAATACCTTCACCTGCTGGATTAACGGCACGAAGGCCTCGGAATTCACCGATGCGAGATTTTCGGGCGCCGCGCCGCTCGGGCTGCAAATCCACCCGAACGTCGCGATGAAGGCGGAGTACCGGAATGTGAAGCTGGCGGAGCTGTAAGCAAGGGGCGCAGGCGGAAGCCGTTCGGATCACACCTTAACTCGCGGCGTTGTCGACCGCGGGGACGGACGGAATCCGGTCGGTTTTTTCCGCCTGATTCCGTCCGGCTGCCAAGGTCAGTTGACCAGCCCCGGGGTGATGGTTGCCGTCGTGAACAGAACCCGGGTCTTGCCGCCGTAAGCCGCCTTCGCGGCCGCGTCCGAAGCCGGCTGCCCGCTCGCGGCGTTAGGATTGACCAGCACCAGCTTGCCATCGCCCGCGACCGCCGCGAGATCGGGCAAATCGAAATCGAGCAACGCCCCCGGCACGATGATGTCCGCCAATCGTTCCGAATATTCCGGCGCCCGCACGAAATCCATATAGGACAGGAGCGTGCCCGCGGCCACGACCCGGGCAATTCTCGGTTCGAGCGCCCCGGCATATTGCGCAATTATGCCCATGTTGCCGTGTCCGATGAGGGTCACCCGATCGGGGATGACCTCAGGCCGCGCGGCGACATGGTCGAAGATTGCCAGCAGATCCTGGACACGCATTCCCGCCATCGTCTTGCCCACCAGAATCGCCCGCATGGCCGTCCGGTATTCGACGGTATAGTAGGTCTTGCCTTTGGGCAAAAACGGCGTGAGCCCGCGCACGTGCGCCACGACGACGACCTGCCCCGCCTTTCTCCAGATCGCCACTTCCTGGTCCGATTCCGGATCCACCGGGGCAACGCCATCGCGCACCACGATCACGGCGGGACGACGGGCGCCCGCGCCGGTCGGCAGGATTACCTCGGCTTTGACTTCGATTCCCGGCTCCGGGGCCAGCGCCACTGTTTCCACCACGAACTCCGGGCCCGTCTTGCGACTGACCACCGTCGCAGTCGCTTTCGATCGCGCGACCGGGACGGCCAGCCGTGCCGCGATGATCTGGCGCGCCTCCGTCGCGCGAATTCTTTGGCCCAGACTCCGGCGCGGCAGCATCGCCTCCGCCACTTCCTGGTTCAGCATCTGCGACGTTTTTGAGCGGAGCGATGTGACCACCTGGCCGGTCTCGGTGCATTGGAGCGCGGCGAGGGTCTCGGGCTGGATATCCGGCTCCGGTGCCGGTCCGGTCTTGCCGTAGAACCACCGATCAAACCAGGCGGAGGTCGCCTCCCGCCGCGGCTGCGACCAGCCGTGACCGTCATTATATTCGAAAAAACCCAACTGGTCGCCCGCACCGAGCAGCTGAAAGAACGGTTTCGCTTCGGCGTACATCGCCCGCGCGCCGGCAATGGGAAAGGAATCCTTCGTGGCTGTGAGCATGATGACGGGCTTGGGCGAAAACGCGACCGCCAGGTCGGAGAAATCGAGACCGCTCTTGATATAGTTGGGCAGAACCTGTTCTGAGTCCTGCGGTCCCTGGGACTTCCAGAGCGCCTCCCATGAGGTCCAATAACAGGAGGGCGCCACGGCGCTTAGCCGTGGCTCAACCACGGCCAGAAACGCTGATTGGGTGCCGCCGCCCGAATTCCCGGCCGCGCCCAGCCGCTTGGGATCCACGTCCGATCGGGTGAGGAGGTAATCCAGCGCCCGCATTCCGTCCCACAGAAAATAGCGCGCGATGGTCCCGCCGGTCAGCAGGCATTGCAGTCCGGGACTGATATGGCCCAGCGAACGCATCGCTCCGGTCTTGGGATCCACGTGTTCGTAACGTTCACCCTGCGCCGGCGGATCGTAAGCCAGAACAATATAACCACGCATCGCCAGCGCGATGAATCCCTTTTGGTACAGCGGGGCGGCCTTGCCCTCGACCATGCTGTGTCCCGCCGTGCCAAGGATCGCCGGAAACGGGCCGCGCCCGGTCGTGGGTATATATAGATTCGCCGTGACATGGCAGCCAGGCAGGCTCTCAAAGATCAGTTTTTCGACCCGATAGCCTTTCCGCTCCAGCGTCCCGGTGATGCGCGCATTCAGCGGTCCCCGCTGTTCCGGCAGTCCGCCGATGCCCTTGAGAAATTCGGCGCGGATGAACTTCGCGCGGGCGGTGACGTCGGCGGCCGTCGTTATCTTGGCCAGTTGGGCCGCCCGCTCCCGCCACTGTTGCTCGGCGATTTGGGTCAGATACTTTTCCAGCGGGTAATGCTCGGCCGGTTTTACGTCCGGTGCCGCGGGCGCCGGTTTGGCGCTCGCCGCTCCCAACGGCAACGCGAGCATCACGATTGCGATCGCGCAACCGAGGTGGCGCCACCGGTGATGAAGGCTCGATCGGGCGAAACACTTTCGGTTGGAGTCGCTGGCGTCGGCGGTTTTTGATCCGGGTGAAGTCGGGCTGGGTGTTGGCGAGGTCATGGGGAAAAAGCGGAACCGCTCGCGCCAGTCGCGACCCGTTCCGGGTACAACGCCGGCAGAAACGAATCGTCGATGCGAGAGATTTTGCACGAGCCGTAACTGGCAGCAGGAGTTCGTGTTGTCCTCCGGCGGCGGTGCGTCGGCCAGTCGGGGCTCATGAGACGGACGGATTCAGCGGGAGGCCCGGCACTACTCGACCGCCCGGCCGGAATCACGCGGTACGACGGTGTGTTTCTTGATAAAGGCGGGGTCGATCTCGATGCCCGATCCCGGGCCGGTGGGAACCCGCACCACGCCGCCGTCGGTCTTGAGCGAGGAGGTCTTGCACTCGAAGGGCACCGCCTTGCTGAGGCCCTTGAATTCGTGATACGGGCCCGCGTTGGGAATGACCGACACGAAATGGATCATATAGAGGTAGCCCAGACCGCCGGAGATGTGCGGCGTGTGGACTTTTCCCATCGCGGCCGCCATGCGGGCCACCTTCATGGAGCGAATCAACCCGCCGAAGTAATAGACGTCGGCCTGGACGATATCCAGCGCGTCGTTGGCAATCAGCCACCGGAAGGCATGCATGCTCGCTTCCTGTTCCCCGCCCGCGACGGGAATATTCACGGCGTCAGCGACCGCCTTGGTCTCGTCATACCAGTCGAACGGTACCGGCTCCTCGTAGAACGCATACTTGTATTCCTCCAGCAGCCGGCCGAATTTTATCCCTTCTGCCACGTCATACGATCCGTTCGAGTCGGCATAGCAGACCATCTTGTCGCCGAATTCCTTTCGCACCATCGGGATCAGCCGCTCCGACCGGCCGGCCGGGTATTCGACGTGGCTCATGCGGCCGCCGATCTTGATCTTGAGCGCCTTCGCCTGGGATTCCTCCACCTGCCGCTTCAGGTTCACCATGACCGCTTCTGCGCTGACATCGCGTTCGCCATTCGCCCGATAGACGGCGACCGTGGAATTATGAATCTTGTCGCCGATCAGCAGTCCCATCGGCTGGTTGGCGATGCGGCCGAGCAGGTCGAGAATGGCAAACTCGATCGTGGCCAGCGGCACCCATAGTGCCAGGCTCTGCAGCTTGTAGTTGCTTTGATAAACGTAGACCTCCTCCAGCAAGTGGTCCAGGTCGCGCGCGTCCTTGCCGATAAAGAAGGGCTGCAGCCGGTTTACCTGAATCGGATAGACCGAGAGTTGCTGGGAATTGTTCGAGACGGAAATGCCTTCGGCGCCATCCTTGGAGCGAACCCGGCACAGGAAGCTGCCCCCCCAGCGGAGCAATTCCAGGGTTTCAATAATCACCGGGGTGGTGAAGAACTGCCGCCGCAACACGGGCGCTTGCAGGACTTCATCCAGCCTGGCGTACCTCGACTGGAGGAGGTCGCTTCCGCGGACCGCCGCCGCGCGGGCCGATCGGGGGAGGGTGGCGGCGGCCCCGCCGGCGAGCGCGGTGGCGATGAATTTGCGACGGTTGGTGTTCATGAGCTTGGAGTTTGACCCTGGTGCTTTGTGCCCCGCTTGCCCAATTTGCGCCCTGAGGCGCACATTGATCTGCGCGCGTGCCGGACAAGATTCAAGACTTCTGCCGGGTTACCCGACCGCGTGGTGTTGTTGGCGCGGGCAGTCCGGCGGGCGGGGGTCACAGCTGACGCTGCGCCAGTTCGCCGAGCGTGCGGACTGCGGCCGCGATCGTGTCGCTCCAGGGCAGACCACAATTCATCCGGAGGCAGTTCCGAAACCGGTCCTTCACGGAGAACAGGGCGCCGGGCGCGGTGTTGATGTGCTGCCTCAGCGCCTCGGACTGGAGGCGCAGCGTGTCGACGCCGGGGGGCATTTCGACCCAGAGGACAAAACCGCCCTCGGGCCGGCTCAGGCGCGTGCCGTCGGGGAAGTGCCGCAGGATGGCCGACGCGAAAAGATGCAACTGGTTGTGATAGGCCCGCCGGATGGAGCGGAGGTGGTG